>JAFTDT010000096.1 GCA_017453985.1 Clostridia bacterium
AGAAGGTCGCCAACAGCACCTTCATCATCACGCCGTACAATGTGGACATACTGGGCGATCTTATAGACGAGCTGGAAAACAACGGGCTCTACATATGACGCGCAGAGAGATACCGGCTGAATGAGGCAGATCATTTGGTGGCTGCTGACGCTGCTGCAGTATATCATGCTGCTGGCGGCGATAGCCTCATGGATACCGCAGCTCTACGGTACGAAGCTGCATTCCTTTCTGCAGCGATGCACAGAGCCTGTAACAGCTCCGTTCAGAAAGCTGCTGAACAGGATACCCGCGGTGCGCGATTTTCCGCTGGATATATCGTTTCTGGCGGCATATCTTGCGCTGACGATACTCAAGAGGCTTGTATATTGAACATGAAACGACACGGTCGGCGCACGCCGACCTTAGTTCAGATTACCTTGATTTACAGAGGAGGATGAAGATGCTTACTCCGCAGGAGATACAGGACAAAAAATTTGAAAAGGCAATGTTCGGCGGATATGACATGGAGCAGATCGACAAGTTTTTGGACGAGGTGCTCGACGATTACACGTCGCTGTATAAGGAGAATGCTGCGCTCAAGGCGAAGATGCGCGTGCTCGTAGATAAAATAGAGGAGTACCGCACGGTTGACGAGGACATGCGGAAGGCGCTTTATCTCGCCCAGAAAACGGCAAAGGAGACCGTTGAAAACGCGCAGGAAGAGGCGAAGAAGATACTGTCCGGCGCGCAGAGCAAGGCTCGGCAGAACGTAGCGGGCATGCAGGAGGAGCAGGAGAAGGAGGAGACGAAGCTCAGAGAGGCAAAGCGCGTTTCCGCCGAATACGCGGCAAAAATCAAGGGGCTTTTGCAGGATAATATCCGCATTGTCGAGGAGATAATGGCGGGCAGCTATCAGCCGCCGGAGGCAAAGGCGGAGGTGCATAAGAACTCCGCGGAGAGCTTTGAGATAAATCTGCCGGAGGAAGTGACCGCCGACGGACCGTTCCCGGCCGCGCCGGAAAAGGAAGAAGAGGACACAAAGCGAATTATTCAGCCGGAGCGGGCGGAGCCCGGGGCCGGCGATAAAATGGAAACAAAATACTTTGAGATAGATTTGGAAAAGAGCCACAGCAGGCGCGAGGAGCCGGATCGTGATTATGAGGAAAAAAGCGATACCGGCAAGATATACGGTGACGGGACGCGCACGCCCAAGCCGCGGTTCGATTTTTCCGATTTGAGGTTTGGGAAAAACTTCAAAGAGGAAGCGGACGACGATAATTGAATGTTAGGAGTTTGGTTTAATGGCACAGGATTATAATAAAACGCTCAATCTGCCGCAGACGGAGTTTCCTATGCGGGCGGGACTGCCTCAGCGCGAGCCGGAGTTTTTAAAGCGGTGGAGCGCCGAGAATATCTATAAAAGACTGATGGAAAAGAATGCGGGCAAGCCCAAGCACGTGCTGCACGACGGACCTCCGTTCAGCAACGGCAGCATACATATGGGCACCGCGATGAACAAGGTGCTGAAGGATTTCATCAACCGCTACAAGGCGATGACCGGCTATCTCACGCCCTATGTTCCGGGCTGGGACAATCACGGCATGCCGATAGAGAGCGCGATCATCAAGCAGAACAAGCTCGACCGCAAGCGCATGAGCATACCGGAGTTCCGTGATGCCTGCCATGCCTTTGCGCAGAAGTTCGTCGATATTCAGATGGGGCAGTTTATCCGTCTGGGCGTGCTGGCGGACTGGGAGCATCCGTACCTGACCATGGATCCTGCCTTTGAAGCGGAGGAGGTAAGGATATTTGGCGAGATGTATAAGAAGGGCTATATCTACAAGGGACTCAAGCCCGTGTATTGGTGCGCCCATGACGAAACGGCGCTGGCGGAGGCGGAGATAGAGTATAAGGACGAGCCGTGCGAGTCCATCTTCGTAAAGTTTGCGGTGAAGGACGATAAGGGCAAGCTGGCAGCCTTCGGCGACGTGTCGAAGATGTACGTTCTCATCTGGACGACGACGCCGTGGACGCTGCCCGGCAATCAGGCGATCGCCCTGAACGCCGCAGAGGATTATGTGCTGGCAAAGCTGCCCTCCGGCGAAATACTCATCATGGCGGAGGCGTTGACGGAGGCGGTAATGAAGGCGGGCGGCGTGGAAAGCTGGGAGATCGTCGGCAGTCTCAAAGGCTCCGAGTTTGAATACATGACGGCGGCGCACCCCTTCCTCGACCGCGAGAGCCTGCTTGTAAACGCCGATTATGTCACCATGGACAGCGGCAGCGGCTGCGTGCATACGGCTCCGGGCTTCGGCGTGGAGGACTATATGACCGGGCGCAATTACAATATCGAGATGATCGTGCCCGTGGACGACAAGGGCATTCAGACAGAGCTGGCAGGACCCTTTGCCGGCATGAAATACGACGAGTCAAATACGGCGATCATAGAGCATCTGCAGAAAACCGGCAGCTTGTTTGCCAAGGAGACGCTGATGCATTCATACCCGCACTGCTGGCGCTGCAAAAACCCGATAATCTTCCGCGCCACGCCGCAGTGGTTCTGCTCGGTGGAATCCTTCAAGGACGAGAGCGTTGCCGCCTGTGAAAAGGTGCGCTGGCTGCCCGAGTGGGGCAAGGAGCGTATAAGCAGCATGATAAAGGAGCGCGCCGACTGGTGCATCTCCCGTCAGCGTCACTGGGGACTGCCGATACCGGTATTTTACTGCGAGGACTGCAAAAAACCGGTCTGCACCGAGGAGACAGTGGAGGCGACGGCGGCGCTTTTTGGGCGCGAAGGCTCAAACGCATGGTACATAAGAGAGGCGGCGGATATTCTGCCGCAGGGCTTCAGATGTCCGCATTGCGGCGGCACGCATTTCTTCAAGGAGCAGGATACGCTGGACGGCTGGTTCGACTCCGGCGCAACCAGCATCGCCTCGCAGGAAAAGGGCAACCCAGACGAATGGCCTGTTGATATCTATCTTGAAGGCGCAGACCAGTACCGCGGCTGGTTCCAGTCCTCTCTGCTGGTCGCCGTCGGCTCGAAGGGGATCAGCACGGCGCCGTATAAGACGGTCATTACCCACGGCTGGGTCGTGGACGGCGAGGGCAAGGCAATGCACAAGTCCCTTGGCAATTCCGTCGCTCCGGAGGAGATAATCGAAAAATACGGTGCGGATGTGCTGCGCCTGTGGGTCGCGTCCAGCGACTATCGCGTTGACGTGCGCGTTTCCGACGCTATCTTCAAGCAGCTTTCGCAGACGTATCTGAAGATAAGGAACACCTGCCGCTATATCCTCGGCAATATCAGCGATTTTGATCCGAATGAGCTTGTCAGCCCGGCGGACATGCTGCCGCTGGACAAATGGGCGGTGACGAGGCTCAACGCGCTGATCGAAAAGGTGACGGAGGGATACGAGAGCTTTGAATATCACGTCGTGTCGCACGCGGTGAACAATTTCTGCGTGGTGGATATGTCCAATTTCTATCTGGATATCATCAAAGACCGGCTGTATTGCGACGGCAGAGACAGCGTCAGCCGCCGCAGTGCGCAGAGCGCGATGTTCATCATACTTGACAGTCTTGTGCGCATGCTGGCGCCGATACTGCCCTTCACCGCCGACGAGGTATGGCAGGCGATGCCGCACAGGAGCGGCGACGAGCAGGCAAACATTGTGTTCAACGATATCCACAAGCCTTTTGTCGAATATGCGCTTGGCGCGGCGGAGATGGAGGAATGGAACAGGCTGATCACCTTGCGCGAGGAAATAAATGCCTCGCTGGAGGCGGCACGCGCCGCAAAGCTGATCGGCAAGCCGCTTGAAGCTAAGGTAAAGCTTAGCTGTGAAGCGGATAAGCTTGACTGGCTGAACACATGGGCGGACATGCTGAAGACCGTTCTTATCGTGTCCGGCGTAGAGATCTCGGAGGGCAGCGCGGGCACGGCATGCGAGCGCAGCGCGGGCGTGTTCGTCACGGTCGAGAAGGCGGACGGCGAAAAGTGCGAGCGGTGCTGGACGTTTGATAAGACTGTCGGAAGCAATGCGGAGCATCCCACGCTTTGCAGCCGTTGCGCAAAAGTGGTAAATAATATTTAACCTAAATACATCTTTATTGCAAAGGGCTCCTTTTGCCGAAAAGCGGTAAAAGGAGTCTTTTTATACATTGATCCGCATTAAATACCGGAAGCTTGTAGGATATGCACTAAAAAATATGCGCAAATTTGTTGCGCTATGTCAGGACGAAAAGCTTGACCTGAATATTGAATGCAAGGTAAAATATGAATAATTATAACACGTAGGGGAATGATGCTTCGGGATATTGCGTTACCGGGCGCGTTTTTTATTGGAAACGGCAGCAATTTGATTAAGCGGAATGAAGAAAGGGGAATAGACAGTGAAAAAATATCTGGCATTGCTTCTTGCATTGGCGCTGTGTCTCGCTTTGTTTGCGGGCTGCAATAATGACGCTTCAAGCAATAATAATAACAGCGGCAATAATCAGCAGCAAAACAATAACAGCACTAATAGCAGTAACAATAATAACAACAGCAGCAATAATACGGATAACACGCCTGCCGCACCGAAGATTTTGCGCTATGGTGTGGAATGGGATATCACCTCGCTCGACCCGCAGATGAGCGGCGACAGCGCGGTCACCACGGCGCTGCTGATGACCAATGAGGGTCTGCTGCGCGATAAGGGCGGCGAGATAGTGCCCGGCATTGCCGAGACGTGGGAGATATCCGACGACGGCTTGACCTATACCTTCCATCTGCGTCAGAGCAAATGGAGCGACGGCTCTCCGTTGACGGCAAAGGATTTTAAATATGCATTTATCCGCATGCTGGATCCTGCCGCGCCCACCAATTACATAACCACCGGTTATATTCTGAAGAACGGCGAGGCGTTCAGCAGGGGCGAGTGCGGCGCCGACGAGGTCGGCGTGGAGTGTCCGGATGATTATACCCTTGTGCTCAATCTGGAAAAGCGTGATAACAATATGCTGTACAACCTGAGCCGCGGTCTGGCATGGCTGCCGATCAACGAGGCTGCCGACAAGGCGGCGGGCGGTCCCGGCAATTACGGCGCCGAGATGTCTCAGCTTATGACAAACGGTCCCTTCACCGTGACGGAGTGGAAGCGCGAGGCGTCCATCACCTTTACCAAAAATCCCAATTACTGGAATGCGGATGAGGTTCATCTGGACGGAATTTACGGCATAGTCGGAGCTTCCGATGCCGCTGGCGTGGATATGATGCTTGCCGGCGAGCTGGATCTGATGCCGGTCAATACGCAGTCGCATCAGCGTCAGCTTGAGGAGGCGGGCTTCACGGTCGAAAAGACCGGCGGCACCTACAACCATCTGTATTTCAACGGCAATCCCGGCGAGAACACCGAGGCGGGCTTCTGCATGGCGAATGTGCATTTCCGTCGCGCAATAAACTATGTAATCGACCGCAACGCGATGGTCAGCGTCATGGACTCCGTCAGCGAGCCGGCGTTCCGTGTCATCATGCCAAATGAGCCGGGTGTGGACGGCAAGACCATACATGAGATGTATCCGTACACCGCATGGGACGTAAACGGCGATATTAATAAGGCGAAGGAAGAGCTGGCGATCGCGCTGCAGGAGCTGGGGCTGAGCGATGCTTCTCAGGTGCCGGCGCTGTATCTGCTGGCGGTTGACAGCGCCGAGAGCCTGCTGGTTCTGCAGGCGTTCCAGAACATGCTCAAGACCCACCTCGGCATAGAGTCCACGGTCAATCCGCTGGCGGTGCAGCAGATGCGCGAGAAGTGGATCACCGGCTACTGGGATGTGTTCCACATGAGCTGGGGCTTCAGAGCGCCCAACTGGGGACAGCGCGCCTCCAACTGGTATCGCCGCGACGGTCTCGATCACGAGGATAACGGCTACTATAACGAAGCTTTTGACAATAAATACGAGGAACTTCAGGCGGCGGAGTCCTTTGAGGATTCCATCGCCCGGCTGGCGGAGCTGGAGAAGATATTCTGCGATGACGCCGCTTCCGGCATAATCGCTTGGACTATGAAGGGCTGCGCCTATGACGCGAAGAAAATCACCGGAGTGCTCATTTCTACCTCCGAGGACTTCACCTTTGCGGATATGATCCAGTAATGTGATATCAAAATCAAGCGCCGCGGGCTTATAAGCCTGCGGCGCTTTTTGTGCATGATCGGCTGTCCTTAAAATCCGAGTCAGGTATTGTGCGTGATCGTTATCACAGCGTTATCGCCGTATTCGGTGATCCGAATGCTGGAATTATCCTGGCTCCATACGTTGTCGGCAGTGCCCTTGCCAGTCCCGAACTTTTCGTTCAGCTCGTTTTTCCAGCGTTCCACATTTTTCTTATCGACGGATACGGTTATCTTGTCGATCATGTCGTCGCCGTCGCTCTCAAAGGATATTCTGGCGTCGCCGCCCATCATCTTGTGCGTATAGACTCGGCTGCCGTCGCTGCTTTCCTTGTTGTCGGCGTCGGACTTGGAAAATACCGAGTCCAGCTCTGTACTGCGCATGCCGAGGAGCGCCGCAAGATGCTGGATGTTGAGCTCGCCGTCGCCGCCATCCGTGCTTCCGTTCATGTCGGAGCCGGCGTTCTGCATATCAGCTTTGTCGCCGCGCGCAGATTCTGTGTCTGTAGTCATGGAGCTGCAGCCGCATGCCGCTGCAAGCAGCAGCGCCGCTAAAATTGGCAGCACTATCCATTTTTTATACATTCAACTTCCTCCTGTCATCAGTCTCACGATTATTTTTTCTCGCCGCGGACATGCGATACGAGAAAAAAACAAGCAAAAATGGAAATCAAAAGTCGCCGTCAAAGGCTTCGCGCAGCTTTTTCACGGCTTTTTTCTCAATGCGCGACACATAAGAGCGTGATATGCCGCATTTGGCGGCGATTTCGCGCTGAGTCAGCGGCTGCAGGTCAAAAAGCCCGTAGCGCAGTATGATTATCTCGCGCTCCCGATCGTCGAGCCGCTCGCTTATGTATTTATAGATCAGCCGCTTGCGGTCGCTGATATCTATTTCCTCCAGCATATCCTCATCGCAGCTAATGATATCGAGCAGGGAAAGTGCGTTGCCGTCCTTGTCGCTGTCTATCGGCTCGGAGAGCGATATTTCCAGCGACTGCTTTTTCAAGGAACGAAAATACATGAGTATTTCGTTTTCGATGCATTTTGCGGCATAGGTGGCAAGCCGTATATTTTTCGAGGCGTCAAAGGAGGATATGCCCTTGATCAGCCCTATCGTGCCGATGGATATCAGGTCGTCCTGATCCTCGTGCGAGGCGTAATATTTCTTTACCACATGCGCCACAAGGCGCAGATTATGCTCGATCAGGCGGTCGCGCGCGGAGAGATCGCCCGCAGCCATGCGCGTCAGCGCCTCGCTTTCCTCAGCGGCGGAGAGCGGCTTTGGAAAAGAGCCGGACGGGGCTATCCTCAGAATGAGAAAAAGAGCGTTGACGACAAAAAACCATGCAGCGGAAAACAATGCGATCCCCTCCGTAAATCAACATACTGCATGTTATGCCGCGCGTATTTGTCTGTTGCAAGTCCCGGAAAAAATATAATTAATTGAACAAAAGATGTTGAAACTTTGTTTGCGGAAATGTATAATAAAAGCATATTAAAACGGCAAAAGAGGTAGTGAAAAATGGAAAAGGGAAACCGTCCTCACAGCAGGGACAAAAAGGTGGAGTCCGGCTCCGCTTCCGTCGGCAAGGGCAATCGCGTAGATACCGGCTCGCGTCCCGTCGGCTCCGGCGGGAGACCGGGAGCAGGCGCGCCGCGTGAAGGCTCCGGCACGCAGAACAGCCGCCCGCTGGGCGGAATAATTCCGCAGACGGGAAATACGTCAAATACCACGGCCACGCGCCGCAGCGGCAGGAGCAGTCTGCTGCTTATTATTCTCGCCATCGTTGCGATATTCTTCATCTCGCGCTCCGGTCTGTTCGGCGGCGGGGGAGGAAACGTAGATATCGACCAGAGCGGCGGACAGCAGCAGTACGGCAGCGAAAGCGGCAACAGCGGCGGCAACAATTACAACGGCGGCACCACCATCACGCCAAATTCCGGCGCGGAGCAGGATCAGGGCGGCGCCGACCTCACCGTGTCCTCGCGGGCGCGGGAAAAGCGGGTCGTCCCCCTCGGCGGCGGCAGAGATACCGTGACCGTAATGATCTATATGTGCGGCACCGATCTTGAGTCCAAGTACGGCATGGCGACGAGCGACCTCAACGAAATGCTCAAGGCGACCATCTCCGATAAGGTCAACGTCATCGTCGAGACCGGCGGATGCAAGGCGTGGAAAAACAGCGTCATTTCCAGCTCCGTAAATCAGATATACAAGGTGGAAAACGGCGGCGTCAGGGTCTTGGAGCAGGACGTCGGCACGGCGTCCATGACCGATCCGGAGAACCTGACCGATTTTATCAAATACTGCAAAAAGAATTATCCCGCAGACCGCAATATGCTCATCTTCTGGGACCACGGCGGCGGCTCGCTGTCCGGCTACGGCTATGATGAAAAGCGCGGCGGCGGCTCCATGACGCTGGCGAAGATCGATTCCGCGCTGAAAAATGCGGACTGCGTGTTCGACGCCATAGGCTTTGATACCTGCCTGATGGCTACGCTGGAAACGGCGCTGGTCTGCAACAATTATGCCGATTATCTCATCGCCTCGGAGGAGACAGAGCCGGGCACCGGCTGGCATTACACCGGCTGGCTCACCGAGCTTTCCAAAAACACCTCCATACCGACGGTGGAGCTTTCTAAGCTCATCATCGACGATTTTGTGGAGGCGAGTCTGGCGGCGGCGCGTAATTCGCAGGTGACGCTCTCCGTGGTAGACCTTGTGGAGCTTCAGGGCACCGTGCCGGACGCCTTCCGCAGCTTTGCCGTCTCGACCAACGAGCTGCTGCAGGGCGACGATTATCAGCGGGTGTCCAATGCCCGCGCCGGCGCGCGGCAGTTTGCGCGCAGCAGCAAAATAAATCAAGTCGATTTGGTTGACCTCGCTCAGCGTATCGGCACCAAGGAGTCCAACGCGCTGGCGCAGGCGCTCAAGGGCTGCATCAAGTACAACAAGACCAATATCAGCAACAGCTACGGCATAAGCATATATTTCCCGTATGAGTCGCTCAGCTCGATGAACGGCGCTGTGTCAGAGTATAAAAGCCTCGGCATGGATGCGGAGTATACCAAGTGCATCCAGAGCTTTGCCAGTCTCGGCTACGGCGGGCAGATAGCGGCGTCCTCCTCGCAATATCCGTCGTCCGGCGGCGGTGCGGGCGACCTGCTCGGCACGCTGCTCGGCGCATACGGCAGCACCTCCTCCGGCTCATCCTCCTCGGCGTCGCCGCTCGGCGCGCTGCTTGGCAGCTTTACCAACAGCTCCGGTGCGGCTTCCTCCGGCGGCAGCATCGGCGCGGGGGATATCCTCAGCCTGCTCAGCGCCTTCAGCGGACGCAGCATGCCTGCGGGCTACGGCTGGGTGGATACGGAGCTGGTCGCATCATCGGCGCAGAAGCTGGCTTCAAACTATATCGATCCCGGCAGGATAACCGTCACCAATAAAAACGGTAAAAACGTGCTTGCGCTCACCGAGGAGGAATGGGCGCTTATCCAGACGGTCGAGCTGAACGTATTCGTGGATGACGGCGAGGGCTATATCGACCTCGGACTGGACAACACCTTCGAGTGGGCGGGCGACGACCTGCTGCTGGAGTATGACGGCACGTGGCTGACGGTCAACGGCAAGACCGTAGCCTACTACCTCGTTTCCGACACGGAGAACAGCGACGGGAGCTGGACAACGGTGGGACGCATTCCGGCGCTGCTGAACGGCGAGCTGGTAAATCTCTGCGTGGTTTTTGACAGCGCAAATCCCGACGGCGCGATCACCGGCGCTTATCCGCTTTACAGCAACGGCGAGACGGAAACGCAAGCCAAGGGCAATATCGCCATCGAGCAGGGCGACGTGATAGAGCTCCTCTGCGATTATTACGATTATGACGGCTCGTGGTCGGACAGCTATACCCTCGGCGCATCCATTACGGTCGGCGCGGACGGACTGCGGCTGGCAAACAGGCAGATAGAGGCGGACAGCGTCAGCGTGACATATCGGCTGACGGATATCTACGGCAACAGCTATTGGACTCCGGCGATAGAATACTGATTTAAAGAAAAAAGGAGAGAGGCTCCGCGCCTCTCTCCTTAGCGTATCAAAAACTTATATAAACCAATTTTGTTAAACTCGTTTTCACCGCTCTGACCATTTTTTGAAAGCCTGAGGAGAGTAATATGGATAAGAAAAAGTATTACATAGTGGAAGAAAGCGTTTTGCCGCAGGGACTTTTGCGTGCGTATCGAGCGCGCCAGCTTTTGCAGCAGGGCAAGGCGAAAAATATCAGCGAGGCGGTGCGCCGCGTCGGCATAAGCCGCAGCGTGTATTACCGGTATAAGGACAAGGTGCAGCTTTACGGCAGACAGTATCGGGAAGATATAATCACTCTGCGCGCAGTGCTGCGCGACCGTGCGGGCGTGCTGTCCATGTTCCTCAACGGCGTGGCAAAGGCAGACGCCAATGTGCTGACCGTCAGCCAGAGCATTCCCGTCGGCGGCACCGCAAGTATCACCATGTCTCTCAGCACTGCCGGAATGAAGATGAGCGCCGAGACGATGGTAAAGCGGCTGCTGGCAATAGACGGCGTTGAAGACGCCGGGATATTGCAGGAATAAGCGGCGCGAAGAAGCCTCTGTCTTTACGGAGGCTGTTTTCATAAGATGAGTACAAGACGTAAAACTTCTTCGGTTTTTTCAAAAAATGGTACTTTTGGGTGATATACAAACGCCGCGGCAACTGTTATAATTAATAACAATGACATAAGGGTGAAAGGCTTAAAAGCGACGAGAGGGTGGAAATCCGCATGAGCAAGGCGCGGAGGGGCGCGCAGCATGTACCGAAAAAAGCAGAGTCAAAATATCCATGAAAAGAGGTTGGATTATGAAAGGAAGGAATTGCGTAATGAAAATGACAAAAAGATTATTAAGTCTCATGCTTGCCGTTATCATGGCGGCAGGCATGATGTCGGCAGCGCCGCTGCACGCAGCGGAGCCGGAGGCGGCAGAGGTTGTGGCAGGGACGCATATCCCGCTTGCGGCGGAGCCGGAGGCGCTCGCACCGGGAGGCGAGCCGGCGGAGCCGATGGACGCCATCGCCTTCACCTCGCAGCCGGATAGCATGGCGCTGCATCCGAATTATTCTAAAGAGGTCAGAGCAGATATCAATTTTGAGCCGTACTATACTTGGAACGGAAATCGTAAGAGGTACAAGGTGGAGTTTGTCAAGACGGACGGCAGCCAAAGCATATCCGGGTACTATAGCGACGAAGGCTATGTTTACAAGAGTTTCGGGTACCATGCGGATTATCTCGGCACGTGGCAGATACGCGCATATTACACCGAGACGGAATATATCGAGAGCGCCACATTCCGCCTGACGCGTGCGTCGCTTTTTTTCACCACGGCTCCCGACAGTGTCGCGCTGCATCCGAATTATTCTAAAGAGGTCAGAGCAGATATCAATTTTGAGCCGTACTATACTTGGAACGGAAATCGCAAGAGGTACAAGGTGGAGTTTGTCAAGACGGACGGCAGCCAAAGCATATCCGGGTACTATAGCGACGAAGGCTATGTTTACAAGAGTTTCGGGTACCATGCGGATTATCTCGGCACATGGCGGATACGCGCGTATTATACCGAAACGGAGTATATCAGCAGCAACCCGTTCACGCTGTATCACCCTACGTATACTTTCAACATCAGCTTTAACGCCGACGGCGGCACGGGCAGCATGAGTCCGGCGTCCATAACTCCCGGAGACTACTATACCCTGCCGGAGTGCGGCTTTACCCCACCGGCGGGCAAGCGGTTTTATGCGTGGTATATCGAGAGCGGCGTCAAGGTTACCTACGGGCAGAAGCTTTTCTTCCCCGGCGCCGAGGTCAAGCCGACGGACAACGTGACCGTCAAGGCGCGGTGGCAGAACATACCGCCGGAGCCGGTGCCTTGCACCCTGCGCTTTGCGCCCAACGGCGGCAGCGGCAGCAGCTTTATCCGCACGGCAAACAAGGGAGAGCGGTATACCCTGCCGCAAAATCCCTTTACCGCGCCGACGCATCAGGTGTTTTACAAATGGCTCGCCTACTGGACAGACGACGACGGCGTGCAGCACAGCGAATACTATTCCGCCGGCAGCACGATAACGGTGCCCGGCGATATGACGCTCCATGCCTATTGGCTGGAGGCTCAGAAATATCTGGTGTACTTCCACCTGTATGGAGAGCAGGTTACGCAGCAGTACGTCTATGCCGGCGAGACCGTGCCGCGTCCCGCCGACCCTGTGCGCGAGGGCTATTACTTCGATAACTGGTATATCAGCTCATCGTCTTCCACGCCCTATGACTTCAGCGCGCCGGTAAACAAAATCACGCATATATATGCCAAGTGGCACACGCCCGCAAGCGCTCCCAAGTGGAGGGTGACGCTCTCCGCGGGAGAGGGCGGAAACGGTCTCACCGAGCAGACGGTGGTCAAAGGAGAGCTGTATACCCTGCCGACCTTCGAGTGGGCGGACTCCTACTCCTATCATTTCCACGGCTACGGCACGCAGTTTTCCGGCTGGGATTTGGGCGAGCCGGGCGAAGCCATCGAGATAACCGGCGACACGACGGTGACGGCGATATGGGCGCCCTTCCCGGAGGTGGTGATGACGGAGGACAGCGCCCCCCTCACCGGCGCCAATCTGACCGTGGACGTGGAGGCGATGGCAGCGCAGAGCCGCCTCTTTGCCGCCGCGCTGGAAGCGGGCAAGGTACGCTTTAGATGGATAATCGCCGGCGTGGAGGACAGAGAACAGACCGGCAGCAGCCTCTTCTTAAAGAGTGCGTACAGTCATTACAGCGTCCGCGTCATTGTCATCTACGGATTTCATGACTACGGACTGGACGATACCACGCTTTACAGCGAGACGTTCAATATTCGACCCTCAATCTGCACCGTGAGCTTCGACACCGGCGGCGGCACGGAGATAGATGACCAGCTCGTGCTGAACGGCGAGACGGCGGAGCGTCCAGCCGACCCGATACGCGAGGGATATGAGTTCCTCGGCTGGATAGCCGACCTCTGGAGCGAGGCGGACTTTGACTTTTCCACGCCCATCACCGACAATACCACGATATACGCCCGCTGGAAGGACGTGAATGCGTATACGATAACGCTGGCTCCCATGGAGCATGGCACGGCGACGCTTTCTGCCGGCAGCGCGGCGCCGGGCGAAATAGTGTACGTCTACCCCGAGCCGGAGCCGGGGTATGAGGTGGACGAGCTGAAGTGGATGTTTGGGGCTGCGGCAGAAGGCTCTTTTAATGAGGAATCCGGCTTTAAGATGCCGTACGGCAACGTCGTCGTATACGTCACCTTTAAGCCGCTGCCGGACGGCATATATTCCGTAACGCTCCGCACCGACGGCAACGGAACGCTCACCGCCGACCGCAAGACGGCGGAATGGGGAGAAATCGTCAACGTAACCATCACCCCGAATGAGGGCTATATGCTGGAGCGCATCGAAAGCATCACCGCAAGCGGTCGTACGTTCAACTACACTCATTTTGTGGACAGCGGAAAATGGCTGAGGGTCGACATGCCGGATGAGCATGTTGAGGTATACGCCTCCTTCCGGCTGAAGGTTTACAGCGTTATTTTCGAGACGAACGGCGGCTCCGACGTGGAGGAGCAGCGCATCTACCACGGCGAGAGCGCCGCAAGACCCGACGACCCCGTGCGCGAGGGCTGGGACTTCGTCGGCTGGTACACGGACGAGGCGCTGACGACGGAGTATGATTTTTCTCAGGTGCTGACTGAGGGCGACATTACGCTGTATGCCAAGTGGAGCCTGCACAGTCATGATGTGGTGCATATTCCCGCTGCGGAGCCGAGCTGCACGGAGAACGGCAATACGGAGTATTACGCCTGCACTCTCTGCGGCAGATGGTTCCGCGACGAGGCGTGTACGGAGGAGATAACCGACCGCGGCAGCGTCGTTATCCCCGCCGCGCATACCCCCGGCGAGGCAGTGCGGGAGAATGAAGTCCCGGCGACCTATGCCTCGGAAGGCAGTTATGATGAAGTGATTTATTGCGTTATCTGCCATGAGGAGCTGAGTCGTGAGACCAAGACGATTGAAAAGCTCACGCTCGGCAAGCTGACGCTGGCGCTGCCCGCCGCCGAGGAGGGCGAAGCGCCGATAGAGTTCGAGGTACACAAGATACTGCGCTGGAAGGGCATGGATCACGAAGCTACCGGTGAGCCGACCGAGGACGGCTACGACTCGACGGATACCGGCAGTGCGCTTGTGGCGCTCTCGGACGGCGAGCTGATACCGTACAGCGAGGATACGGCAAACGCGGTTCTGGCACTGCTGAAGGATATGGAGTTTTATATCTATACAGATAAGGGAGAGCAGCTGCTTCAGAGCGAGATTGGCGGGCGCGAAATAAAGCTGCTTCGAAGCGATGCCGGCGGCGTCAATCCGGTCTTGCAGATAAGCGTAGAGGAGCTTGACGGCAAGGTGCATATTGATGTGCAGGCGCTGGGACCCGGCTTTATAAAGCTCAGCATCGACGGCAAGGAATACGCCTTCGTCACTCCGGGCGACGTAAATCTTGACGGCAAAATGAACGCAATTGATTGGATAAGCATTATGCGTTGGACGCTGCAGGCTTCGACTGAAGAAGATGCAAAGCCTTCCGATTCTGCTTTCAAAATTAAGTTGAACGATAAAACGTACAATCTCTGGGTGCTGCTGGCAGACATGACGAGTCCGGAAACCAAGGATACTGCGGTCAAAGAAGAGTGGAGCAAGTTTGTGAACGCAGTAGACTGGATAACAATAATGAAACTCACGCTTCAGGCGTGGACAGTGTAAAAACGCGACGCGCAAAAGCGATCGCAATACAAAAAAAGCAAGCCTGCGGGCTTGCTTTTTTTGCGTGCCGCGCCTGCCGCCGCGCCCAGTCACACCTTCGCGCCGCTCACGTATACTGAGAATGCGGGACTATATCCCGAAAAATCATTAGTAAAGGACAATCGACTATGGATATGCAGAACAATTGCGGCAGGTGGCCGCCGATGCCTCCTGTCGATCCCGGGCAGCAGGTGCTGGCGATGTCGTATGTTCCCGATCAGAGATGGGAAAACGTGTACCAGCTCGAATACGGCTTTGTCCGCGGGACGATCTTTGCGGATCTCGACAAACCGTGGATCGGAGGGCGCGTCAATGGATAGACGGGAAATGATGCTGAAAAAGCTGCAAATGGCGGATTTTGCGGCACATGAGGCGGCGCTTTATCTCGATCTGCATCCGCAAAACCCCAAGGCGCTCGAATATTTTACACAGCATAAGAACATGGCGGCGACGCTGAGAAAGTCGTATGAGCAGGAATACGGACCGCTCACGCCGGCGTCCGGCGCCGACAGAATTGGCATGTGGGACTGGATAAGCGGCCCGTGGCCGTGGGAAGGGGAGGCATGATCTATGTGGATATATGAGAAAAAGCTTCAGTTTCCGGTGAAGATAAAGACGCCCAACCCCAAGCTGGCGAAAATGATAATCACCCAGCTCGGCGGACCTGACGGCGAGCTGGCGGCGTCGAACAGATATCTCAGCCAGCGTTACAGCATGCCATATGACAAGGTAAAGGGCATATTGACCGATATCGGCACCGAGGAGATGGCGCATGCAGAGATGATATCGGCGATAGTTTTCCAGCTCGTGAGGAATATGAGCATCGAGCAGATAAAGCAGAGCGGCTTTGACGCCTATTTCGTAGACCACACCGCAGGCATATATCCGGTCAGCGCGGCAGGCGTGCCCTTTACGGCGATGTATTTCCAGTCCAAGGGCGACGCCATAACCGATCTCACGGAGGATATGGGCGCCGAGCAGAAGGCGCGCACTACCTATGACAACATCATTCGTCTCTGCGACGACCCGGACGTGCTGGAGCCGATAAAGTTCCTGCGCGAGCGCGAGATAGTGCATTTCCAAAGATTTGGCGAAGCTCTGGGTGTCGTTCAGGACAATCTGGATTCGCGCAATTTTTATGCCTTCAATCCGGAGTTCGTCCGCGGCGGCAGCGGACGCTGAAAAGCAGCAGACAAAAAGCATCGGAGCGGAAAACAGTCCGCTCCGATATTTTTTGCGATTTTTACAGATTTTGCTTCAGCGTGTCCGTGATAAAGGCGCGCACATCCTTTGCCAGCAGTGCGCGGGAGGCGTCGTCGGCATATACCGCGTGCCCGGACTCGTATTCCTTCAAAACCACGCAGCTTATCGGGATATCCGTATGCGTCACGGAATAGCGCGTGTTCTCGATCGTAGCCACGGTATCATAGACGCCGGTGCCGAAGAAAAAGCGCATGTTGGGGTTCGCCTTGAAGGCGCCGGCGGCAGCTCCAGCCATGGAAATGCCGTAGTCGCCCATGCCGACGATGCCGGGGGAGGCGCTGTAAAACCAGCTCCAGTCAGGGTCGTCCTCGTATGAGCCGGCGCGGTAGCGGCGCGGCATATCCAGTCCGATCTCGGCAAAATATGCCTCGCGGCAGCCTGCCATCGGCGGGTCGTAGGCGGCGGCAAATGGGTCGGCGTCCTCGGAGAGCGGCAGGGTAAAGCGGGAATCGTAGCTGCCGAGCTTCAGCCCCTTGCCGGCAAGACGCATATTGCGGAAATCTGCGCGTGATACCAGCAGCCCGTGCTCTAAATAATATTGAGCGGAAAGACCTGTAAAGTATTCAAGCTTTGCAGCAATTTTCGCCCTTTCTTCCTGTGGAAGCTGAGTGCCGCGGTACATGGCGGAGACGTATTCACCGTACATGAAGTCATAACACTCGGCTAAAAAGTCGGACAGGCTGCCCTTGTCAGGAGCATCGTTATAGTACCAGTGGGTCGCAGCGGCGGGCGGCAGATCCTTGAAGGTGCGCAGCGCCTCGCTGTCGCTGCTGTAACCAGGCCCTATGTGAACAATTCCGCATACGGGCTGAAGATCCTTGAGATACCACGCCAGCAGGGAGGCTCTGGTGGAGCCGAAGCTCTCGCCGGAAAAAAACTTCGGTGATGCGGCGCGTCCGTGCTTTTGCAGCCAAGCGCGGATAAAAAGCGAAACGGAATGCGCGTCCTGATGGTCGCCGGTGAACTCGCCGGCGTATTTTTCATCGAGCAGACGGGAAAAGCCGGTGTTTACGGGGTCGATCAGCACGAGGTCGCATATGTCGAGCAGACAGTCCGGATTATCCCGCAGCTCATAAGGCGGCGCGGAGGGAGGCATACCGTCCGGCTGCAACCGGAGTATGCGCGGTCCGTAGAAGCCGAGATGCAGCCACGTGCTGCTGGCGGTAGGTCCGCCGTTGAAGGCAAAGAGCACCGGACGGCTGATACTGTCCGGCACGTCTCTGCGTATATATGACCAGCAGAAAAAGGCAAAGGCGGCGCCGCCGTCCTTGCCGTCGATGATCATGTCCTCGGCAGCAAGCTCGTATTCGACGTGCTGACCGTATATCTCCATGCTGCGCCGCATGATATGTGAGCGGGGAATAATATTTTCAAAAAAGCGTGACATCAGCATACCTCCTTACTTTATGTGGAAAATTATATTAAATTTCCGCAAAAATGTCAATTCCCGCTCATGTAAATGAGCGGGAAATCTGCAAATATACAGCTATTCGGCGTTGAGATCAAAATCCGCTTTGCTGAAGTCGGTTTTGAGCGCCGCGGGGGCGGCGGGGCGGCGGCGCAGCGGATCATATTTGAACCGACGGCAATGATGCTCCGGCGATACGGGACCGCATTTTGAACACAGTATCGCATCCTGAGAAAAATCCTGCCCGAAGAAGCAGAAGGCGCATATCTTGCGTATGTTTTTATCATAAAGCATAGACTCACCTCGATCATCACAATTATAACCTGTCTTTTTTTATTTTACAATATAAAATGCGCGAAAGAAGTAAAAAAATCGCCCAGACAGCCGCCGCGGCAGAAACGGAAACGAGCAGCAGGCGCGGCGCGTCCAGCTCCGCGATGGCGCTTATGCGGGCGCTCAGCATTTTAGACGCCTGCACGTCAAAGGGAAAGAAATAAAAGCCGGCATAGGCAAAGCCCATGGATAAAAAGCCGTGCAGCAGCTTGCCGATGATATATGGCGCCGCGTTCAGTCCGCTGTCGCCGATGAAGTTCAGCACCTGACAGTGTACGGAAAGCCCCGCCCAGCCGAGCATGAAGGCGGCGGCAGAGAGCTTGGCTCCGGCACTGGCGCGGGCGTCGGCAAGACCGCTGATGCCGGAGGTGACCTCGAAAAGTCCGCTTATCAGCCGCTCTGCATACGCCGTGTCCAGTCCTAATGGGGAGATGAGCGTGCCGAGCAGCGACGCGGCGGCGGGTATCACGCCGGTAAGAAACAGCAGACGGATGGTGACGGCGAAGAAAATTACAAAGGCGCAGATATTGAGAACGGCGGCAAAGGAGGAGACGATCGCCTTGCTGAAGGCTTGCTTCAGTGAAACGGCGTGCACGGCGTATTTGCAGGCTGCCGCCGTGCCGCGCGAGGAGCTGCCGCGAAAGCGAAAGACGACGCCGACGGCGACTGACGCCGCGATATGCGAAAGATAGAGCAGCACGCCGGCGGCAGTACCGCCGAAAATGGCGGTGCCGACCGCGCCGAGAATAAAGGCGGGACCGGAGTTGTTGCAGAACGCCAGCAGCCGCTCCGTCTGCTCCTTAGTGCAGAGGTGCTGCTCATAGAGGCTTATCGCGGTGCGCGCGCCGACGGGATAGCCGCCGACCAGCCCCAGTACAAAGGCGGGAGCGCAGACGCCGGGCACATTGAACAGCAGACGCATCGGCTTTTCAAACACGCGCCCGGCATATCCGGCAAGCCCGGTCTGCACCGCCAGCGAGGATATCACAAAGAACGGAAAGAGCGAAGGCAGCAGCACCGAGGCGCAGAGCCGCAGTCCCTCCGTCGCCGCAGCGGAGGTTTCTTTGCCGAAGGCTATGAGTCCGAGAGCAAAAAGCATTATCGCGCTGTATGTCAAAAGGCGCATGATGCGCCGCCTGAGTCTTTTTACTGTCATGGAGGCTCCTTTCGCGGGAATATATATCATTATGCGGGCGAGATATAAAAATATATATTCAATAAAATACGGAGTGATGATAATGAGAGAAAAGCGAAAAATAAGCTTTTCCGAGGCGGTAAAGATGACGGCGGAGCTGATGGACCTGCCGGAAGACGTCCTGCTCGGTCTGCCGCGGCTGGATATCGGGGGCGGCGAGGTGCTGATGGAGCGCCATCGCGGGATAATCGACTATTCGGAAGAATGCATCAAGGTTGCGGCAAAACGCCAGACGGTGAAAATATCGGGCAGCGGGCTGGAGCTGGTGGCGATGAACAAAACACAGCTTCGGATACGCGGAGAGATAGCCGCCGTGGAATTTATCAGATAGGAGAAATATATGCTGCTGAAAATACTCAATTACTTCCGCGGCAGCGTGAGGATAGAGATCACCGGCGCGGCGGTGGAACGGCTGCTTAATATCTGCGCGGCGCACGACATACCCTTTTGGGACGTAGTGCGCGTATCGCCTGAAAGCGTCTGCGCCAGCGTCAGCACGGACGGATTTTTTCGGCTGCGCCGCTGGGCGGGGAAGAGCATGTGCCGCATAAGAGTCTGCGGCAAGCGCGGACTGCCCTTCAAGACGCGGCGGCTGTTTTGCAGATACGCACTGTGGGCAGGGGCGCTTCTTTGCGCGGCGTGCATATGGGTGCTGTCGGGCTTTATATGGACGATAGAGGTGCGGGGCTGCGAGCGCATGAGTCAGCTTGAGGTGCTGTCCATGCTTGCCGAAAACGGATTGTGCACCGGGGCGCGGACAGCCGCCATAGACACGGTGCAGCTCAGGAACACGGTGCTGCTGCAGACCGACCGCTTGGCGTATATCTCCGTGAACGTGCGCGGTACTCACGCAGAGGTCACCGTCAGGGAAAAGGGCGAAGCGCCGGACATGGTGCCGCAGGATGAGCCGTGCGACATTGTTGCAGACCGAGCCGGAGTGATAGCGCGCCTGCGGGTGATGAACGGGACGTCAAAGGTGCAGGTGGGGCAGGTGATCATGCCGGGCGACGTGATAGCGGAGGGGACGATGGTCAGCACACAGGGAGAGGTGCGCTATGTGCACGCCTCAGCCGAGGCGGATGTGCGGACTTGGCATACGTACACCTGCAAGATGCCCGCCGAGGCACAGAGGCTGGACAAAACGGGAAAAAGCAAGAAAAGATACGCTTTGATAATAGGAAAACGGCGAATTAATTTATATTTCATTGAAAATGCGCCGTTTGCGTGTTATTATAAAAGCGAGAGGAAGGAGCATTTCACCGTAAACGAGAACTTCCGCTTCCCGATAGCTTGGGTGACAGAGCTTTACGAGGAGGCGGAGACTGTGCCCTGCGAGGTGGATGCGGAGCTGGCAGCGGCGTTCATGGAGGAGAGGATGAAGAGCGTGTGGGAGTCTGGAGAAACAAAGACCGAGGTCGTTTCATGCAGCTTTGAGCTGGCAGAGTCTGCGGGCGCATATGTGGGAATAATAAAAGCGGAATGTATAGAAACTACAGGAACGGAGGTCCCGATTGGGAAAAACGGAGAATATGGAACAAACGATTAACGTAGAGAGAATAGAACAATTGATAAACCTCTTCGGCTCGCTCGACGAAAATATCCGGCTGCTCTCGGAGCATTACGGCGTGAGCATCATAAACCGGGATACAGAGCTGAAGATAAGCGGCGAGCCGGAGCAGGTCATGACGGCGCGCTCGGCGGTGGAGGCGCTGCTGAAGCTGGCGGCGCGCGGCGAGCAGGTCACGCAGCAGAGCGTGAATTACGTGATATCGCTGGTCGGAGACGGACAGCAGGACAAGATAGAGCAGATAGGGCAGGGAGTCATCTGCGTGAACACCCGCGGCAAGCCTATCAAGGCAAAGACCGCCGGACAGCAGAAATACGTGGATGACATACGGGCGAATACCGTCACCTTCGGCATCGGACCTGCCGGCACCGGCAAGACGTATCTGGCGGTAGCGTGCGCGGTGGCGGCGTTTCGGGAAAAGACGGTCAACCGCATCATCCTGACCCGCCCCGCCGTGGAGGCGGGAGAAAAGCTGGGCTTTTTGCCCGGCGACCTGCAAAATAAGGTAGACCCGTACCTGCGCCCGCTGTACGACGCGCTTTTCGACACCATGGGCGCAGAGGCGTATCACCGTTATCTGGAGCGCGGGAATATCGAGGTGGCGCCGCTCGCCTATATGCGAGGGCGCACGCTGGACGACGCCTTCATCATATTGGACGAGGCGCAGAATACCACCAGCGAGCAGATGAAGATGTTTCTGACCAGAATAGGCTTCGGCTCCAAGGTGGTGGTGACGGGCGACATCACGCAGATAGACCTGCCGCGCGGTAAAAAGAGCGGACTGAAGGAAGCCGTGGAGGTCGTGCGGAATATAAAGGATATCTCCGTGTGCATGCTGGATTACCGTGACGTCGTGCGTCACGAGCTGGTGGCGAAGATAGTGGCGGCATATGAAAAGCGCAGCGCCGTCCGCGAAAAGGAAAAGAAGGTAAAATATGTCAAGGCTAAAGGTTAAGCTGACGGGCAGGCGCGCGCTGCGGGACAGGGACTCGGAGGCGCTGATGCGCCGGGCGGCGAGGGCGGCGTTCGAAGCGTTCGGCTACGGCTTTGACGCCTATGTGTACATCAATATCACAGACGACGCCGGCATTCGGGAGATAAATGCGGAGCAGCGCGGCATAGACCGCGCCACGGACGTGCTTTCCTTTCCAATGCAGATGTTTGCGGAGGGGGAGACACGCTTTGACGCCGTACAGGAGGCAGACCCGCAGGAGGACGCCGTGCCGCTGGGCGATATCGTGATATCCGTGCAGCGGGCACGGGCGCAGGCTGAGGAATACGGGCACGGCTTTGAGCGCGAATGCGCCTATCTGACGGTACACAGCATGCTGCATCTGCTCGGCTTTGACCATGAGGGAGAGGAAAAGGCGCGCATGCGCGCGCAGGAGGAGCGGATAATGACCGTGCTCGGTCTGGCAAAAGAGGGATAAAAATGGATATGATAAAAACAGGGATATTTTCCATGGTGGGCAGACCGAACGCGGGCAAGTCCACGCTGCTGAACACGCTTTGTGGCAGCAAGATAGCCATTGTTTCGGACAAGCCGCAGACCACGCGCAGCCGCATAACCGGCATACTGAATGAGGACGGATATCAGCTTGTGTTCGTGGACACGCCGGGACTGCACAAGCCGAAAAACCGACTCGGAGACTATATGGTGGACGTGATAAACACCACGGTGGCGGACGTTGACGCGGTGATACTGCTGGTGGAGCCGGTGGCGCGCATCGGAGTGCCGGAGCAGATCCTGATAGACCGCATACGCGAGCTGGAAATACCCGCCATACTGCTGATAAACAAGATAGACGTGCTGGAGGACAAGGAAAAGCTGCTGGAGATCATCGCGCTTTATTCACAGGCGCATGAGTTCGAGGCGGTGATACCGCTCTCGGCAAAAAAAGGCGACGGTACGGACATACTCAAGGGGCAGCTCAGAAAAATGTGCATTGATTCGCCGCAGCTCTACCCGGACGATATGCGCTCCGACCAGCCGCTGCGCCAGCAGATTGCGGAGATAATACGCGAAAAGATGCTGGGCGCGCTGGACAAGGAGGTGCCGCACGGCGTCGCCATCGAGATAGAGACGCTGGAGCGCCGCGAAAACGGCGTCACGGATATCGGCGCGGTGATATATTGCGAGCGAAAGACGCACAAGGGCATCATCATCGGCAAGGGCGGCGGCATGCTCAAGCTCATCGGCGCGCAGGCGCGTACGGAGCTGGAGGAGCTTATCGGCGGCAAGGTGTTTCTGGAGCTGTGGGTAAAGGTCAAGGAGGACTGGCGAAACAATCCCGCACAGGTGAGAAATTTCGGATACAGGCAGGAATAACGCCGCAAAGGAATAAATTGTCTCGGTTATCGCCCGCTTCGGCGCCGCAAGCTAAAGCAGAGGTGATAATATGAAAGAGGACCGGGCATGGCGGCTTTTCAAAATGACGGGACTGGTGCAGGCATATAACTTTTATAAAGCCGGAGGCGGTCGTGATGTACCTTCAGGTGAACGGACTGGTGATAAGGAGCGTCGATTATAAGGAGTCGGACAAGATACTGACGGTGCTGACGGATACGGCGGGCAAGCTCACCGTAAACGCCCGCGGAGCGCGGCGGCGCGGAAGCAGACTCATTAGCGCAAGCGCGCTTTTTGCCTATTCGGAGATGTCCCTTTTTGAAAATCGCGGCAGGTATACTCTCGACGAGGCGAACACGCTGGAGCTTTTTTCCGGCTTGGGCAGGGATATAGAAAAGATGGCGGCGGCATCCTACTTTGCCGAGGTGCTGGGCACGGAGGCGGAGGAGGATCGGGGAACCGGCGCGGAGGTGCTGCGGCTGGCGCTGAACTGTCTGTATGCGCTTTCCGAGGGCGTGCACGGTGTGAAGAAAACCAAGGCGGCGTTTGAGCTGCGCTATATGGCGCAGTCCGGTTATATGCCGCAGCTCGGCAGATGCCGTGTCTGCGGCGGGGAACCGCGGGACGCCGGACTGGAGCTTGCATCCGGCACGGTCGTCTGTGCCGGCTGCGCGTCGCCGGGCGCTCTTTCCGTCCCGCTGGGCGGCTCGGCGCTTGCCGCCGCCCGCTACGTAGCGTCCTGCGAGCTGAAGAGGCTGCTTTCGTTTTCGCTGCCGGATGCCGAGCTGGAAACGCTGGCATTCGCCTGCGAAAAATATCTGCTGTCCAAGCTGGAGCGCAGATTTAAAACATTGGAATTTTACAGAACGTTAGAGGAATGAAAATGGAGCTTACAGAAAAATCATTGAATACACTTGAGCTGCCCAAGGTGCTGACTATGCTCACCGAGCAGGCGGTCAGCGACCGGGCAAAGGAGCAGTGCATGGCGCTGCGTCCTGCGGAAACGCTCTTTGAGTGCAACAAGTTGCAGGAACAGA
Organism: Clostridia bacterium; assembly: GCA_017453985.1. GTDB lineage: Bacteria > Bacillota > Clostridia > Oscillospirales > Butyricicoccaceae > RGIG3726. The sequence continues at coordinate 24,178 of JAFTDT010000096.1, forward strand.
CGGAGGAGGCTGTAAAGCTGATCGGCTTGCACGGCAGCCCGCCGTTCAGCGGGCTGAAGGATATCTCCGCGCTGCTGGAGCGCGCCGAAAAAGGCGGGCTTCTTAATCCCGGCGAGCTGCTGACGGTGTCGGCGCTGCTCAGGAGCGCGCGGCTGACCCGCGCCTACCGTCAGGAAAAGAGCGACGACAGCACGCTGGGGATAGACGAATATTTCAGCCGCATATCCGGCAATAAATATCTTGAGGACAGCATCACGGCAGCAATAGTCTCCGAGGAGGAGATAAGCGACAGCGCCAGTCAGGAGCTGTATCAGATACGGCGGCAGATACGCACCGCCTCGTCAAAGGTGCGGGACGTGCTTAACAAGATCGTCACCTCGCAGAGCTATTCCAAGATGCTGCAGGACAATATCATCACCCAGCGCAACGGTAGGTTCGTCGTGCCGGTAAAGGCGGAATACCGCGGCAGCTTCGGCGGACTGGTGCACGACATGAGCTCGAGCGGCGCGACGCTTTTTATCGAGCCGGCGTCGGTGGTGGAGCTGAACAACAGCATCAGAGTGCTGATGGGCAAGGAGCAGGCGGAGATAGAAAAGATATTGTTTTCTCTCTCCGCGCAGGTGGCACAGTTTTCGGGCGCGATCGCGCAGGATTACGAGATCCTCTGCGAGCTGGACGTCATCTTCGCCAAGGGCAAGCTGGCGTATAAGATGAAGGCGCTGCGTCCCAAGCTGGACGAGCGCGGGCGCACGGAACTGATCCGCGCACGCCATCCGCTGCTGAATAAGGATACCGTGGTGCCGGTCAGCTTCATGATCGGCGGAAAATGCGATACGGTGATAATCACCGGTCCCAACACCGGAGGCAAGACCGTCAGCATCAAGACGCTCGGACTGCTAACGCTGATGGCACAGTGCGGGCTGCAGATACCCGCCTCGGATGAGAGCCGGGTGGTAATATATCGGCAGGTGTTGGCGGACATAGGCGATGAGCAGAGCATAGAGCAGTCGCTTTCCACCTTTTCCTCGCATATGAAAAACATTGTGGAGATACTTTCGGTGGCGGAGCAGGGCACGCTGGTGCTGCTCGACGAGCTGGGAGCCGGCACCGATCCCGTAGAGGGCGCGGCGCTGGCAGTGGCGATAATCGAATATCTGCGCGCAAAAAGATGCACCGTGGCGGCGACGACTCATTATGCGGAGCTGAAGGTATACGCTCTGGAAACGAACGGAGTGGAAAACGCCTCCTGTGAGTTTGACGTGCAGACGCTGAAGCCTACATACAAGCTGGTATTCGGCGTTCCCGGCAAGTCGAACGCCTTTGCGATATCGCGCAAGATAGGATTGGACGAAAGCATCATCAGGGCGGCGTCGGAAAATATCGGTGCGCAGAACAAGCAGTTTGAGGACGTGGTAAGCAAGCTGGAGGAAAAGCGCCAGCAGCTCGAACGGCAGCTTGAGGAATCGGAGCGCAAGCTGCGCGAGGCGGAGAGCGCCCGCACGGAGGCAAGAGGAAAGCTGGACGCTGTGAACAGCGAGCGGGAAAAGCTGATAGAGGCTGCCAGACGGCAGGCGAGCGAGATAATCGGCGCTGCGCGCGAGGCAGGCGACAGGGCGATCGAGGAAGCCAAGCGGATAAGGAAAGAGGCGCAGGACGGGCAGGAGCAGAACCTGAATGCCGCGCGGGCAAAGCTGCGCGGAGAGCTGTCCGAGGCGGCGGCAAAGGTCGCGGCGCAGGAACTGAAGCGCGAGGCAAGACCGCTGCCCAGACCGCTGAAAGAGGGCGACGATGTGGAGATCGTCGCCACAAGGACGCGCGGCACTGTGCTCAAGACCGGCGGCAAGGACGGCAGCGTGCTGGTACAGGCGGGAATACTGAAGATCAATGTGGCTGTGGAGGAGCTGGAGCTGATAGAGTCGGATAAACCGAAGCCAGCGGCGGAAAAGCCGTCGGTTTCCGCGCCGTCCGCACCGTCGGCGCGCGGCGTGGAGCTGGATGTGAGAGGCGAAAACGGCGACGACGCGATATTGGAGGTAGACAGGTTCATAGACGACGCGGTGCGCCTCAGGCTGGAAACGGTCACCATCATTCACGGCAAGGGCACCGGCGTGCTGCGTCAGCGGATAAGGACTCATCTGCGGCGGCATTCGCAGGTAAAGGCGTTCAGACCGGGCGTGTACGGAGAAGGCGAGGACGGAGTGACTGTCGTCACGCTGGCAAGATGACCGGATAAAATAACCGCAAAAAATATATTGCCATTTAGAGAAAAATCTGATAGAATACAAACATACGCGGATATATGAAGCGAGGGATCATTATGTATTCAAAAGAGATAACTATAACCAATCAGGTGGGGCTGTATGCCCGCCCGGCGACATTCTTTATTCAGAAGGCAAACGAGTTCAGAAGCACCGTGATGGTGGAAAAGGATGAGCGCAAGGTCAATGCCAAGAGTCTGCTTGGCGTGCTGTCCCTCGGGATAACGCGCGGCAGCACGGTCACCATCTCTGCGGAGGGACCGGATGAGGAACAGGCGGTCAACGCCATATGCGAACTGGTAGCAAGTAATTTCGGGGAATAAAAGAGATACGGAGATGCGCCGCGGATGCGGCGCATTTTCGCAGATATTTCGGCAGCGGTGAGATAATGAAGCTTGAACAACTCAGGGAAAAGGCGCACGAGCTCCCGTTGGAGCCCGGGGTCTATATCATGAAGGACTCGTCCGGAGAGATAATCTACGTAGGCAAGGCAAAGGCGCTGCGCAACCGGGTGAGTCAGTATTTTGCCGCGCTCGCGTCGCACAGCCCCAAGACGCGGACGATGGTCAGCCATATCGACGATTTTGAGACTATATTCGCCAAGACGGAGTTTGACGCGCTGCTGCTGGAAAACACGCTGATAAAAAAGCATAAGCCGAAGTACAATATTCTGCTGAAGGACGACAAGGGGTATCCATTCCTGCGGCTGGGCAGGGAGGATTACGCCCGCTTCGGTATCGTGTCGAAAAGGAAGAACGACGGCGCCGTGTACTTCGGACCTTATGGCGGCAGAGGCAGCGCCAATTCGGTGATACGCCTTTTGGGCGAGCTGTTTCTGTTTCCAAACTGCGGCAGGAAATTTCCCCGCGATATCGGCAGGGACAGACCGTGCCTGCGGCTCGACCTCGGCAAGTGCTGCGGCGTCTGCACCGGCGAGGTGTCTGCGGAGCAGTACGGGGAGCTGCTGCATCAGGCGTGTCTGCTGCTGGAGGGCAAATGCGGCGATCTGGAACAGCGGCTTGGCAGGGAAATGGAGGCTTGTGCGGAAAATCTTGAGTTTGAGCGCGCTGCGAGCCTGCGCGACCGCCTCAAGACCGTGCGCAGCCTGCAAAGCAGCACCGTCGTGCAGACCTCGACCGGCGCAGATATGGATGTGATCGCCTGTGCCTTTCTTAATGCACGCGCCTGCGTCACGGTGCTGTCATATATGGGCGGAATACTGACCGGCAAATATTCCGCGGTCTTCGGCGGCTTTGAGCAGGGCGACGCCGCGGACATACTTGAAAGCTTTATCAAGCAGTTTTACGGCAGCATGGCGCCTCCGCCGAAGGAGGTCTGCCTCTCGCATCCCGTTGAGGCGCAAGAGGCGCTGGAGCAGTATCTTTCGGCGCTCAAGGACGGCAGATGCCGCATAAAATATCCCCAGCGCGGCAGCGGGCTGGAGCGCGTAAGGCTGGCGGAGGAAAACGGCAGGCTGGAGCTGATGGAGACCGAGGCGAGAGAAGCCCGCACAGGAAAGAGCATGGATATGCTGCGCGAGATGCTTTCGCTGGAAAAGGCGCCGCAGCGGATAGAGTCATATGATATATCCAACACGGCGGGCACAGACCCGGTGGCGTCGATGGTGGTGCTGCAAAGCGGAAAGCTGCTCAAGGGCGCATATAAGCGGTTCAAGGTCAAGACGGTGCGCGGCGGCGATGATACCGGCGCGATGAGCGAGGTCGTCGGAAGGCGGCTTGCGCACGCGGCGGAGGGGACGGAGAGCTTTTTGCCGCTGCCGGATCTGATATTGGTGGACGGCGCGGCGGCGCAGGCAGCCGCCGCGGAGGAGCAGGTGAAAAAATACGGCTTTGCCATACCGGTGTTCGGCATGGTCAAGGACAGCCGCCACCGCACGCGCGCCTTGATATCCTCAGGTGGCAAGGAGATAGGCTTGACAGCCGCGCCGGCGGTATTTGCCATGGTCGGCAGGCTTCAGGAGGAGGTGCATCGCTTTGCGGTGGAATATCACCACAAGGTGCGCGAAAAGACGGTCAGAGGCTCGGAGCTGGACAATATCCCCGGCGTGGGCGAAACGCGGAGACGGGCGCTGCTGAAGCGATTTGGCAGCGTGCGCGCGATTGCGGCGGCGAGCGAGGAGGAGCTGATGCAGGCGGTGCCTAAGAACGTCGCGGCAGCGGTAAAAAAATACTTTACGGAGAAAAGAAATGAGAATAATAACGGGAAAAGCAAGGGGCAGACGGCTGGTGACTCCTGACGGACAGCATACCCGTCCGACAGGAGAGAAGGTCAAGGAAGCTATTTTCAACATCGTGCAGTTCGATATCGAGGGCAGACGCGCGCTGGATCTTTTTTGCGGCGGCGGGCAGCTCGGGCTGGAGGCAGTGTCGCGCGGAGCGGAGAGCTGCGTGTTTGTGGACAACGACCGCGCCGCCCAGCAGGCTGCGGAGAGGAACATCCGCACCTGCGGGTTTGAAAAACAGTGCCGGCTGGTGCGGGGGGACGTAGCCGCGTTTCTCAAGCGGCAGAAAAGCGCGTCATTCGGGCTGATATTTCTCGACCCGCCCTATGGGGGAGAAATCTTAAAAAATGCGCTGAATGACATATTCGCATTTGACATCCTGCAGACAGGTGGTATAATGGTTTGTGAGAGCGCGGTGAGCGACGTCCTGCCTCCTCCCGGGGAAGGGTATGCGCTTCTCAGGGAATACCGTTACGGAAAAACAAAGCTTACGACGTATGCGAGAGAGTGAGAGCATGAGGACAGCCGTTGTGCCCGGGAGCTTCGATCCCATCACGCTTGGTCATGTTTATCTGGCGGAGCGTGCGTGCGCCCTGTTTGACAGGGTGATAGTGGTAGCCATGACGAACGCTTATAAAAGGAGCTATCTTTTCACTCCGGAGGAAAGGCTGAGGCTGATGCGGGAGTCGCTGGCGCATCTGCCGCGTGTGGAGACGGATTATTATGACGGCATGCTCTATGAGTATGCGGAGAGGGTCGGAGCCTGCGCCATAGTAAAGGGGCTGCGCGACCTTGAGGATGCGGAATACGAGATGGAGATGGCGCGGTACAACAACGCGCATAACCCCGATGCGGAGACGGTATTTATCATGGCTTCGCCGCAGCTTGCGGAAGTAAGCTCGACGGCAGTGAAGGAAAGGACTCGCCGCGGCGAGTCGTTGGACGGAATGGTAGCTCCTCCGGTGGCGGAGGCATTGCGGAATAAAATATCAAAGGAGAATTGATTATGTCTGGAACACCGATAGACGAATTGGTAAGCACGCTGTATGAGATGGTGGAGGACGCGAGGTCGATGCCCCTCGGCAACGGACGCTGCGTTCTCGACAGGGATAAGGTGCTGGACATTTTGGACGAGATACGAGCCAATCTGCCGAGCGATCTCAAGATGGCGCGGGAGATAGTGGACAAGCGCAATGAGGTCATCGCCGCCGGAAAGCGCGAGTATGAGTCGCTGAAAAAGCAGGCGGACGATTATGCCAAGCAGAAGGTGAACGATAACGAGATCACCGCGCAGGCGCGGCAGCGCGCGGCGGAGCTGGTCGCCGCGGCGGAGTCGCGTTCGCGTGAGATAATGCGCGTGGCAAACGAATATTGCGACGACGCCATGAAGCGCACGGAAGCGGCGGTGTCAAAAACGCTGGATGAGCTCAGACAGTCGAGAACTCAGTTCAAGGCGGCTATGAGGGAGCAGGACAAGCAGCAGTAAATCAGAGCAGACAAGCAGGCAGCCGGATGTTTATGCACATCGGGCTGCTGTTTGATTGCTTGCGACGGGAGAAGATAGAATGTGAACGAAAAGGGCAGAACAAGACGAGAGATAGCGGCGCTGATGATACCGCTGGTGATGGAGAATGCGCTGCAAATTCTGGCGGGCGTGGTCACGGCGGCGATGATAGGGCGCATGCTGACGCTGGACATATCGGCGCAGGGGATAAGCAACCGTGTGACGAATATGATGTGGTCGGCGTTCAAGGGCGTCGGCATCGGAGCCACGATGATCGCCGCCGTATATTACGGCGAAAACCGTCTGGACAAGTGCCGCCGCACGATGGAGCAGGCATATCTGCTCGCCGTGCCGGTTTCTGTTCTAATCGCCGTGGTGATATTCCTTGTGCCTCAGCCTATCATGTCATTTTTTACCGACGACGCAGAGCTGATAGAGCGCGCGGTGGAATACATGCGGATATCGGTGTGGATGATACCGTTTGCGGCGACGACCTCGCTCAATACGGCGGCGTTCAACAGCCGCGGCAATACCAAGACGCCGCTGCTGATAGCCATAATGATGAACCTGATCAACATCACGCTGGGCTATGTGCTGATATTCGGCATAGGCGGCTTTGCGGGCTTGGGCATACACGGCGCGGCGATAGCTGCGGTGGTCTCTCAGGCGTTCAGCTGCTTTGCGGGGCTGGCGCTGCTGTATTCTCCGCGCGGCTTTTACGGAGGAACGAAGAGCGGAGGGCGCTTTTTCAGCCTTGAAAGTGAGTATGTTAAAAACCTGCTTTCGACGGGGCTGCCCGCAGCGGGAGAAAATATGTTCTGGCCGATATCGGCGGTGCTGGTCAGCAAAGTGATACTTTCCTACGGCACGGTATATTATGCTGCATATCAGCAGGGTCTGCAGGCGGAATCGCTTTCGCAGATACCGATGATCGGCTTTACCACCACGGCGACCGCGCTGGCGGCGCGGGCGATAGGCATGGGAGACTCCAAGCAGTTCAAGCTGTATTTTACGGAGATGAAAAAGATAGCGTGGACAATCGGCGCGGCGGTGTCTCTTCTTCTGCTGCTTATGCCGGAGCAGCTTATGCGGCTGCTTACGGACAAGGAGGACGTCATCGAGATAGGAAAGCATTATATCTTCCTGATGAGCTTTACAGAGCTGCCGCAGGCGCTGTTTACAACCTATTACGGCTTTATCCGCGCTGCCGGACACAAGCGGGCGCCGATGTTCATCACGGGCACGGGCGTTTGGCTGATAAGGGTGCCGCTTATTTATCTTTTGGGCTGGTTTATGAAGGTGGATATCAGATTTATCTGGGGCGTGATGATAGCCGACGCCGTCTCACGAATGGTGCTGAGCATGCTGTACGCGAAAAAGAAGAACGTGCTGGGGGCGGTGGAGCAGGCGGCGGCAAAAAACGGATGAAAGGAGCGGCGGTATGCTGAAGACAGACCTCAACAGCGACCTCGGAGAGAGCTTTGGCGCTTACAGACTGGGACTTGACGGAGAGATACTGAAAAACATCACCTCGGCGAATATCGCCTGCGGCTGGCACGCCGGCGACCCCGTCGTGATGGAAAAGACGGTCAGGCTTGCGGCGGAGCACGGCGTCGCCGTCGGAGCGCATCCGGGCTTTCCCGATTTGATGGGCTTCGGCAGACGAGAGATGAAGCTCAGTCCGGAAGAGATACGCGCATATGTGCTGTATCAGCTCGGCGCGCTGGGCGCCTTTGCCCGCGCCGCCGGGACGGAGCTGCAGCATGTCAAGCCGCATGGGGCGCTGTATAATATAGCGGTCAGAGATATGTCCGTTGCGGCGGCGGTCTGCGCGGCGGCGAGGGCGTACAGCCGGGAGCTGATCGTGCTTGCTCCGGCAAAAAGCCGCATGGAGGAAGCCGCAGAGGAGGCTGGACTGCGCTTCGTTGGGGAGTTTTTTGCCGACAGGGCGTATAATCCCGACGGAACGCTGGTATCGCGCAGTCTGTCCGGCGCGGTGATAGAGGACAGCGCGGCGGTGGGCGCGAGAGTGATGCAGATGGTGCGCGAGGGCACGGTCACCTGCATCGACGGCACGGTGATGCCGATAAACTGCGGTTCCATATGCGTCCACGGCGACAACGCGCACGGCGTGGAGATCACGGCACTTCTGCGCAGACTGCTGGAGGACGGAGGCGTGAAGATATGCGCGATGAGGGAGCTGTTATGAAAAAATACGAGCTGCGTCCCTGCGGCGACAGCGCCGTGACCATGGTTTTCGGCAGCGGCATCTCGCCGGAGCTTAACCGCGAGGTCGTGCGATGCCTTCATGCGCTGCGCCGCGCCGACGTGCGAGGGATTACGGAGCTGGTGCCGGCGTATTGCAGCCTGACGGTGCATTACGATCCGCTGCTGCTGAGCTATGAGGAACTGTGCGGACGGATAAACGGGCTGGACTGCGCGGAGCACGCCGCAGAAGCCAGCAGCGCCGAGCTGCTGACCGTGCCGGTGTGCTACGGCGGGCAGTACGGTCCCGACCTCGCCTCGGTGGCGGAGCTTTGCGGAATGAGCGAGGCGGAGGTGGTGGCGCTGCATTCTGCGGCGGAATATCTTGTGTACATGCTGGGCTTCATGCCCGGTTTTCCATATCTGGGAGGCATGGACGAGCGCATCGCCGCCCCGCGCCTTGAAACGCCGAGAGTGCGGATAGAGGCGGGTTCGGTGGGCATCGCGGGTAAACAGACGGGCATATATCCGCTCGCTTCGCCCGGCGGATGGCGCATAATTGGGCGTACGCCGCTGCGGCTTTTTGACGCGGCGAGCGGAGAAACGCTTTGCAGGGCGGGCATGAGGCTGCGCTTTGTGCCCGTGTCCGTGGAGGAGTTTGCAGAGCTGGAGGCGAGCGTATGCTGAAGGTAGTAAGTCCGGGGCTGCTCACCACCGTGCAGGACGGCGGACGCACAGGATATCAGAGCAGAGGCGTGCCGGTCTGCGGCGCGATGGACAGATATGCGCTTTTTGCCGCCAATATCCTCGTCGGCAACGATATGAACGAGCCGGCGTTGGAAATAACCGCGCTCGGGCCCACGCTGGAGTTTGAGAGCGCCAACATATTCGCGCTTGCGGGCGGGCGCTTTGCCGCCGCGCTGGACGGCGCGCCGCTGAAGCCCGGCAGGGCATATGCCGCCGCCAGGGGCAGCGTTCTGACCGTCGGAGCGGCGGAGGAGGGCTTTCGCGCCTATGTTGCCGTTGCCGGCGGGCTGGACGCGGAGCGCGTCATGGGCAGCGCCGCCACCTGCATCGCGGCGGGCTTCGGCGGATATATGGGCAGAGCCTTGCAGACGGGCGACCGCATCGGCATGAAGGCTCCGCGGGCATGGATGAGCGGAATGACTCGCCGCGAAACAAAGCTGAGATACAGCGCGGAGCCGGATATCAGAGTTATAATGGGACCGCAGGACGGCATGTTTTCGCAGCGGGGAAAGGATATCTTCCTCGGCAGCGAATACAGGCTGAGCGGAGACTGCGACCGCATGGGCTACCGGCTGGATGGCAGGGATATAGAATATTCCCCCGGAAATGACGGAAATATAGTCTCGGACGGAGTCGCCATGGGCTCTGTGCAGGTGCCGAGCGGCAAGCCGATAATCATGATGGCAGACAGGCAGACCATCGGCGGCTACGCCAAGATAGCGTGCGTAATTTCCGCCGACCTGCCGCTGCTCGCGCAGAAAAGACCCGGCGACAGCATAAGGTTCAGGGAGGTCAGCGTCATGCAGGCGCAGGAAAGCTGGAGGAGGATGATGCGCGGGCTGCGCGCGCTGGAGGAGGATATCGCCGCGGAGGATATATGGTGATGGTGAGAGGTTGGAAAAGGATAGCGGCGCTGCTGATGCTGCTGTCGCTCTGCTTATCTCTGGCGGCATGCGGAAGGAAAGCGCCGCCGGTTGCGCCGGATATACCGCCGGAGGAAAGCGGGGAAGCGCCGCCTGCGATTTTGCCGGAGCCGGAGCCAGAACCCGAGCCGGAGCCAGAACCTGTCCCAGAAGATGTCCCCGAGCCGGAACCCGAGCCTGAGCCTGAGCCTGAGCCTGCTTGGGAGTGGCGGCACGACGCGCCGGAGACGCAGGGCGTGTCGCCCTCGGCATTGGCGTCGCTGCATGCTGCGCTGGAGCCGACGGACGTGCGCGCTGCCGTCGTGATACGGCATGACAGGATAGTTGACGAGTATTTCAAGGAAGGTTACGACGAGACAAGCATTTTTACTTTACAGTCCTGTTCAAAGAGCGTGACCAGCGCCATTTTCGGCATTGCCGTGGATATGGGCTATATTGAGAGCGTGGACGCGCCGATATCGGAATATTTCCCCCAGCTTTTGGAGTCCGGCAGCGAATATAAAAAGCAGATAACCATATGGCATCTGCTCACGCATACATCCGGATTGGATATCAGCGATACTGCCGATTGGGAGCAGTGGCGCTCATCCGAAAATTGGGTGGACTTCGCGCTAAGCCGTCCGGCGGTTTATAAACCGGGCACGGTGTTCAGCTACACCACTGCCGGTACGCATCTGTTGTGTGCGATTTTTCAGCAGGCTACGGGGCGCACTCTGTACGACTTCGGCAGGGAATATCTCTTTGAGCCGCTTGGCATGGACAGCGTGACCTGCGGCACGGACGCGCAGGGCATATCCGACGGAGGCAACGGCTTTGCCATGAATGTCTGCGATATGGCAAAGCTGGGCAGGCTCTTTCTCAACAAAGGCGCCTGGGAGGGGCAGCAGATCATCTCGGAGGAATGGGCGGAGGCGTCCACCACGCTGCAGTTCAAGCATTCCTCCGGCTCGGCGGATTATGGCTATCAGTGGTGGGTGCGTACCTTCGGGGAGGAAAAATATCCCGCCTTCTTTGCGCAGGGGCACTGGGGACAGTACATTTTCGTCGTGCCGGAGCTGGAGCTGATCGTGGTGTTCACCAGCTTCCACGACGGCAGCAGCAGTATGTACTGGCAGTTTGTAAACGATATCGTCGCCGCCTGCGAATAGAAAAAAGCGTGTCGAAGTTTCGACACGCTTTTTTTGCAGCTCGTTTACCGCTTGAGCGTTTTCAGACGGCGGTCCAGCACGGACATGATGAAGATTGGCGCCGCCACGCAGCACGCTGCCATGATAAAGCTGGCAGTATATGCGTCTGTGGAGGCGTACAGCGCGTTGGACAGCTTGACAAAGACGATGGAGGACAGCCCGGAGCAGATAGAGATAAAGCCCATGTTCGTGCCCGCGTACTTGAGTCCGAAAAGATCTGCCATCAGCGCGGGCGTTATGGCAGGACCGCTGCCGTAGCCGAAGGCGGCAAGCAGCACGAATATCATGTACAGCGGACCGCCGGCCAATATCAGCCCCGCCGCCGCGGCGGTGTTTATCACCGAAAGCACTACTGTGGTACGCACGCGCCCTATGCGGTCGGACACATTGGACATTATCAGTCTGCCGGCGGTGTTGGTGATGCCGGTCAGCGACACGGTAGTGACCGCCAGCGCCTCCGAAAGCCCGCGGCTCACGCCGAGGTCCTTTATCAGCGGAATGAGGATCACCCAAGTCGAGCCGCTGAGAAAGGCGAACAGCGCGATGCACCAAAAGGAGGAGGTGCGCAGCATCTCCGCCGGATTATAGTCCCGCGCCTTTGCCTTTTCGATCTTGGCTGCGGGCAGCTTTATGCCGGAGAGATATTCCTCAGAGGGCAGACGGATAAACAGGCAGGAGATTATCGAAACGGCGAAAAATATCGCCGCAAGTATGCGAAAGGTCTGCGGCACGGTATGAGAGCCGAGCAGCCACTTTGACAGCGGCGCAAACACGACGGTGGACAGCCCGAAGGCGGCGGTGGCGATGCCGGAAGCAAAGCCGCGCCGGTGCGGGAACCACTTGACGATGCAGGTCACGACGCTGACGTAGGCAAAGCCGGAGCCGAGTCCGCCGACGACGCAATAGGTCAGGTACAAAAGCCCGATATTGGCGGAGGAGAGCAGAGAGGTGAGGAATATCCCGCCGCAGAACATGCAGCAGCCGGCGGCGGCGACGAGACGCGGATGCGTCTTGTCCTGAATAAAGCCGCCGATGACATGCGCGGACATGAACGCCATCATCATATACGACGATACCATATTGGCGGAGGCGTTGTTCCAGGAGTAAAACTCGACCACCGGCGAGCGGAAAACGCTCCACAGGTATAAAATGCCCATGCAGAGCTGCACGAAAATGCAGGCGATGACGACGGGGAGCGCCTTGTTTGATGTTTTTGACATCTGTTATTCTCCTTTTCATAAAGATAAAGCTGTAATAATAATGAATGATTTGGAAACAAATGTCAAACTTTATTTATACTTAATTAACATGCAAGGAGGAAAGAAGCGATTGACTTTTAGTGAAAAAAATGATAAGATAAAAGCAAAGTCAGACAACAATAAGCATTTGTCAGACAACTTGTCGAAAGGAGGAGTTAATCTGAGAAAATATTGGGTGCTTGTCGGCAATTTCGGCAGCGGAAAGAGCGAGCTGGCGCTGAATATGGCGGTGGATTTTGCCCGGCAGGGCAGCTGCACGCTGGTGGATCTGGATGTGGTGAACCCCTATTTTCGCACGAGCGAGCGCGGCGATGTGCTGTATAAGGCGGGCGTCGAGCTGATATCTCCTCCGTATGCGCTGAAGAAAATAGAAATAATGTCCATTTCTCCGCGTGTGTACGCGGCGTTTGCGCCCGGCGAGGGCAACGTGATTTTCGATGTCGGCGGCGACAATATCGGCGCGGTCGCGCTCGGGCAGTACAAGGGGCATTTCGACGCCGTGCCGCCGGAGGAGCTGAACGTCCTGCTGGTCGTTAATCCCATGCGGCCGCTTGCCGCGGATGCGGCGCTGACCAAGTCGCTCATGAGAAAGATCGAGGCGGTATCGCGTCTCAGCGTCACCGGACTGGTGAATAATTCCAATCTGGCGGGGCAGACCGGGCTGGAGCATCTGCTCAGGGGCTATGAAGTGGTGCGGGAGCTTTCGCAGATGACGGGCGTGCCCGTCTGGGGCACCTGCGCGGAGGCGGAGCTGCTGGCGGAGTTCGAGAGGCACGCCGAGGAAAACGGGCTGGAGCGGGAGTATATCGGCAGAGCGTATCCGATAGAGATCATGATGCACCGCAGCTGGGACAAGTTCTTAAAAGAGGGTTTGTAAGTCATTTTTGCAATATAGTTTATGAAAGTGAGGAAGAGCCATGGTAAAGGTAATTGTTTTAGCGGACCAGTGCAAGGGCTGCGGGCTGTGCGTGCGCGCATGTCCCAAGTCTGTGCTGGCTATCTCCAAATCGCATCTGAACGTCAAGGGCTACTATCCGGCGGAAGTCGTGGATCAGGAGGCGTGCGTCGCCTGTACCGCGTGTGCGCGCACCTGTCCGGATGTAGCGATAGAGATCGAGAAATAAGGAGGAAAGTCATATGTCTCTTAAACTGATGAAAGGCTGTGAAGCCATTGCCGAAGCGGCCATACAGGCGGGCTGCAGATACTTTTTCGGCTACCCGATAACGCCGCAGAACGACATACCGGAGTATATGTCCGCGCGCATGCCGCAGGTCGGCGGCTGCTTTTTGCAGTCGGAGAGCGAGCTGGCGGCGATAAACATGGTGTACGGCGCCGGCGGCGCCGGAGCCAGAGTCATGACTTCTTCCTCCAGCCCCGGAATAAGCCTCAAGCAGGAGGGCATATCCACCTGCGCCGCGGCTGAGATACCCTGCGTCATCGTCAACATGATGCGCGGCGGACCCGGACTCGGAAACATCCAGGCGTCGCAGGGCGACTATTTCCAGGCGGTAAAGGGCGGCGGACACGGCGACTACCACGCGGTGGTGTATGCGCCATCGTCCATTCAGGAGACCGTAGACCTCATGCCCAAGGCGTTTGACGTTGCGGACGAATACCGCACGCCGGTCATCATCCTTGCCGACGGACTTATCGGACAAATGATGGAGCCGGTCGAGCTGAAGGAAAACCCCAATCCCGTCCTGCCGGAAAAGCCGTGGGCAGCCACAGGCTATGATCCCAACGGCAAGAAGCCGCGCGCCGTGCTCAATTCGCTGTACATCGAAACTGAGGATCTCGACGTGCTGGTTGACCGCCTGCATGCGCGCTATGAGGTTATCCAAAAGAAAGAGAAGATGGTAGAGCTGTACAATACGGAGGACGCCGAGTTCATCCTCTGTGCCTACGGCACCGTGGCGCGTGTCTGCAAGGCGGCGGTAAGGCTGCTTGGCGAGCAGGGCGTCAAGGTCGGGCTGGTTCGTCCGATAACGCTGTGGCCGTTCCCCAGCGAGGCGGTACACGATGCGGCGGCGCAGAAGAGCGTCAAGGCGGCGCTGACCGTTGAGATGAGCGACGGACAGCTTCTGGAGGATATCCGTCTGGCAGTCAACGGCGACAAGCCCGTGGAGTTCATGGGCAAGGCGGGCAGCATCATCCCCACGGCTGAGGAAGTCGCGGAGCGTATCATGAAGATGAGGAGGGCATAAGCATGGCGACGATATTCAAGAGAACTTCCGTTCTGACGGACGTACCTTTTCATTATTGCCCCGGCTGCGGTCACGGCATAGTGCACCGCATGGTGGCTGAGGTCATCGAGGAGCTGGGCATCCGCAACAAGACCGCCGGCGTCGCGCCGGTCGGCTGCGCGGTGTTTGCATACAACTATTTTGACGTGGATATGTACGAGGCGGCGCACGGCCGCGCACCCGCCGTGGCGACGGGCTACAAGCGCGTGCATCCAGAAAACATCGTATTTACCTATCAGGGCGACGGCGATCTGGCGTCCATCGGCACTGCGGAGATAGTGCAGGCGGCGCACCGCGGCGAGAAGATAACCACCATATTCATCAATAACGCCATTTACGGCATGACCGGCGGTCAGATGGCGCCTACCACGCTCGTGGGACAGAAGACCACCACCAGCCCGCTCGGCCGCAGCAAGGAGCATTGCGGCGAGCCTATCCGCATGGCGGAGATGCTGGCGACGATAAACGGCGCCGCGTATATCGAGCGCACCGCGCTCAACAGCACGGCGAACATAATCCGCACTAAGGCGGCTATCAAAAAGGCGTTTGAGACGCAGATTGCGGGCAAGGGCTTTTCCATGGTAGAGGTGCTTTCTCCCTGCCCGACCAACTGGGGCAAATCCCCGGCGGAGTCCATGGACTGGATCGCTGAAAACATGATCCCATACTATCCGCTCGGCGTTATGAAGGAGGCGTAAGCGATGCTGGAAAAGAATATTTTTGCAGGCTTCGGCGGGCAGGGCGTCCTGCTTATGGGACAGCTTCTGGCAGCAGCAGGCATGATGGAGGGCAAAAAGACCTCGTGGATACCCTCTTACGGTCCCGAAATGCGCGGCGGCACGGCGAACTGCAGCGTCATGCTCTCCGACATGGAGATAGACAGCCCGATAGTGACCAAGCCGACGGCGCTCGTCGTCATGAATCGTCCCTCGCTGGAGAAGTTTGAGAGCGCCGTCGTGCCCGGCGGCTCCATCTTCGTCAACAGCTCGCTGATCGATATCAAGGTGCAGCGCACAGACGTAAATGTGTACTATATCCCCTGCAACGAGATAGCGGCGGAGCTTGGCAATGACAAGGTCGCCAATATGATCATGCTCGGGGCTTATCTCGGCAAGGCGAAATGCGTGGAGATAGAGACGGTTCTGGATGCCCTGCTGGAAAAGCTCGGCGAGAAGAAGGCGAAGCTCATCCCGCTCAACCGCGAGGCGCTGCTCAGAGGCGCCGCATGCATTGAATAAATGCGCGAACGGCTTTCACGCGCAGGCTCTGCACGGGAAAGCCGCAGCCATATTGGGAGAAATAAGGTAAACAGGAGGAAACAAGATGCCGCAGTTTTTATCACCGGCAGAGGCGGTAAAGGTAATCAAGGACGGAGACTGCATAATTTACAGCAATTTTCTCGGGCTGACCAATCCGGAGCAGCTCAGCGTGGCGCTGAACGAGAGATTTAAAGCCTCCGGCAGTCCGAAGGAGCTGACGCTCTACTGCACGGCGGGGCTGGGAGGCTGGACAAGCGGTTCGCCCTGTGAGGAAATAGTCTGCCTCGGCGCGGTCAAAACGGTCATATTCAGCCATTTTTCCACCACGCCGGATACGGCGCGCATGATACTGGAAAACGAGCTGGAGGGGTATAATCTTCCGTTCGGAGCGATGTCCCATGCGGTAAGAGGCGCGGCCTCCGGTCAGGAGTATATAATTTCGGACGCGGGGCTCAATCTGTTCGTCGATCCTAAGTATAAAGGCTATCAGCTTAACAGCCGTTCAAAACAGGAGCTTGTAGAGGAAATCATCATCGACGGCAAGCGCCGTTTGAAGTATAAGACGCCCAAGCCGGACGTGGCGTTTATCAAAGCCACCAGCGCGGACAAATACGGCAATATTTCCATGGAGAAGGAAGCCATCTGCGGTGACGCGCTTTCCATCGCACAGGCGGTCAGCCGCCGCGGCGGAAAGGTGATAGTGCAGGTGGAGCGCGTGCTCGACGAGCCGCGCCGCCCGTGGGAGGTTGTAATTCCCGCCGCTCTGGTCGATATCGTCTGCATCTGTCCGGAGCAGACTCAGATATACGGCATACAAGAGGAAAATCCCGCATACTGCGGCGATAAGTTCATGACAGATGACGAGCTGTGCGCTTTCGTGCGTGAAGGCGAGAGCGGGAACGGAGAAAAGGACATTGCAAAGCTGCTGATCGCCCGTCGGGCGGTGCAGGAGCTGCAGCCCGGACATGTGGTAAATATCGGCGTCGGCGCGCCGGAGTTCGTGGCGGTAGAGGCGGCGAAGAACGGCATTTTGCCAAAGGTGGCGCTGACGGTCGAGGCTGGCTCGATGAAGGGACTTCCCGCCGGCGGCACGGCGTTCGGCGCGGCGCTCAGCCCGCACAGCATCTGCACCACCGCGCAGCAGTTTGATTTTTACGACGGCGGCGGGCTGGACATCTGCTTCATCGGCGCGCTGGAGATAGACGGCGCCGGCAACGTGAACGGACATTACAGCGCCAAGAAGCTATCCGGCATAGGCGGCTTCATCAACATCACACAGTTCACTCCCAAGGTCGTGTTCTGCACCACCTTTACCGCCGGCGGGCTGAAGGTCGCGGAGACGGAAAACGGCGTCGAGATAACGAACGAGGGCAGGTTCCCCAAGTTTGTGGAGCAGGTGCAGGCGCTCAGTTTCAGCGCCCAAAACGCGCATGACAACAAGCAGGAAATAATCTATGTCACCGAGCGATGCGTGTTCAGACTCACGCCGGACGGACTGGAGCTAAGCGAAGTCGCGCGCGGCATAGATTTGGAAAAGGATATCCTGCAGAAGCTGCCGTTTGAGGTCAAGGTAGCCGAAAATCTGAAGATATATTAAAAGCAAAAGCTCCCGCAAATCCTTGCGGGAGCGGCGAAAAATCATTATCAGTCAAGCTCGATATTAAAGGTGCGCATGGTATTTATGATGTGCAGATGCATGGCGGCTTTGGCGCCCTCGGCGTTACGCTCCCGCAGATACTGCATGATGTTGCGGTGGTCGTAGAGTGTGGTGTTCGCCACGGTGGGCGACTGATTGGCAAGGATTATGCCCTGATGTATGGCGCGGTTGAATATCGGCAGCAGGGATGTGATGAATTGGTTGTGCGTGGCGGAGGCGATGGAGTTGTGGAACTTCTGCTCGTACTCGTCCCACCGCGGGTCGTTGGTAACGATCATCTGCTCGTCCATTTTTCCGTACTGCAAAATAGTGGCAAGCTCCTCGCTGCTGGCGCGCTTGCAGGCATAATACGCCGCCTGAGGCTCAAACATCAGCCGCATCTCGTACAGATCCTTTGTGTTTACGCGGGTGTTCTGAATTTTCAGCACGTCAAAGTCGTCCAGTATGTTTTCGCTGCGGGTGACAAAGGTTCCCCTGCCGCGATGCACCTCAAGGACGCCGCGAGTGGATAGTATGCGCAGCGCCTCGCGCAGCGTGGTGCGGCTGACGCCCAGCTCCTCGGCAAGCTCCAGCTCATTCGGCAGCTTGCCGCCGGGGAGAAAGCGCCGCTGCGATATCATCTCTGTTATTTTTTCCGCTACCTGCACGGAAAGCGCATTGCTTCCGTAAGACATGGCATATCACCTCCGATAAATGAATTATACCTAAAAAACCGAAATAAAACAATATCTGAAAACAGAAAGAGAGGGTATCATCATGGAAAAACTCATCATCGAAAAGACCAAGACCCCGAAGGAAAAGCCCGCCAAGGGCGCAAAGCTCGGCTTCGGAAGCGTTTTCACCGACCATATGCTGCTGATGGACTATACCAAAGACAAGGGCTGGCACAACGCCCGCATAGTCCCGTACGGTCCCATCAGCATCAGCCCCGCCGCTACCTGCCTGCATTACAGCCAGGAAACCTTTGAGGGCATGAAGGCTTACCGCGCAGAGGACGGCAGAGTGCTGCTGTTCCGTCCGGAGGAAAACTTCAAGCGGCTGAACATTTCCAACGAGCGTATGTGCATCCCGCAGCTTGACGTGGATTTCTGCGTCGAGAGCCTCAAGGCGCTGGTCGAGCTGGAGAAGGAGTGGATCCCGCAGGATAAGGACGCCTCGCTCTATCTGCGTCCCATGGTCATCGGCATCGAGCCGAAGCTCGGCGTCAAGGAGGCGGACACCTATCTGTACGCTGTGCTGTGCAGCCCCAGCGGGTCGTACTACGCCGACGGCATGAAGCCCGTCAGAATATATGTTGAGGAAGAATATGTCCGCGCCGTGCCCGGCGGCACCGGCTTTGCCAAGACCGGCGGCAACTATGCTTCAAGCATGAAGGCGCAGATGGTTGCGCATGAGAAGGGCTATTCTCAGGTGCTGTGGCTGGACGGCGTAGAGCATAAATACGTCGGCGAGGTCGGCGCGATGAATATCTTCTTCGTCATCGACGGCGAAGTGCTCACGCCTGAGCTGGACGGCAGCATCCTCGCAGGCATCACGAGAAAGTCCGTTGTCGAGCTGCTTCGTGCCGAGGGCTATAAGGTCACGGAGAGAAAAATCACCATTGAGGAGATTGCCGCAGCATATGACGCCGGCAAGCTGCAGGAGGTATTCGGCACAGGTACCGCGGCGGTCATCAGCCCTGTAGGCGAGCTGAAGTGGGAAGACAAGGTAATGATAATCAATAACAATGAGATAGGCAAGGTATCCATGCTTGCTTACAACAAGCTCACCGATATCCAGTGGGGCAGAGCGCAGGGTCCCGACGGCTGGTCGGTGCTTGTCGGCAGAGTATAAGAAAAATCATATACTGTAACGCCGCGCGGCTCCCCAGTGGGAGGCCGCGCGAATTTTGCATAAAAAGATGTTTTTTAAATTATTTCCCCGTACAGTTTTTCTTCGTCCGAGCGCAGCAAACGCACCTCGCGTATTTTGCCCTGCAGCCCGTCGCCGGCAGCCCAAACCGTGCAGTATTGCGGACAATGCCCGATATAGCCGCCGTCCTCCGGCTGCTCGAACAGCACGGGCAGCGTCTGCCCGACGAGGCGGCGCATAAAATCCGCCTTCAGCCCGCCGCAAATATCGGCGGCTCTGGCGGCGCGTCTTGCCTTGTCCGCGGCGGTGAGCTGCTGCGGCATATCGTGCGCGGGCGTGCCTTGCCTTCGGGAATAAGGAAAAACATGCACCTGCGTCAGCTCACATTGCCTGATGAAATCCAGGCTTTCTTCAAAATCCGCTTCCGTCTCGCCGGGAAAGCCCACGATGAGATCGGTCGTAATGGCGCAGAAGGGAAAAGCCTTGCGCAGAAGGCGGCACGCCGCAAGATATTCTGCGGCGGAATATTTCCGGTTCATGCGCCGCAGCGTGCGGTCGCAGCCGCTCTGCAGCGAAAGGTGGAAATGGGGGCAGATATTGCCGTGTGCCGCGCAGATGCGCACAAACTCTGCGTTCACCGTGCGCGGCTCCAGCGAGCCGAGGCGGATGCGGGTGCCGGGAACGGCGGCGCACAGCCTGTCCAGCAGCGCGGCAAGGGAGGGATACGCCTCGTTTTCCAGCCCATAAGAGCTTATCTCGATGCCGGTTATGACTATCTCCGCGTAGCCCTCCTCCGCAAGCCTGACAGCCTCCGCAACCGCCAGATCGGGGTCGAGTGAACGCAGCGGACCGCGGGCATAAGGGATTATGCAGTAGGTGCAGAAGTTTTGGCACCCGTCCTGTATCTTCAGCAGCGCGCGCGTCCGTCCGGAAAGTCCGCCCGCAGGCATAAAGCCGAACTCCGCTTCCCGCTGCCGCCACAGGTCGTGCACCGGCGGAGACGCCGCGCCCTCTGCGATATCGACGATGCGCTCCTTTTCGGCGGAGCCAAGCACGATATCCGCGCCGCACAGCTCGCGCGCCTCATCGGGGCGCATCTGGGCATAGCAGCCGTAGACGATCAACAGAGCGTCGGGATTGAGCTTTTTTGCGCGCCGCGCCGCGTTGCGCGATTTGCGGTCGGCAAGCGCGGTCACCGTGCAGGTGTTCACGATATAGATATCCGCAGGCTGCGAAAAAGGCACAAGCTCGTGCCCGCGCTCGCAGAACATGCGCTCCAGCGCCTGCGTCTCAAACTGATTTGTCTTGCAGCCGAGTGTATAAAACGCTACCTTCAAAATAATCACCGCAGTAATTGTACCTTAAAAACGCGGCATTTGCAACGGCATATCTGCAAAATAACGCTCATAAGCATAAGCATGAAATATTTATATGCGGAGGAGCGAAGATGAAAAAACTTTTGTGCATATTGCTTGCGGTAATTATGATAGCGGTCATATCCGCGCCGTGTGCGGCGGAGCCGGAGGATACGCTGGGCGTGAGCTGTCCGTCGGCGGTGCTGATGCACCCGTCGGGCAAGGTGCTGTATGAAAAAAACAGTCATGAGCGGCTTGCGCCGGCAAGCGTTACCAAGGTGATGACGCTGCTGCTGGTGATGGAGGCGCTGGAGGCGGGACAGATATCGCTGGAGGAGCCTGTGACCGGCTCTGCACACGCCAGCAGCATGGGTGGCAGCCAGATATGGCTGGAGGCGGGCGAGCAGCTTACGGTGGACGAGATGATAAAATGCGTGGTCGTGGTCTCGGCGAATGACTGCTCCGTGGCGTTGGCAGAGCACATCGCGGGTACCGAGGAGGCGTTTGTGGCGAGAATGAACGAGCGCGCCGTGGAGCTGGGCATGAACGACACTCATTTCGTGAATTGCTGCGGACTCGACGCGGAGGGACACCTCACCACGGCTTATGATATCGCGCTGATGTCGGCAGAGCTGCTCAAACACGAAAAAATAAAGGACTATACCCTCATTTGGCAGGACAGCATACGCGGCGGCAGCTCGCTGCTGACTAATACCAATAAACTTGTAAAAACCTATGAGGGTATAACCGGGCTAAAGACCGGCTCGACCTCGACCGCGGGCTTCTGCCTTTCCGCCTCGGCGGAGAGGGACGGATTGGAGCTGATCGCTGTGGTGATGAAGGGCGAAACGAGCGCAAAGCGCAACGCGGACGTGACCGCGATGCTCAACTACGGCTTTGCAACATTTGCCTCTGCCGAGCTGACAAGCGACAGACCGATAATGCCGGTTCCGGTGGAGCTTGGAAAAATAAGCGAGGTCGCCTGCGAGCTGCAGCACACGGATCCGATCGTTATCGAAAAATATCTGCTCGGCTCGCTGGAAAAGGAGATCGTGCTGGCAGAAAGCCTGACGGCGCCGGTGCAGAAGGGCGACACGGCGGGTGAGATGCGGGTAAGATCGCAGGGCGAGGTGATACTGACCGTGCCGATAGTCACCGCGGCAGAGGTGGAGCGAATAGGGCTTCTTGACATATTTTCCGCACTCATGCGCGCCGCCTGCATGAAAAAATGAAAAATTTAATTGCTTATTCACAAAAAACTCATTGCCCCTTTTGCGGATACATGTTATCATAAAGAAGAGCGAACATATCCCATAAAATTACAAGGAGGAGATTTTTATGGTTAAGGTAATTATGGGTAAACGCGGGAGCGGCAAGACAAAACAGGTCATCGATCTGGTAAATCAGGCGGTACATGAGGAGGCGGGCAACGTAGTCTGCGTGGAGAAGGGACAGAATTTGCGCTTCAACGTCAAATACAGCGCAAAGCTCATCGACGTTTCCGAATATCCGATGGAGCTCAGCTACGAGTCTTTGATGTCGTTCATATGCGGTCTTTACTCAGGAAATTATGATATCACACATGTCTTTATAGACAGTCTCTATAAAATAACCGGCATGGACGACGACGCCAAGGCGGGCGCTTTCCTTGCCAGACTGGATAAGTTTTCCGAGACTACGGGAGTGAAGTTCACCATCACGATCAGCGCAGGCATAGAAGAAGCGGATGAATCCATAAGCAAATATTTCTGATATTTTAATTTTGATCCGTCTCCGCATGGGGACGGATTTTTTTGTTTGAAAATACGGAATAATGTGGTACAATCATAGTATGAAGAATGGAAAACTCAAAAAACTGATATTGACGGCTTTGGTATTATTGCTGACGACAGGCTGTGCCGCGGTATACGGCGACGGTCTTCTTTCTCTGCCCAAGCTTCCCGGAGAATACCTGCAATTGCAGAACCGGCTTGACGAGGTGCTGTCCTCGGGGGCGGTGTATGCGGTGGCAGAGACGGGCGCCGATCGTCAGGCGGTGCAGATGGTCGATATCGACGGCGACAGCGACGACGAGGTCATCGCCTTTTTCCGCAATGCCTCCGGCGTGTATTCCGTGTACGTGTTCAAATACGACGGCAGCGATTATGTGCAGATCGGCTATGCTGAGGGCTACGGAACCTCGCTGCATTCCGTCAGCTATCCGATGCTTGCCGACGGCAGCATGGCGATAGCTCTTTCGTGGGGCTTTGATGAGGCGACCACCTTCGGAATGACGGTATTCGGCTTCAACGAGAATAACATGTACAGCATGCTTGACGTGAGATATTCCAGTACGCTGATCGGAGATATCAACAATGACCTGACGGACGAGCTTTCGTTTGTCGTGCGCGATAGCATGACGGGGCGCTATAAAGCAAACATATACGCACTCAAAGGAGATATGTATTCGCTGGTCTATGAGGCGGAGCTGTGCATCGAGCTGAAGTCCGTGTCCAATATGCGGATCGGCACGGCGGAGCGAGGCTTTACGGCGCTGTTTATCGACAGCAGCGCGAGCGGAGGCGGATATGTGACCGATGTGGTACGCTTCACAGGCACAACGGCAGTGAATGATACGCTGGACAGCGCAAGCGGCTCCGGCATGGCGACATGGCGGCAGATATCCGTTTCTTCGGCGGATATCGACGGCGACGGATATGTGGAGGTGCCGGTATCGCGGCACACTGAGGCGTCGGCGATCGGAGGGGACCTGCGGTACAGACTGTCCTGGTGCAGCTTCCGCGACGGGCAGATGATGGGCAAGAAGGCAGAGACCTTTCATGACACCGCAAGCGGCTGGTACTTTGTCTGGCCTGACAAATGGCGGGATACGGTGATGCCGCAGAGCATAAACACTGTGTATTCCTCGGCGGTATCGTTTTATGTGCCGACCTTGGCAAACAATCAGAGCGGAAACGGATATGAGGAGCCGGAGCATGCGACGCTGCTGACTATATACTGCTTTTCGGGAGACAATCGCGCGGAATATGTGCAGCTTTACAGCAATCTGAAGATACTTCGGGCGACGGCGAAGGAGATATACTGCTACAGCATTCCGGATGGCGAGGCATCACCGCTGAGGCTGACGGAAGAAGAAGTGCTGCGGAGCTTTTATGTGATCGAGAAAAATTGGTTAGTGGAGGGACGTTGACGATGGCAAAAAAGGTATTGGTGCTTGAGGATGAGGAAAATATACGCAGCTTTGTGGTAATAAATTTAAAGCGCGCGGGCTATGACACCGTGGAGTTTGGGCTGGGCGCGGATGCGGAGGAATATCTGCGGAGCCACGGAGACGTGGCGATCGCCGTGCTCGATGTGATGCTGCCGGACATAAACGGCTTTGAGGTATGCCGCGCCATACGCGGCATGGGCAGCAAGATCGGCATCATCATGCTCACCGCCATGGCGCAGGAGAGCGACCGCGTCACCGGACTGATGACCGGCGCCGATGATTATGTTACCAAGCCGTTTTCCGTGGTGGAGCTGGTGGCGCGGGTGGATGCGCTGTACAGACGCATGTACGGCGCGGCGTTCTTTTCCGAGACCATCGTTTCAGGCGAATACGAGCTTGATCTGCGCAGCCGCGAGCTGCGCTGCGAGGGGAAAAAGGTAGAGCTGACGCAGGTGGAGTATCTTATAATGAAGACCTTTTTGGAAAATCCCGGCAAGGCGCTGTCGAGAGACGATATCATGGAGAGCGTATGGGGAAAGGACTATCAGGGCGACCTGAAGGTTGTTGATGTAAATATACGGCGGCTGCGGCTGAAGATAGAGACAAACGCCGCCATGCCCAAGCATATAATCACCATATGGGGCTACGGCTATAAGTGGGAGGTCTGAGCCTGTTTCGGGGCGGAGTTTTGCAATGGCGAAAAAGAACGGCGGACAAACTAAAGACAGGTCCCGCAAGGCATTTCTGGCAAGCGGGATAAAGCGGCGCTGGTTCATCAACAATGTCAGCGTCATGCTTATTGTCGTCATTCTGCTGGCAGTGATGGCGGCGATAATCCTCAATCAGTATTACTACGGCTCGGTGCGCTCCAATCTTGAGATGCGCGCCAATACGACGTCCAGATATCTCAACCGTTATATGGGCTCAAGCTACAGCGAGTTTTACGAATATTCGCGCAGCATGGTAAAGGATTTCAGCGACGCGGACAAGGTGGAGATGCAGATACTTGACGAATACGGCAGGGTGATGTTTTCGTCGATCGGACTCACTGCCGGCTTCATACCCTCCACCGGAGAGGTGAGCGAGGCGCTGAAGCGTCAGGAGACCGTGACGTATAACGGATATGATATCCTGACAGGGGAAAAGGTCATGGCGACCACCTCGCCGATCTTTTACAGCAGCGGACGCACGATCGGCGCGGTGAGATATGTCACCTCAATGAAGATAGTGGAAAAGCAGCTTGGAAAAATATATCTTCTGCTCGCAGGAGGCGTGGTGGGGATAATGCTGCTGCTGATAAGCTCAAATATATATTTTCTCAGGTCCATAGTAAACCCGGTGATAAGGATCAACCAGCTTGCGCAAAAGATCACCGGCGGACAGTACGGCGTCCGGCTGGACGTGGAGTTCAACGACGAGATCGGCGAGCTGTGCATGACGCTCAATAACATGTCGGAGGAGCTTGCGCGCATGGACAAGCTGAAGAACGACTTCATTTCCTCCGTTTCGCACGAGCTGCGGACGCCGCTCACGGCGATAAACGGCTGGGCGGAGACGGTGGCAAACGATTTGGACGATCCGGAGATCGCCCGCTCCGGTCTGGAGATAATCAGGAACGAGACTCTGCGTCTGTCGCAGATGGTCGAGGAGATGCTGGACTTTTCCCGCATCGAGAGCGGCGGACTCAAGCTGCAAACCGAACTGTTCGACCTTCGCGGCGATTTGTACGACGCGGTGTTCGTATATACGGATATGCTGAAAAAGGAGGGCGTGGCAATACATTACGACGAGCCGGACGAGCCCATTATGGTGTTTGCGGATAAAAACAGGCTCAAGCAGGTGTTTTTGAATATCATTGACAATGCCGCCAAATACGGCAAGGACGGCGGCAAGGTAGATATAACGATCAAAAATGACGGAGATATGGGTCTGGTAAGCATACGCGACTATGGGCAGGGCATACCGGAAAACGAGCTGCCGTTTGTAAAGGAGAAGTTCTTTAAGGGCAGCGCAAGAGGCAGAGGCACTGGCATAGGGCTGGCGGTGTGCAATGAGATAATGACTCTGCATGGCGGGACCCTTGATATAAACAGTGTTTACGGGGAGGGCACAGAGGCTGTGATATCGCTCCCGATATATAAAGAAGCGGACGGAGACTGAGAATATGGATAAAAAAACAACGATAGGCGGACAGGCGCTGCTGGAGGGCATACTTATGCGCGGACCCTCGCGGTCTGCGATAGTCGTGCGCAAGCCGGACGGCGAGCTGGCGGTGAAGATCGACGAGGTCGGCAGTGCAAGCAAGCTGAAGATAGGCAGGCTGCCGCTGGTGCGCGGCGTGGTAAATTTCTTCAATTCGATGAGATACGGCATGAACGCGATAACCTATTCGGCAAGCTTTGCCGAGGAGGACACGGCGGAGCCGGAGGGAAGGATTGAAAATTGGCTGAACGAAAAGCTCGGAAATGAAAAGGTGGAAAAGGCGCTGATGGGGCTTGCGGTCGTTTTCGGCATCGCCATACCGATAGTGCTGTTTTTCATGCTGCCGACGCTGATCGCGGGGCTGTTCGGTGAAGGACTGCCGAATATCGTGCGCAATCTTGTCGAGGGCTTGGTGCGGATAATCATCTTCGTGCTTTTCATATACGTCACCTCCAAGCAGAAGGATATGCGCAGAACGTACATGTATCACGGCGCGGAGCATAAGACCATCGCCTGCTACGAGGCAGGCGAGGAGCTGACGGTGGATAATGTGCGCCGTCACAGCCGCTTTCATCCGCGCTGCGGCACAAGCTTTTTGTTTGTCGTGATGATCATCAGCATACTGTTCACCTCGCTGTTCACGTGGAAGGATCCGCTTGTCCGCGTGCTTATCAGGCTGGCGCTGCTGCCGCTGATAGTCGCCGTCAGCTATGAGGTAAACCGATTTGCCGGCAGGCACGACAACCGCTTCACCATGCTGCTGCGCGCGCCGGGGCTTCTCATGCAGCGGCTTACCACTAATGAGCCGGACGACAGCATGATTGAGGTCGGGATAGAGTCGCTGCGTCTCGTTATCCCGGAGAACGAAGACGAGGACAGGTGGTAATATGGTCAAGACGCTCGGCGACGCATATCTTGACGTTCGCAATATCTTGCGTAAGGCGGGAATGGCCGGCTTTCAGATCGAGGCGAGGGAGCTGGTCTGCTGTGCGCTGAAGCTCAGCCGGGACGACTTCCATCATAAGAAGGATATGCTGGTGTTTCAGAAGGACGCGGATGAGATAGAGCGGCTGGTGCAGCTGCGGCTGTCCGGCACTCCAGTGCAGTATATAACCGGAGAATGGGATTTTTACGGGCTGAACTTCATCATAAGCCGCGATACGCTCATACCGCGCGCCGATACGGAAACGCTGGTCGGCTGCGGCATAGAGTTTATGGAAAAACGCAGCAAGGGGCGGGTGCTCGACCTTTGCTGCGGCTGCGGCTGCGTGGGGATAGCGGTGCTCAAAAACATATCGACCGCCGCGACCGGCGTTTTCGCGGATATTTCCGAGCCGGCGCTGCATATCACGCGCCGCAATTTGGCGCGTCACATGCTGACCGCCCGCGCCGTTACAGTCAAGACCGACGCGCTGCGCGAGCGGGACAAGCTGCTGGCGGAATACAATCTCATACTGTGCAACCCGCCGTACATACCCGCGGGAGAAATGGACGGGCTGGACAGAGAAGTGCGCGAGGAGCCGTATCTGGCGCTCTGCGGCGGCGAGGACGGACTGGACTTCTACCGCGCGATAAGCCGCAATTACAAGGCGGCGCTGCTCAAGGGCGGCGCGCTGATGTTTGAGGTCGGGCAGGGGCAGTACTGGGACGTGATGGAGATAATGGAGGAGCAGGGTTATACGGAGCTGCGCTACGTCAGCGATCTCAACGGCGTGGAAAGGGTAGTCATCGGGATATCACAGTGATGACGAACAAATGTTTGCTTTTTGTGAAAAGTTGTGTTAGAATGTATTTGACGGGATATTTATGTCCGAAAAAATAAAATATAATGGGCAGGAGAGGTGTTACATATGGACAAGAAAAAGGCTCTGGAGACAGCTCTGCAGCAGCTTGAAAAGCAATTTGGCAAGGGCACGGTCATGCGGCTGGGCGAGAACCCGGCGATGAATGTGGAGACGATATCGACAGGCTCCATCTCGCTGGACGCGGCGCTTGGCATCGGAGGCGTCCCGCGCGGACGCATAATCGAGATATACGGTCCTGAGAGCAGCGGTAAGACCACCGTGGCTCTGCACATAGTCGCGTCTGCGCAGAAAGCGGGCGGAGATGCGGCATTCATCGACGCAGAGCATGCGCTCGACCCTGTCTACGCCAAGGCGCTGGGCGTCGATACGGACAGCCTGCTCATCTCGCAGCCGGACACCGGCGAGCAGGCGCTGGAAATAGCCGAGGCACTGGTGCGCTCCGGAGCCATCGACGTGCTGGTGGTGGACTCCGTCGCCGCGCTCGTGCCGCGTGCCGAGATAGAGGGCGAGATGGGAGACAGCTTTGTGGGGCTGCATGCCCGCCTGATGTCGCAGGCGCTGCGCAAGCTGGCAGGCGCCATCGCAAAGTCCAACTGCGTTGTGGTATTTATCAATCAGCTCAGAGAAAAGATTGGCGTGATATACGGCAATCCGGAGACCACCACCGGCGGCAGGGCGCTGAAATTCTATTCCAGCGTGCGCATCGAGATAAGGCGCGCCGAGCATATCAAGAGCGGCACGACGCTGCTGGGCAGCCGCACGCGGGCAAAGGTGGTAAAGAATAAGGTTGCGCCGCCCTTCAAGGAGGCGGAGTTTGACATAATGTACGGCGAGGGCATCTCCAAGACCGGAGAGCTGGTGGACATGGGCGTAAAGCTCGGTCTGGTGCAGAAGTCCGGCGCGTGGTTCTACATAGGCGACATGAGGCTCGGACAGGGCAGAGACGCCGCCAAGCAGTATTTCAAGACCAATGAGGAAGAGGCGGACAAGCTGGAGAAGGAGATCCTTGCCAAGCTGCTCAGCACGCAGGAGGACGATAAGGAAAAAGCGGCGCCGACGCCGGCAGAGAAGCCTGCCGCAGCAAAGGCTCCTGCCGGCAAGAGCGGCATCGAGGTCTTTGCGGACGATTTTGAGGACGAATGATAAATGTCTGAGGAAAGCCGGAAAAAAGCCCTGAATACTGCGGCGAACGTGCTGCAATACAGGAACCGCAGCAGCCGCGATCTGCTGGAGCGCCTTTTGGAAAAAGGCGTGGAGGAGAGCGACGCCGAATGGGCGGTGTCGCGCCTGCAGGAGCTGGGGCTGCTGAGCGACAGCCGATATGCCGCCGATATCGCGCGCGGCTATGCCATGCGCGGCTATGGCGCGGGCAGGGTGCGGCAGGAGCTGAGGAAGAAGCATATATCCGACGAGGATATAGAGGCGGCAATGGAGGAGTTTACTCCCGATATGGATAAGGCGCTGGCGTTTGCGGCGGGAAAGCTTTCCCGGAAAAACGCCGACAGAAAAGACGTAAAGCGCGTGCACGACGCGCTGTTCCGCCGGGGCTTTTCCTATGAGGAAATCAGCGATATACTGCGGCGGTATACGTCGGAGCTGGAGGATAACGGTGAGCTATAAGATATATCTGCTGTCTCTGGGATGTCCGAAAAATCTGGTCAATTCGGAGCAGATGCTGGCGATACTGAAAAATGGCGGCATGGAGATCGTCGAGAGTCCGGAGAAAGCGGACGCGGCGATAGTCAACACCTGCGGCTTTATCGACGCGGCGAAGGAGGAGGCGATAAACGCCATCCTCTCGCTTGCGGCGCTGAAAAGCGAGGGCGGACTTTCCGCGCTGGTGGTGACGGGCTGCCTTGCAGAACGCTATAAGGACGAGTTTCTGCGCGAGCTGCCGGAGGTGGACGCCGTGCTTGGTACAGGCAGCTATCAGAATATATTGGAGGCAGTGCAGGGCGCGATGGAGCACTGTGCGCCGATAGAGCTTTTTGCGCCGCAGGAAAGCAGCCCGATAGAGGGCGAGCGAGTGCTGCTCACGCCGAAATACAGCGCCTATCTCAAAATAGCGGAGGGCTGCGACAACCGCTGTTCATACTGTGTGATCCCCTCGCTGCGCGGCGCGTATCGCAGCCTGCCTTTGGAGGAGCTTGTCTCGCGGGCGGAGGCGCTGGCGGCGGAAGGCGTACGCGAGCTGCTGATAGTCGCGCAGGACATAACGCGCTACGGCACGGATATTTACGGCAGACGCATGCTGGCAGAGCTGCTGCGGCGGCTGTGCGGGATAGAGGGCGTGCGCTGGATAAGGCTGCATTATCTGTATCCGGACGAAATAGACGACGAGCTTTTGCGGGTCGTCGCGGAAAATGATAAAATACTTAAATATTTCGACTTGCCTCTGCAGCATATAAATGATAGGATATTAAAAGAGATGAACCGCCGCGGCGGCGGGGCGCTCATTCGAGAGCGAATAGACCGCATACGCTCCCTGATGCCGGACAGCGTGATACGCACCAGCCTGATAGTCGGCTTTCCAGGCGAGACGGAGGATGAGTTTGAGGAGCTGTACGATTTCCTTGCCGAATACCGGCTGGAGCGAGTGGGCGTGTTTGCCTATTCGCGCGAGGAGGGCACGCCGGCGGCGGATATGCCGGAGCAGGTGCCGGAGCCAGTCAAGGAGGCGCGGCGGGTGCGGCTGTACAGTCTTCAGGAGGAGATAATGAACGAACACTCTGCGTCCTTGACGGGTAAAACGCTCACCGTGCTTTGCTGCGGCAGGGACGAGAGCGGGAGGCAGTACGGCAGGAGTTATATGGACGCGCCGGAGATAGACGGAGCGGTTTATTTTGAGGAAGAAAGCGCCGCAGAGGGCGATTTCATAGATATAAGGATTGACCGGGCAGAGGGCTGTGATCTTTACGGTACGGCGGAGTCCGGGAGGAGGCGTAAGCTGTGACGACTGCAAATATCATTACGGTGGCGAGGGTGCTGATGATACCGATATTTTACGTCTTTGCGATAAAGACGGGCGCGGTATACGAGGCTGTGGCGATAGCCATATTCATCATTGCGAGCATTACCGACGCAATAGACGGGCATATCGCCCGCAAAATGCATCAGGTCACGAACTTCGGCAAGTTTATGGACCCGCTCGCAGACAAGCTGCTGGTCATGACGGCGCTGCTCATTTTCGTGGGGCAGGATATCATGCCGGCATGGGCGGCGGTGATAATCCTTGCCAGAGAGTTTGTAGTTACTTCGCTGCGCATGGTCGCGGCGGTGGACGGCGTGGTGATACAGGCGTCTCGCTGGGGCAAGATGAAGACGCTGATACATATGCTCGGCATATCCTTCCTGCTGCTGCGGCTTCACCCCATCAGCCTCGGAGGAACGGTAACGCTCCAGGATCTGATAATCCTTGCAATGGTGCTCATCAGCGTGTGCTCCGGAATAAATTACGTGAGAAAAAATGTTTCTGTCATCAAGGACGGATTTACGCATAGGGGAAGTTGAAAACATGAAGCTTTACAATACTTTAAGCAGAAAAAAGGAAGAATTCGTCAGCATCGAGCCGGGCAAGGTGAAGATGTATTCCTGCGGTCCGACCGTTTACGATTATTTCCACATCGGCAACGCGCGCCCATTCATCATGTTCGACGTGCTGCGCCGCTATCTTGAGTATAAGGGCTACGAGGTGACCTTCGTACAGAACTTTACGGATATCGACGACAAAGTGATAAATCGGGCGAATAAAGACGGCGTCGGCTTTTCCGACGTGGCGGAGAGATTTATCCGCGAATATTATGTGGACGCCGAGGGGCTGGGCATAAAAAAGGCGACATATCATCCCAGAGCTACGGAAAACATAGATGCTATCATAGATATAATCAGCACCTTGGAAAAGAAGGGACTGGCGTATGAGGCGGGCGGAGATGTGTATTTTCGCGCGAGAGCCTTTGAGGGCTACGGCAAGCTGTCCCATCAGCCGATAGACGAGCTGGAGTCCGGCGCGCGCATCGCGGTGGGCGAGCAGAAGGAGGATCCGATAGACTTTGCGCTGTGGAAGGCGGCAAAGCCCGGCGAACCGAGCTGGAGCTCGCCGTGGGGCGAGGGACGCCCCGGCTGGCATATAGAATGCTCGGCGATGTCCCGCCGCTATCTGGGCGAGACGATCGACATACATTCCGGCGGCATCGACCTGTGCTTCCCGCATCATGAAAACGAAATCGCGCAGAGCGAGGGCGCTTCCGGCAAGCCGTTTGCCCATTACTGGCTGCATAACGCCTTTCTCAACATAGACAACCGCAAGATGAGCAAGTCGCTGGGCAATTTCTTCACCGTCCGCGAGGCGGCAAAGACCTACGGCTATGACGCGATACGCTTCTTCATGCTGTCCGCGCATTACCGCAGCCCGATCAACTATTCGCAGGAGTCGCTCGAGCAGGCGCGTGCGGCGCTGGCGCGGCTGAATTCCGCACTCAACAATCTGCGCTTTCTGACGGAAAACGGAGCCGCAGGCGATATGACGACGGAGGAGCGGGAGGCGTGCGGCAGGTTTGACAAATACCGCGAGGAGTTCTGCGCGGCGATGGACGACGATATCAACACGGCCGACGCGATAGCGGCGATATTCGAGCTGGTGCGCGACGCCAACACCGTCGCATCGTCCGAGGCGGTCACGGCGGCATATGCAAAAGCGGCGCTGGCGGTGCTGGAGGAGCTGTGCGGCATTATCGGCGTCGGAGAAAAGGCAGAGCAGTCGCTGGACAGCGAGATAGAGAGCCTTATCGAGCAGCGTCAGGAGGCGCGCCGGAGCAAGAACTTTGCCGAGGCAGACCGCATCAGGGATATGCTGAAGGAGCAGGGCATAATTCTTGAGGACACGCCGCAGGGCGTAAAGTGGCACAAGGAATAAATCGGATTGGCAAAGCCGCCCCCTTTGGCATAAGCTGGAACAAAGGGGGCGGAAGCGTCAGTGAAAATGTTTTTCAGCGCGGTGATCTATATATTTGCCGCATTCGGTGCGCTCATATTTTTATGGGAGCTTTATGTGCTGATGTTTCTCGACGGCGCCGCGCTGCGTGGGCGCACGGCGCTGCTGTATCGGCGTGCGGACGGCGAGGACATAGGACTGTTTCTGAAAAAGGCGGATATTCTGCGGGAAAAATATGCGGCGGAGATGGATATTTGTCTCTGCGGAGCTTTCAGCGCGGCGGAGGAACGGGCAATAAGAGAACGGGGCTTTTACGCCCTCGGAGAAGAAGATGGAGCGGGAATATTCCAGGATCGAGGGAACGGTAGACTCGATAATATTCAAAAATAACGATAACGGCTACACCGTGGCAAGGGCGTCGCTTTCCGACGGAGAAGAAATGACCGTCGTGGGAGTAATGCCCTTTCTTGGCGTGGGCGAAAGAATAATCGCGCTGGGAGAATACGTCAACCACCCGCAGCACGGACTGCAGTTCAGCGTCAGCTCGTACGAGCGCGAAATGCCCTCGGATAAAGAAAGGATATACGATTACCTCGCCTCGCGCGCGGTGCGCGGGATAGGGCCAAAAACCGCGAGGGCGATAACAGACGCCTTCGGCGCGGATACCTTTACCGTTTTGGCGGAGTCGCCGGAAAAGCTTGCCGGGATACGGGGCATAAGCCTGAAAAAAGCGCGGGAGATACAGCAGGAGTTTTTGCGGCTCAATTCGATGCGTATGCTGATGGAATTTCTCAGCTTTTGGGACGTGCCGAATTATTTTGTCGCTCCGCTGCTGAAGATATACGGAGAAGAAGCGGTCTCCGCGCTGAAGGATGATCCGTATATCCTGTGCGGAGAGCCGTTTCTGCTGGATTTTGCGCATGCGGACATGATGGCGAAAAGCTTTGGCATAGAGCCGGACAGCCGTCTGCGGCTAAAGGCGGCGCTTATTTACGAGCTGTCATATAATCTGCAGAACGGGCACGCCTTCATCCCTTGGCACAAGCTGATAATCGCGGCGCGGGATCTTTGCGGCGAGGCTGCGGAGCTGCTGGAGTCCGCGCTTGCAGAGCTTGCAGAGAGCGGATACGTGGTGTCGGAGGAGATCGGCGCGGTGCAGGCGTGCTATTTAGAGCATATATGGCGGCAGGAGATGTTTTTGGCGCGGGAAGCGAAAAGACTGTATGATATGAAGCTGGTTCCCCCGCCTGAGCTGGAAAGGCTGTTTGCCGAGCACGAGCGCCGCGCCGGGCTTGAGTATGACGAGATGCAGAAGCAGGCGATATGCGCGTGCTTCGAGCATGGGCTGACGCTGATAACCGGCGGTCCCGGCACTGGTAAGACCACCGCGCTGCAAACGATGACGGAGCTGCTGGAGGCGTGCGGAATGAAGGTGCTGCTTGCGGCGCCGACGGGCAAGGCGGCAAAGCGCATGGGGCAGATATGCGGCAGGGAGGCAAAGACGCTGCACCGTTTGCTGGAGGCGGCGCTGGACGAGAGCGGCGGCATGTCCTTCCGCAGGGATCGACAAAATCCGCTCAGCGCGGACGTGGTCATCGTGGACGAGGCGTCCATGCTGGACATGGCGCTGGCTTCGGCGCTGATAGATGCGCTCAAACCGCATACAAGGCTGGTTTTGGTGGGCGACGCCGACCAGCTCCCGCCGGTCGGAGCGGGGAGCTGCTTTGCCGATCTTCTTGCCTGCGGCTGTCTCGGCGGCGTCAGATTGGAAAAGGTGTTTCGGCAGGCGCAGGGCAGCGATATAGTGCTGAACGCGCATATGATAAACCGCGGCGAACTGCCGCCGATCAGAAAGAACACAGGCGATTTTTATTTTATGAGCACGCGCAGCATGGGCGCCGCCATAGATGCGGTGAAGACGCTGGTGGCAGAGCGGATACCGGAGCGGTTCGGCGTTACATGGGATGAGATACAGGTGATATGTCCGTCGCGTCAGCTTGCCTGCGGCACAGAGGCGATGAACGCGGTGCTGCAGGAGGCGGTCAATCCGCCCATGCCGGGTCGGCATGAGGTCAGGTTCGGCAGCGCGGTGTTCCGTACCGGCGACCGTGTGATGCAGATACGCAATAATTACGATCGTATGTGGAGAAAATGCGACAGCGCCGAGGCAGGCGCCGGCGTTTATAACGGCGATACGGGCGTGATAACGCTGCTGGACAGAGCCTCTGGAATGCTGGTGGTGCGCTTTGATGACAGAGAAGCGGAATACAGCTTTGATGATATCAACGAGCTGGAGCATGCCTATGCCATGACCGTGCATAAGGCGCAGGGCAGCGAATACAGGGCGGTCGTTATTCCGTTGTTTTCCGCGCCGAAGCGGCTGCTGAGCCGCAACCTGCTGTATACCGCAGTTACGCGGGCAAAGGAGCTGCTGGTGATAGTCGGCAGGGAAGAAATGATACATGAAATGATCGCGCAGGGGAAAAAGAACCGCCGATACAGCGCCCTGCGCATGCGGATAAGGGAGCTGTGCGGAGATGCTTGAGCGTTTTTGGGATATACTGTTCCCGCCAAAGTGCGTCTTTTGCCGCAGAGTGCTGACAGAGGGTGAGGCGGAAATATGCACGCCATGCCGCGGCAGGATACTGCTGCCGGATATAAAGCCGCGAACGGCAAAGGGCGCCTTTTACGACGAAGCGATAAGCAGCCTGTGGTATGAGGACGAGGTGCGCGAGGCGCTGCACCGTTTCAAGTTCAGCGGCAGGCAGAATTATGCCCGCCCGCTGGCGCGGATAATGGCGCATACTGCCGCGGAAAAACTGGCGCAGAAGCCGGACATAATAACGTGGGTGCCGACGAACAGGCTGAATATGCGCCGCAGAGGGTATAACCACGCAGAGCTGCTGGCGCAGGAGCTGGCGGGATTTATGAAAACGCCCTGCCTCGACACGCTGAAGAAGAATCGGCGGACGGCGCCGATGTTCGACCTCAAGCCGGATCAGCGGCGGGCAAACGTGCTGGGCGCCTTTGAGCTGAGCTGCCGCACAGAGGAGATAGCGGGAAAGCACGTTCTGCTGACGGATGATATCCTCACCACCGGCTCCACCGCGTCGGAATGCGCGCGGATATTGAAAATGAACGGAGCAGGGCGCGTGACGGTCATCACGGCGGCAACGCCGCGCAAGTGAAAGATATTTGTAATGTTAAAAGATAAATTTGATGTTGAGAAACGCGGGAGTATTGGATATAATATAAAAGATAAAAACAGATATATAAATATAAAGCGAAATGAGTGTGAAGCTATATGGCAGGAAATGATATAGGGATAGATTTGGGGACTGCCTCGGTATTGGTTTTCGTAAAGGGTAAAGGCGTAGTGCTTTGCGAGCCGTCGGTGGTGGCGGTGGAGAAGATGACGGGCAAGATACTTGCCGTCGGCTCCGAGGCGCAGAGCATGCTGGGCAGAACGCCCGGGAATATCGTGGCGGTGCGTCCGCTGCGCGAGGGCGTCATTTCCGACTATGAAATGACGGAGAAGATGATAAAGGAGTTCATCAAAAAGGTGCTCGGCTTCCGGCTCTTCAAGCCGAACGTCATCATCTGCATACCCAGCGTCATCACCGAGGTCGAGGAAAGAGCGGTCATCGACGCCGGCACGCAGGCGGGAGCCAAGCGTGTGTTTCTGATCGAGGAGCCGGTCGCCGCTGCCATCGGCGCGGGCATCGACATTGCCGAGCCGAACGGACATATGGTGGTCGATATCGGCGGCGGCACGGCGGATATCGCGGTAATATCGCTTGGCGGCATAGTCGAGTCCACCTCCATCAAGATCGCCGGAGACAAGTTTGACGAAGCGGTGATAAAAGATATCCGCCGCAAGCACAACGTACTTATAGGCGAGCGCACGGCGGAGGAGATGAAGATGACCATCGGCTGCGTATACCCGTATCAGGAGGAAAAGACCATGCAGGTAAAGGGACGCTGCCTGATGACGGGTCTGCCGCGTATCTTCACGGTCAGCAGCGCCGAAATGATAGAGGCGTTTGAGGAGGTCTCGGCAAAGATAGTCGAGGCGATACATTCCGTGCTGGAGCGCACCGCGCCGGAGCTGGTCGGAGATATAGCGACCAACGGCATCGTGATGACCGGCGGCGGCAGCCTGATATACGGCTTTGACAAGCTGATAGAGGCAAAGACCGGCATCGCCACCCGCGTGGCGGACGACGCGATATCCTGCGTCGCTTACGGCACCGGCAAGGCGCTGGAGAACATCGACCAGATGCAGGACGGCACGATGAATCTTACGCGCCGGAGACAGATGATGTTTTAAGAAAACAGGCGTTGCCCCCGGCTGCAGCTCAGCCGGGGGCGCCTTTGCTTACTGGCGGTGCTCTCTGCGCCACTCCAGCTCTGCTTCTATGCTTTCGTCATTTGGCAGCGGAGCGTTGGTGTCGCGGCGCACGCTGTCCTTATTCATTCCGGCGGGACTTATTGAGGGACAGATACGCTTATACTTGCTTTCACGCTTCAAATCGTCTCACCCCGTTTTTATTATGCGCGCGGCACGGCGAAATTTGACTGTAATTTTTATCATGCAGAGGATGGAGTTTTATGCTGGAAAAGCTTGCCTTGGTTGAAAAACGTTTTATGGAAATAGAAGAAAAATTGCAGGACGGCGACCTTTACAGCGATCCGGAGGCGGCGGCAAAGCTGCTCAGGGAGCAAAAGGAGCTGACGCCGGTAGTTGAGGCGTACCGCGCCTATCGGCAGGCGCTGACGGAGCTGGAGCAGGCAAAGGAGCTGCTGCGCGAGAGCGATGCGGAGCTGCGCGCCATGGCAGAGCAGGAAACGGAGGAGCTGAAGCAGCGCATCGCGGAGTACGAGCAGCAGCTCAAGATACTGCTGCTGCCCAGAGACGCGGACGACGATAAAAACGTCATCGTGGAGATTCGCGGCGGCGTGGGCGGCGACGAGGCGGCACTCTTTGCCGCCGACCTTTTCCGCATGTACAGCATGTATGCGGAGAGCCGCCGCTTTTCCGTTGAGGTGATGAATATAAACGAGACAGAGCTGGGCGGCATAAAGGAGATAAGCTTTATGGTCGAGGGCAGGGGAGCGTGGGAGCGATTTAAGTACGAGAGCGGCACGCACCGCGTCCAGCGCGTACCCGATACGGAAAGCTCCGGCAGGATACATACCTCTGCGGTTACGGTGGCGGTGCTGCCGGAGGCGCAGGAGGTAGAGATAGAGATAAACCCGGCGGATCTGCAGATAGACACCTACCGCAGCGGCGGCGCCGGCGGGCAGCACGTCAACAAGACGGAAAGCGCCATCCGCATAACGCACCTGCCTACGGGCGTGGTGGTGGAGTGTCAGGACGAGCGCAGTCAGCATAAAAACAGGGATCGGGCGATGAAGATACTGCGCTCCAAGCTTTACGAGGCAAAGCGGCAGGCACAGGAGGAGGAGCGCGCCGGAGAGCGGCGCAGTCAGGTAGGCAGCGGCGACCGCAGCGGACGCATACGCACATATAATTTTCCGCAGGGGCGCGTTACCGACCACCGCATCGGGCTGACGCTTTATAAAATAGAGCAGATAATGAACGGCGATCTGGACGAGATAATAGACGCGCTCGCGGCGGCGGCACAGGCGGAGCGACTGAAGGCGGGAGAATAAATGGATACGCGCATACTCAGCGGAGAGCTAAAAGAAAATATAACATATGCGGCGGAGCTTCTGCGCCGCGGCGAGGTCGTCGCCATGCCGACGGAAACGGTCTACGGTTTGGCGGCGGACGCCGGCAGCGAAGCGGCGGTGGTGAAGATTTTTGCGGCAAAGGGGCGTCCGCAGGACAATCCGCTCATCGTGCA
Source organism: Clostridia bacterium (assembly GCA_017453985.1). GTDB lineage: Bacteria > Bacillota > Clostridia > Oscillospirales > Butyricicoccaceae > RGIG3726. Next base: position 62,887 of record JAFTDT010000096.1, read on the forward strand.
TATCGCGGATATCAGGCAGCTTGCGGATATCTGCGAGGATATCCCGCCGCAGGCGTATGCGCTTGCCGAGCGGTTTTGGCCGGGTCCGCTGACAATGGTGCTGAAAAAGAGCGGCAGCGTCTGCGGAGCGGTAACGTGCGGTTTGGATACTGTCGGTGTAAGAATGCCGGCGCACGACGTTGCCGCAAGGCTTATCAGGGCTTGCGGCAGACCGCTGGCAGCGCCGTCGGCAAACTCCTCCGGCAGACCCTCTCCGACGACGGCGGCGCATGTGCTGGAGGACATGGCGGGAAAGATACCCTGCATAATAGACGGCGGAGCATGCTCCGTCGGCGTGGAGTCCACAGTGGTGGACATGCGAGGCGAGACGCCGGTGATACTGCGTCCCGGCGCAGTCACGGAGGAAATGATAGCCGCCGTGCTGGGCGGCGCGGCGACGGACGGCGCGGCGGAGCACGGGCTGCAGAACGGCGAGCAGCCGCGCTCGCCGGGAATGAAATACCGGCACTACGCGCCGCGCGCCGAGCTGACTCTGTTGGAAGGCTCCCCGGAGGCGACCGCAGAAAAAATGCGCGCCATCTGCGGCGAATATGACGCCGCGCTGTGCTTTGATGAATACGCGGAGGAGCTGGCGAAAAGCTGCGGCGCGGTGTTCACTCTCGGCGAGAGCTTTGATCACCGTGAGCATGCAAGGCGTCTTTTTGCGGTGCTGCGGGATATAGACGCGCACGGCGCCGAGCGGGTCTGCGTGCAGTCTCCGCGCATATACGGACGCAACGCCGCGACGGTCAACCGTCTGCGCCGCGCCTGCGGCTTCAAGACGGTGCGCTGCGGGGAAAAGCAGATAATCGGCGTCACCGGTCGCAGCGGCAGCGGCAAGAGCGAGTTCTGCCGCGAGCTGCGGGCGTGGGGTGCAGAGGTGCTGGACGCCGACGGGATATATAAGGAACTGCTGGAGGACTCGGCGGAGCTGAATGCGGCGATTGCCGCGCGCTTTCCCTCAGCGCGCAGCACCAGCGGGATAGACCGCGTTAAGCTGGCGGAGATCGTCTTTGCCGACGGCGCGGAGCGCGCAGACCTCAACGCCATAACGCACGCCTTTGTCATTCGGGAGATGAAACGCCGCATGGCAGCGGCAGAGAGCGGAACGGTGGTGCTGGATGTGCCGCTGCTGTTCGAGAGCGGGCTTGACCGCGTCTGCACCGTGACCGTGGGCATGATATGCCCGGACGAGCTGCTGCTGCGGCGCATCACGGAGCGCGACGGCATTGACGAGGCGCGGGCGCGGGCGCGGCTGGCGGCGCAGAACGGCACGGAATATTATGACCGACGCTGTGATATATTGCTGGAAAACAGCGGCGATATTGCGGCGCTGAAAAAGAAAATTAAAGCATTTGCCGCAAAATATACCATGTAAAGGATTAATAAAAAAGGCGCCTCTGCGAAGAATAATTCGCGGAGGTGTTTTTGTGCTGTACGATGAAGCGGCGACAAACGAAGACGCTGCCCGGCTGGAGCAGATAGAAAAAATGGGCTCGGTGACCGTGGACGGCAGACGTGCCGCCATACACTGTCTGACAATAGTCGGACAGGTGGAGGGGCATCAGGTGCTGCCGCCGCAGAACAAAACGACCAAATACGAGCACGTCATGCCGCAGCTTGCGGCGATAGAGGAAAGTCCGGAGATAGACGGACTGCTGATATTGCTCAACACCGTGGGCGGCGATATAGAGGCGGGGCTTGCCATCGCCGAGCTTATAGCCGGCATGCGCAAGCCGACGGTATCGCTGATACTCGGCGGCGGACATTCGATAGGCGTTCCGCTGGCGGTGGCGGCGAGAAAATGCTTTATCGCGCCGACGGCGACCATGACGCTGCATCCGGTGAGGCTGAACGGAACGGTGCTCGGCGTGCCGCAGACTCTGACGTATTTTGAAAAAATACAGGAGAGGATAGTAAACTTCATCGTGGCTAACTCAAAGGTAAGCTCACACATTTTGCGCGGACTTATGCTCAAGACCGGCGAGCTGATAAACGAAGTCGGGAGCGTCGTATACGGCAAGGATGCTGTGGAGCTTGGACTTTGCGACAGCCTCGGCAGCCTGAAGGACGCTCTCAGTTGTCTGCATGAAATGATAGAGGAGGAAAAACGATGAGGCTTTTTCCCGACCCGTATGACCTCGGTCTGCCGTATGAATACCGCAGGCATTTTGTCGGTAAGGACGGCGACATGATAGAGGAGAGGGCTTTTGAGGATTACGGTCTGTTCAATACGCTGTGGTGGTACGGCGGAGGACTGTGGTACCCTCCGGCGGAATATGCGGACTGAAAAAGCAAAGCGCGGCGAATGATTTTTCGGCGCGAAAAAAGAAGCCCCGCGGGGCTTCTTTTAATATATCGGATATTACGCGGCAAGACCGCCGATGCCGGGGATAGTTCCGCCGGTATTGGAGTTAAGCATGCCGGTCAGGTCAATGACAAGCTCTCCGGCGGGAGGAGTGCCGACGGGCGCCTTGTCGGTGGAGGCGATCGTGCAGTCTACCTCTACCGCTATCTTAGTTTCGACCGTGTCTGCCATGTCTGCCGCAAGCGTGACCTTAAGGGCGATGCTGCTACCCTTGACAGTGACGGTGACGCTGTGTTTCTCGTCCTCGAATATTTTGAACGACATTTCATAATTGGATACCTTGCCGCCTGTCATAGTGCATGCGACGCCAATCTCTGCCTTTTGCTTTGCTTTTTGGTCTATATCAAAAGTGCGAGTAAGCGTGTATTTGTCGCCGTTTTTAACGAATTTGCCGTCGGCAAATGTAGAGAGGATGTCCTTAGCCGTGAAATTCCTGTTATCGAGCGGTATGGAGCCGAGTATTTCTGCAAGAATATCCTCCGACATCATAGTTGAAAGCTGCCCAAGTATTACAGGGTTATCCGTTTGCTCCAGCAGCTTATTTAAGTCAAGCTGCATCCACGTATTGCCGCTGAAATCAGCTCCATTTCCCATAAGCATGGCAAGCAGCTCGTTGGACTTGAGGGAGACCTTGCCAGAGCTTAGGTCATATCTCATTCCTATGTTGAGTTCCGGCGGCAGCACGGAGGTAATAGGCACGGCAGTACCGTTTGGGGCGATGGAGCCGGAGGGCTTGAGGATCATATCCATCTGCATGGCATTGGCGCTGGTAAGAGTGTCAAAAGTGCCGTCCAGCTTCAAGTTCGTCTCATTTGACGTCACCTGAGAAGAAACAGTGCCCTTCATGGTTAAATTTTTGTCTGCAAAATCGGAATAAAAGCCTATTATACCCTTAATAATGCTGTAATTGTCGTTATTGCCGGCGATAAGTGCCTTCACATCGTCTATCAGCACGGTGCGGTCGTCTGCATCCCAGCCGACATTGCATCCCAGTGATTCCGCGACAAAGCGGACGGGGACATAGGTGCGCCCAAGCGCGGGGTCGATGAACGCAGCCACATCAGTGACGATAGCATCTGTCTTGCTTCCCACGGTGCGGGTGAGCTTTTTCTCGCCGATCACGAGCGAGATGACGGTATCGCCCTTCTTGGCGGAGACCGTACGGGTCGCGCCGTCAAAGGTTATGTCATTGTCCGCAAAGCCCAGCGCGTTGAATACGGCGCGGAAGGGGATAAAGGTACGGCTGTCAACGATGCGCGGCTCCGCGTCGGTAAAGCTTACTACCTCGCCGTTGAGCAGCACCTCGATCTTATCCGGGGCGGCAAAAGCGCCGACCGCAAGGGCAAAAGCGACGGCAAGCATTACATATGCAAGCCTCAAAGTCTTTTTCATGATAGTTCTCCTTTCATCTTCAGCGTATGAAGTCTCACTGATACGACATAATTTTATCATGCTTAATGATATATTTCAATGAAATTAGGGAGAAATTAAGGAAAAATTTACGCGAAGATCAAAGCATTCTGCTGTTCATGGCGCGCAGCGCGTTGAGAATGGCGATCACGGCAACGCCGACGTCGGCGAACACCGCCTGCCACATGTTGGAAAGACCGAACGCGCTGAGTATAAGGACGATCAGCTTTACACCTATTGCAAATACGATATTTTCAGAGGCGATACGCAGGGTTTTCTGTGAGATTTTGATAGCGGTGGAGATGCGGGAAGGCTCGTCGGTCATTATCACGATATCCGCCGCTTCGATTGCGGCGTCGGAGCCTACTCCGCCCATGGCGATGCCGACGTCGGCGCGAGAAAGCACCGGTGCGTCGTTTATGCCGTCGCCGACAAAGGCTACGGTGCCGGGAGTGCCGTCGCTTATCAGCTCCTCTATCTTGCAGACCTTATCCTGTGGCAGCAGGTCGGCGTATACGCGGTCTATGCAAAGCTGACGCGCCACCGGCTCTGCGGAGGCGGCATTGTCGCCGGTCAGCATGGCTATGCGGCTGATGCCGGCGTCCTTCAGTGCGGAAACGGCATTATAGGCGTCCGGCTTTACAGTGTCTGATATTACTATATATCCGAGGTATTTTCCGTCGGCTGCCACATGGATAGAGGTGCCGCCTGTCTGCATTTCGCCTGAGGGGAGAGCGACGCCGTTTTCATCCATCAGCCTGCGGTTGCCGGCAAGGATGTGCCGCCCGTCGACCAGCACGCTCACTCCTCGACCGGATATCTCGCTGAAGCCGCTTATCAGCTCCTCGCTGATGCTGTCTCGCCCGAAAGCATCGGTCAGCGAAACGGATATTGGGTGGCGGGAGAAAAACTCCGCATGCGCCGCCAGCCGCAGCAGCTCCTGCGAGCTTACTTCGACGGGGAAAATGTTCGTCACGGAAAATGTGCCCTGTGTCAGCGTGCCGGTCTTGTCAAATACCACGGTGCTGCACTTGGCGAGCGCCTCCATGTAATTTCCGCCCTTAATAAGTATTCCGCGCGCCGAGGCGCCGCCTATCCCGCCGAAAAAGCTCATCGGGATTGAAATGACGAGCGCACAGGGGCAGGAAACAACGAGAAAATTGAGCGCCCGCGATATCCACAGCGCAAAGGGATGCCCCGGAATAAAAAGCGGCGGCACAAACGCCAGCACGACTGCCGCGCCCACCACGGCGGGAGTATACCAGCGCGCAAACTTGGTGATGAAGTTCTCTTGCGAGGATTTCTGCGAGGAGGCGTTTTCCACCAAATCGAGGATTTTGCTGACCGTGGACTCTCCGAAGGTCTGCGTGACCCGTATTTTCAGCAGTCCCGTCATGTTGATGCATCCGCTCAGCACCTCGTCGCCCTCACCGACGGAGCGCGGCGCGGATTCGCCCGTCAGGGCGGCAGTGTCGAGGGTGGAGCTGCCCTCCAGCACCTGCCCGTCCAGCGGTATCTTCTCGCCGGGATGCACCAGTATCACATCGCCGATGCTTACCGTTTCCGGATCGGTCTGCACCTCTCCGCTTTCGGTAAGCAGGTTGGCGTGGTCAGGGCGTATATCCATCACCGCGGCGATGGAGCGGCGGGAGCGGTTCACGGCATAGCTCTGGAAAAGCTCGCCTATCTGGAAAAATATCATGACAGCGGCGCTCTCGGCAAAATCCCGCAGCGCAAAGGCGCCGAAGGTCGCCACGCACATCAGGAAGTTTTCGTCAAAAACCTGTCCGCGCAGTATGTTGCGCACCGCCTTCCAGATAACGTCATATCCGGCGAGCAGATAGGCGCAGACCAGCACGCCGTCGTGGAGCAGGGCGGGCTCCTTGATGAAAAATGACGATGCAAACAGGCACAGGGCGGCGATTATACGCCATAGACGCTTTTTCATAGTGCTTATTTTATCACGACGTCGGGTTCTACCTTTTTTGCGGCGGCAAGCGCGGCGGCGATAACAGCTTCCATTTTATCCTCCGCCGCCTCGATGGAGAGCTTGCCGGTCATGAAGTTGAGCGTTGCGCTCTCTACTTCGTCGAGCTTGTTTATTGCGCGTTCTACCTTTGCCGCTCAGTTGGCGCAGTCCAGTCCGGTGATATGAAGGGTCTTTTTCATGACGATATCTCCTTTTTAAATATATTTGTCGAGTATGCTGTTGAAGCTTTCGAGAATATTGCTTTCGCCGCGTTCGATGCTTTCTCTTACGCAGGAGTTGAGGTGATCCTTGAGGATTATTTTTGCGACCTTATTCAGCGAGCTTTCCGCCGCTGAGAGCTGCACCAGCAGCTCCTCGCACTCTCTGCCGTTTGCCATCATGCGGCGTATGGCGGCAATATGTCCTTCTATCGCCGCCAGACGGTTGTCGAGGTCTTTGCTGAAATGCTTGTGCATGTTAAAACGCCTCCCTTGCATTTCCCCGCCCCCGGGGGAGGGGGTCAACTCAAATATAACACTATTTCAGTTAGATGTCAATAACTTGACAGAAAAATTATTCTGCCTTATACTTGTCATGCCTAACTATACATAAAGGAGAATTATTATTAAGACTAAACGTATAAAGGGAACCCTGCTGATTTTGCTTACAACCTTTATCTGGGGCTCCGCCTTTGTTGCGCAGAGCGCGGGTAGCGAGCATCTGGAGCCGTTTGCTTTCAACGGCATACGCATGCTGATAGGCGCGGCGGTGCTTGCGCCGGTGATTGCCGTAAGGTCTCGCCGCAGCTCTGGCAGCCAATCGCATGACCGAAAAACGCTGCTGCGCGGAGGAGTGCTATGCGGCGTGCTTTTGTTTGCTGCCAGCACGGTGCAGCAGATGGGCATAGAGCATACCACCGCGGGCAAGGCAGGCTTTATAACCGCGCTGTATATCGTTATAGTTCCGCTCTTGGGCGTGTTTATGAAGAAAAAGCTGCCGCTGCGGATATGGCTCGGCGTAGTATTGGCGTTGGCGGGGCTGTATTTTCTATGCATAACCGAGGATTTGAGCATCGGCAAGGGCGATCTGCTGGTGCTGTGCTGCGCGTTTTTCTTTTCGCTGCACATATTGGTGATAGATAAATATTCTCCCGTGACGGACGGACTCAAGCTGTCGGCAATACAGTTCGTGACGGCGGGGATTTTGTCGCTGCCGTTTATGCTTATTTTCGAGTCGCCGTCGCTTGCGGATATCCGTGCCGCCGCGCTGCCGCTGCTCTACACCGGCGTGCTGTCCTGCGGTGTGGCATATACGCTGCAGATAATCGCCCAGCGGGACATCGCGCCGGAGGTGGCGTCGCTGCTGCTCAGCATGGAATCCGTTTTTGCGGTGCTGACAGACTGGGTGGTAATGTCGCGCGGCTTATCGGCAAGAGAGATATGCGGCTGTGTGCTGATGTTCTGTGCGGTAATTTTAGCGCAGCTTCCGAGTAAGGCTTTATCACGGATAAAAGGTGATAAGGCTTGATTTAAGCAAAAAGCATATTTGCTCTTATTTTTGGAAATGAAACAGTCGGGTTTTTGCGGCATGTAAAGTCATGTTGCGGGCTTGTAAACTTGATGTGGTGGTGTTTGCGGGCGTTTTTGACTACAATGAAATCACCAATCATATGAGGAGGCTTTTTCCATGACATTACCCGAAAAACTGATTATGCTCAGAAAAGAGAACGGCTGGTCACAGGAAGAATTGGCAGAAAAACTGTATGTGTCGAGGCAGGCTGTCAGCCGTTGGGAAAACGGAACAGCTCTGCCTGATGCTCAAAATATATTGCAGATCAGTAAGCTGTTCAGCGTTACCACCGATTATCTGCTGAATGATGATTATCAAAGCGATACGGATATTCCTATTGTACGCTCTGCAAAGCAGGAAGCTGAGGGCTTGCTTTTGAAAAAGAAACGAACGCACTTGATAGCCGCAATCTGCTTTACCATAGCGGCGATAGCCGCGATTATAGGTGTGACGAGCAGCGTCACCAACATTCAGTTTACTCTTTCCTGTTTTGCCTTGGCTCTCAGCGCGGGATGTGCGACTGCACAGCTTGTTTTGTTTTTTAAAAAGAAATAAATACGTCTGTACGTCTGTGCCGCTGTGCAGCTTAGCTTTACCGAATATCGAAGTCCGGGACGCATCCCGGGCTTTTTTATGTTCTTAAACACAGTTTGTCCGAATAAGATGATAGCAGCAGGAGGACAAGACTATGGACAAACGAGATTTTCTGAAGAGCTTTCACACAGCGGCGGGACTGCTGCCGGAAAGACTGTGGCGGGCGGCATTTTCGCTTGAAAGAGAACAGCAGATAGAATGTGAGGAGCTGCGGCTCAGACTTGGCAGGCCGATGCTCGCCCTCTTGGGCGACGGCAGCGAGGTGCTGCGGGACAACGGCGCCGCGCCGACAGTGACGCGCGAAGATTTAGAGACGGTGCTGGCGAACGCGACCAAATCCTCGCTGCATACATACGGACAGCAGCTAAAGCGCGGCTTCGTCACAGCGGACGGCGGGCATCGCATCGGAGTATGCGGCGAATATACCGGCGAAACGGTGCGGGCGTTTTCGTCGCTGAATATCCGGATCGCAAAGCAGATGACAGGCATCGGAGACGGCGTCGTGAAAAGGCTGTATCCGGAGGGCTTTGAAAGCACGCTGATCGCAGCGCCGCCAGGAGTCGGCAAGACCACGCTGCTGCGGGATATGGCAAGGACGCTGTCAATGACTATGAACGTATCCGTGGCAGATGAAAGGTATGAGATCGCCGCCTGCGGCACGGGAGGCGCGGCGTTCGATATAGGCATGTGCGACGTGCTGTCGGGAGGGAGCAAGTCGGAGGCGGTGGAAATGCTGATAAGGAGCATGCGTCCGGACGTGATAGTGCTGGACGAAATAACTGCCGAGGAGGATGCAGAGGCGGTCATACGCGCCGCATACAGCGGCTGCAGCTTCCTGACGGCGCTGCATGGCAGTGCGGAGGAGCTTGACAGAAGAATGATATACCGGCGTCTCATGCAGGAAGGGATATTCACAAGGATCGTGACGATAGAAAATATCGGCGGAAAAAGGCAGTACAGGACATATGCTTCCGGAGGGGAAAGAAATGCTGAAAATGATAGGATTGATAATGATAGCAGGCTCGTGCTCGGCAATAGGTATTTCCATGAACAGAGCGATTAAAAAGCGCATATCATCGCTTCGAAGCTTTATTTCCGCCCTGCAGATCATAAAGGCGGAGATCGTTTTCCGCAGCGCGCCGGTGCCGCAGCTTTTGGAAACGACGGATGAGATAGGCGGGGCGGCAGCCGAGTTTTTCAAAAGGATCGGAGAGCGCATGCAGACCCGGAGCGGCAGCTTTTGGCAGGCGGCGCAGCATGAGGCGCACTTCCTGATGGAAAGCGGGTTGAATGCATCCGACAGCAAAAATATATTTCACGCGCTGTATTCCGTGGGCAGATATGACGCCGCCATGCAGGCGGATATCATCAACGCCGCGCTGAGGCACTTGGAAAGCGAGCTGAAGCGTGTGGAAGCGGAGGCGGCGCAGAAGGGCAGAGTGTACAGCGCGATGGGCATAACGGCGGGAATAGTGCTGGCGCTGGCGGTGATATGAGGGTGCGGCAGTCATGCAGGTGGATCTGATTTTTAAGGTTGCCGCCATCGGCATATTGGTCGCCGTGCTGAATCAGCTTCTTATTCGCTCCGGCAGGGAGGAACAGGCAATGATGACGACGCTGGCGGGACTCATCGTCGTAATGATGATCCTCATACACGAAATAAGCGATATGTTCAACCTGATCAAGACGACCTTCGGTTTCTGAGATGAGCTGGGCGGTCAGAATATGCATGCTTGCGATCTTCACAAGCATTGCCGCGGCGCTGCTGCGGAAGAAAAACGAAACAGGCGCATTTCTGCTGGCGATATCCGCCTGCGCTTTTATCGCGTTTATATTATTGCAGCCAGTAAAGCAAATATATACATATGCAGTAAAGCTGATAGACTTAACAGGCGTCAGCAGAGAACTTTATGCGCCGCTTTTCAAAACCGTGGCGCTGACGATTTGCATACGCATATGCGGAGAGCTGTGTCGTGACGCCGGCGAGGGCGCCATGGCGGCAAAGGTGGAGATCGCGGGCGCTGTTGCCGGCGCGGTTTGCATATTGCCGCTTGTCGAGCAGGCGCTCAAAAGCATAGGAGCGATATAAATGAAAAGGGTAATTGCTGCAATAGCCGTATTGCTGCTTGTCACACTGCCATGCATGGCGGAGGGCGCAGTGGAAACGGATAAGCTGGAGCAGGCATTTCCATATGACCTGTATTCCGACGGTGAGTTTACGCCGGAAAGCGCCGACCTGAAAACAGGGCTGAAAAATCTTTGGGATACTGCCGCCGCGGGCTTCAGGCGGTATATACGACAGTCTGCCGGAGCGGGCTTTTTGCTGTTGGCGCTGTGCGCGGCGGCGTCGCTGGCAAGCGGCTTTATTAAAGACGCGGGGCTGAAGCTCGACCTGCGGATCGTGGATGTTGCGCTGACGTGCATGCTCCTGACGGTAAGCTTTGGCGGCGCGCACGGGGTGATTGGCGAATGCAGAGCGGCGGTGCAGAGGCTGGACGGCTTCAACGCCGTGCTGATACCGGTGTTCGCCGTTTCGAGCGCGGTATCGGGGAGGCCGGTAAGCGCGGTGAGCAATGCCGGAACGGCGATGTTTTTTTCAAAGATACTCACCACGCTCTCCGTCAGTCTGCTGATACCCTCCATATATCTTTTCATCGCTGCCGCGGCGGCTGGCGCAGTATCAGGCAACTCGCTGCTCAGCCGCGTTGCCCAATTTATCAAATGGGCGAGCGGGACGGTGTTCAAGATATTTATAATGGCGTTCACCGGTTATCTTACGTTGTCCGGCGTGATAGCGGCAGCCTCGGACGCCGCCGCAGTGAAAACCGCGCAGGCGGCTATATCAGGAGCAGTGCCGGTGGTGGGGTCTATAATAGCCGGAGCATCCGACGTATTGCTCAGCGGAGCGGCGGTTCTGCGGGGAGCAATAGGAATATACGGCTTTATAGGCGCCTGCGCTATCTGTCTGACGCCGTTTATAAAGTCATTTTGCGGTCTGCTTGCCTTCAAGCTGCTTGCCATGGCGGCGGCTTCGTTTGCTCCCAAGGGCGCCGCGGCGTTTCTCGAAAGCCTTGCCGATGCATACAGCATGGCTCTCGGCGTGCTTGGAGCCTGCTGTGCGGCGGTCTTCATCTCCATAACGGTAAGCATGGCGGTGACAGCAGCATGAGTGATTTTTTCAGAGTGCTGATAACGCGGATATTTGCCGGCGGGATCATATGCACGCTTGCCATGATGCTGACCGGCGAGGGGGCAAAGAAGGAGATCGTCAGGCTCGGATGCGCGTGTCTGATGGTAATACTGGTATTTACGCCCTTCAGAGGAGTCAGCCTGAATACGGAATGGCTGCGGAAAAGC
>JAFTDT010000097.1 GCA_017453985.1 Clostridia bacterium
GACGCTGTCCGGAGGCGAGGCGCAGAGAGTGAAGCTGGCGACAGAGCTTTCCCGCCGTCCCACCGGGAGGACGGTATACATTCTGGACGAGCCGACCACGGGACTGCACAGCTATGACGTGCACAAGCTGATAGAGGTGCTGCAGCGGCTGGTGGACGCCGGCAACAGCGTTATAGTGATAGAACATAATCTTGATGTGATAAAGACCGCAGACTATATCATAGACCTTGGACCCGAGGGCGGAGACGCGGGCGGCGGCGTGGTCGCCTGCGGCACGCCGGAGGAGGTTGCGAAAAACCCGGACTCCTATACGGGGCAGTATTTGAAAAATGCCTTGAGCAAGCAATGAATAAATGCCGCAGCACGACCGCAGCACGGCTTTGCAGATTTATTCGGAGCTTACTTAAAACGTCAGGCTGTTAAATTTTATTAAAGTATGAAAAATTATCTTTTCAAAACGGAAATATTATATTAAAATATATCCGTATGAGATAAAAAACAGAATGTCGGGAGGCAGTGTATGGAGAGCCCCAAGTATAAGCGGATATTGCTGAAGATAAGCGGCGAGGCGCTCGCCGGAGAGAAGAAGAACGGACTGGACTTTACCGTGCTGAACGAGGTGGCGGCAGCAGTGAAGGACTGCGTCGCCGTCGGCGCGCAGATCGGCATCGTCGTGGGCGGCGGCAACTTCTGGCGCGGGGTCAAGGACGGCGGAGGGAAGGTAGAGCGCACGCGCGCCGACCACATGGGCATGCTGGCGACGACGATAAACGCGCTGGCGCTGGCGGACGTGCTGGAGCATCACGAGGTGGACGTGCGGGTGCAGACCGCGATAGACATGACCAAGATAGCGGAGCCGTATATAAGGCTGAAGGCGATACGCCATCTGGAAAAAGGGCGCGTGGTCATCTTCGCCTGCGGGACGGGAAACCCGTATTTTTCCACGGATACGGCGGCGGCGCTGCGCGCGGCGGAGATAGGCGCGGATGCGATACTGCTGGCGAAGAACGTGGACGGCGTGTACGACGCCGACCCGGCAAAGCAGCATGACGCGCACAAGATAGAGAAGATAACCTACGCGGAGGTGCTGCGGAGAGGTCTCGGCGTGATGGACACCACCGCAACGGCGCTGTCGATGGACAACGATATCCCGGTACTGGTATTTGCGCTGAAGGACCCCGGCAATATCAAGAGAGTGCTGATGGGCGAGCATATCGGCTCGTACGTCGGCCCCGAAATCACCGAATGAACAGAAGGAGGAAGAATTATGGATCCAAAATGCAATGTCTACAATGAGAAAATGCAGAAGTCGCTCGATTTGATGAAGCATGAGTTTGCCGCGATACGTGCCGGCAGAGCCAATCCTGCCGTGCTGGACAAGATATCGGTGGATTATTTCGGCTCGCCGATGCCGATAAACCAGCTTGCGTCCATCTCCTCGCCGGAGCCGCGCGTGCTGGCGATACAGCCGTGGGATGCCGGCGCGCTGAAGCTCATCGAGAAGGCGGTACAGTCGTCCGATTTGGGGATAAATCCGCAGAACGACGGCAAGATCATCAGGCTCATCTTCCCGCAGCTCACGGAGGAGCGCAGAAAAGAGCTTATCCGCGACGTGAAGAAGATGGCGGAGGACACCAAGGTGGCGGTGAGAAACATCCGCCGTGACGCGGTGGACAGCTTCAAGAAGGAACAGAAGGCGTCTGAGATAACCGAGGACGATCTCAAGAGTCTTGAGAAGGATATACAGCAGCTTACCGACAAGTTCTGCAAGGATATCGACGACGAATGCGCGAAGAAGGAGAAGGAGCTTATCTCCATCTGACGCTGACCGGCGCTGCCGGATAAAAAGCCTCAGGGCGTGCGCTTTGCACGCCCTGAGGTCAAAGAAAGGGTAATGTGTCATTTTTCGCAAAAAAACGCAGAAGACGGCGGAGATAGATAAGGACAATATCCCCGCGCATATAGCCATAATAATGGACGGCAACGGCCGCTGGGCGCAGCGGCGCGGCATGCCGCGCACGGCAGGGCATTCCGCCGGCAGCGAGAGCTTTCGCCGGGCGGCGTATTACCTCAAGGACTTGGGCGTAAAATATCTGACGGTCTATGCTTTTTCGACCGAGAACTGGAAGCGTCCGCCGGAGGAGGTTTCCGCGATAATGTCGCTGCTGCGGAAATACCTGCTGGAATCCATCGAGGAGATGTGCCGCAAGAATATCCGTCTCAGGTTTCTCGGAGACCTTGCGCCGCTTGACGGCGAGCTGAAGCGTCTTATCGAGCGCACCGACGAGCTTTCGCGTCAAAACGACGGCATGCTCGTCAGCGTCTGCCTCAATTACGGCGGACGCGCGGAGATAATCCGTGCGGCGCAGGCGCTTGGACGCAGATGCGCGGACGGAGAGCTGCGTCCGGAGGACGTGACGGAGGAAGCGTTGGCTGCGGAGCTGTATTCGGCGGGCGCGCCCGATCCGGATCTGGTGATACGTCCCGGCGGGGAAAAGCGCATATCCAACTTTCTGCTCTGGCAGTCGTCTTACAGCGAGTTTTATTTCACAGACACACTGTGGCCGGACATGGATGAGCGGGAGCTGGATAAGGCGATAGCCGAGTATCAGAGGCGCAATCGCAGATTTGGAGGGGTAAAATGAGGACGAGAGTTATAACCGCAGTAGTGGCGATAGGGTTGTTTATACCGCTGCTTTTCGTGTGGCCGCCTGTCGTGCTGACCGCAGTGATGGGCGTTTTTTGCGCCGTCGGCACGTGGGAGCTGCTTTATGCAGTAAAGGCGGTCGATAAGCATATATTCTTATATATATCCTGCGCGGCGGCGTTCTGCGTGCCGTTCAGCCTGTGCAGCGAGAGCGCGGCGGCGTTCCCGTTTTTGGCAATAATGTTTGCGTACATGGTGGCGGCGTTCGCCTGCGGAGTGTTTGACCACCGGCGGATAACCCATGCCGTCATGGCAAAGGGCTTTTTGGCGGCGATAATTTTTCCGGCGCTGTTCGCCTCCGTACTGCGCATACTGACCGTGCCGGACGGCGCCGGCAGGTCGATAGTGCTGATGCCTTGGGTCACGGTCTGGGTTTGCGACAGCGCGGCACTTTTCGTAGGGCGCGCGATCGGCAAGCGCAAGCTCGCCCCTTACGTCAGTCCGAAAAAGACCGTTGCCGGCGGCGTCGGCGGGCTTATCGGCGGCGTGGTCGCCATGATAGCTTACGTGCTGATAGGCAGGCATTTCTTCGAGCTGCAGTTTGATTTGCTGCCAGCGGCGATATACGGCCTTTTCGGCGCAGCGGTCGGTCAGCTCGGTGACCTCTCGCTCTCTGTGATAAAGCGCGAGGCGGGGATAAAGGACTATGGCAAGCTGTTTCCGGGGCACGGCGGCGTGTGGGATCGCTTTGACAGCATACTGTTTGCCTCGCCGCTCTTCGAGCTTGTTTTCATCCAGCTTCCCAAGGTGATAAAATGAAAAGCGTTGCGGTGATAGGCAGTACCGGCTCTGTCGGCAGACAGGCGCTGGACGTGATAGAGTGCGGCGGCTTTCGCGTATCCGCGCTGGCGGCGGGTGAGAACGCAGAGCTGCTGGCGGAGCAGGCGCGGCGCTTTCGTCCGGATATCGCCGCGATAAAAAACGGGGCGAAGGCGGAAAGATTGCGCGAGGCGCTTGCCGGGACGGGGATATCCGTGCTGGCGGGTGAGGACGGCGTGAGCGCCGCCGCGGCGTATGCGCAGAGCGATATCGTGCTGAACTCTGTTGTGGGCATCGCCGGACTGCGTCCCACGCTGGCTGCGCTGGCGGCGGGCAAGACTCTGGCGCTGGCGAATAAAGAATCGCTCGTCTGCGCGGGCGAGCTTGTCATGGCAGCGGCGCGCAAAAACGGCTGCCGGATACTTCCGGTGGATTCGGAGCATTCGGCGGTATTCCAATGCCTGAAAAGCGGAGAGCATGGAGAGATAGAACGGCTGATACTCACCGCCTCCGGCGGTCCTTTCTTCGGCAGGAGCCGGGAGGAGCTGCGGGGCGTGACGGTAAAGGACGCGCTGGCGCACCCGACCTGGAGCATGGGCGCCAAAATCAGCATAGACTCCGCCACCATGATGAACAAGGGCTTTGAGATAATGGAGGCGGGATACCTGTTTTCTCTGACGGAGGAGCAGATAAGCGTGCTGGTGCACCGCGAGAGCATCGTGCATTCTATGGTAGAATATCGGGATGGCTCGGTGATAGCGCACATGTCGCAGCCGGATATGAGACTTCCGGTGCAGTACGCGCTTGAATATCCGCAGAGAGGCGCGAGAACAATAGAACAATTAGATCTTGTAAAGGTGGGAAGCCTTACATTTAGGGAACCCGACGAAGAAACCTTTCCGGCGATGCGGCTTTGCCGTGAGGCGTACCGGCGCGGCGGGAATGCGGGCGCCGTGGTGAACGGAGCCAATGAAGCGGCGGTGCAGCTTTTTATCGAGGGCAGGATAGCGTTTGCGGAGATTTACGAGCTGGTGAGCTCGGCAGCGGAGACGGTGCCGCACGCTCAGGCAAAAGATATAGAGGATATTTTTGCAGCCGACAAAGCGGCGAGAGAACATGTTTTTGATAAGGCGGTAAGAAAATGACGATAGTTATCACCATACTGGTATTCGGATTGATAATCCTTGTGCACGAGTTCGGACATTTTATCGTGGCAAAGCTGTCCGGCATAACCGTGCTGCAATTTACGATAGGCTTCGGTCCCGCCATCTTCAAGAAGAAGATAGGAGAGACGCTGTATGCGCTGCGTCTGCTGCCGATAGGCGGGGCGGTGATGATGAAGGGTGAGAACGCCGGAGAGGAGGAGCTGCTGACCGGCGGCGCAGAGGGCGAAACGCTGCCCGACGCGAACGATACCCATGGCAGCTTTATGGAGGCGAGCAAGCTCAAGCGGTTTTTGGTTTCCGTGGCAGGCTCAGCGATGAACCTGCTGTGCGGAGTCGTGATAATCGCCATCATCATGGCGCCGGCAAAGACGGTAAGCTCGACCAAGCTCGCGGGCTTTATGGACGGCGCCGCGATAGCGCAGGGACCGCTGCAGGCGGGAGACGAGATAGTAAAGATAGACGGCTTCCGCATGTATATTTACGGCGACCTGCTTACGGCGCTGGCGCTGGGCGGCGATGAGTATGATATCACGGTGCTGCGCGGCGGCGAGCGGATAAAGCTGGAGAACGTGGAGCTGAAAACACAGACCTTTGAGATCGACGGCAAGAGCGAGCAGAAATACGGCTTCATTTTTTCGGCGCAGGAGCTGAGCTTCGGCGGGAAAATAAAGTATGCGCTGAACAATGCCGCAAGCTTTCTGCAGTCGGCGGTAAAGAGCCTGCAAATGCTCTTTACGGGACGGGCGAGCGCCAAGGATATGATGGGCACCGTCGGCATCGCCACGGAGATATCCGACAGGGCAAAAACATCCATGCGCGAGATGTGGTATTTCGTGGCGTTTTTGTCGGTGAATATCGGATTTGTAAACCTGCTGCCGATACCGGCGCTGGACGGCGGCAAAATACTGTTCATTCTGGTGGAGCTTATCCGCGGCAAAAAGCTCGACCCCAAATACGAGAGCTACATCTCCATGGCGGGCATGGTGCTGCTGCTGGGGCTGTTTGCGTATGTCACCTTCAACGATATCAGTCGGCTGGTGAGGCGATAAAATGCGAGGCAAAACAAGACAGATCAACGTCGGAACGGTGAAGGTGGGCGGCGGCGCGCCGGTAAGCATACAGTCCATGTGCAATACAGACACGCGCGACGCCCGCGCCACGCTCAGGCAGATAGAGGCGCTGGCAGCGGCGGGATGCGATATCGTGCGCATCGCCGTGCCGGATATGGCGGCGGCGGAGGCGCTGCGGGAGATAAAGCCGCGTTCGCCGCTGCCGGTGGTTGCGGACATACATTTCGACTACCGTTTGGCGCTGGCTTCCGTGGACGCCGGCGCGGACAAGATAAGGATAAATCCGGGCAATATCGGCGCGGATAAGATAAAGCTGGTGGCGGACGCCTGCCGGGGAGCGGGCGTGCCCATTCGCGTGGGGGTGAACGGCGGCTCGCTGGAGCGAGATTTGCGTGAGAGCCTCGGCGTGACGCCGCAGGCGCTGTGTCAAAGCGCCCTGCGCAATATACGCATGCTGGAGGAGCATGACTTCCACGACATCTGCGTTTCCATAAAGCTGTCCAACGTCAACGGAACGGTGCAGGCTTACCGCATGCTGGCGGAGAACTGCCTGTATCCGCTGCATCTCGGAGTTACCGAAGCCGGCGGCGAGGAGATGGGCACGCTGAAGTCCGCCGCCGCCTTCGGCGCGCTGCTGTGCGACGGCATCGGCGACACGGTGCGTGTTTCGCTGACTGCCGACCCCGTGCGGGAGGTGTATGCCGCCAAGAAGATACTGAAGGCGCTCGATATGGGCAGAACGGGGATCGATCTTGTCGCCTGCCCGACCTGCGGGCGCACCCAAATAGACCTGATAGGCATATACGGCGAGCTGGAGCGGCGGCTGGCGGCGGTAAAGACGCCGCTGAGGGTCGCCGTGATGGGCTGTGCCGTCAACGGCCCCGGAGAAGCGCGAGAAGCCGACGTCGGAGTGGCATGCGGCGTCGGCGAGGGGCTTATATTCAAAAAGGGCGAGATCGTGGGCAAGGTGCCCGGAGATGAGATCATCGAAATATTGCTGAGAGAAATAGAAAAGATGACAGGGGAAGAAATATGCAGGAAAGAGCAAAATTGAGAGATCTGTTCCCCGATGCGCCCGCCGGAGGGGAGCTTCTTTGGCAGAGCGTGATCGTCAGCATAGATCAGGGCGAGACAGAGGATTCGGTCGAGCTTGAGGTGGCGTGTGAAAGGATAATTCCGGAGGAAGAACTTCAGCTCGTCAGGGATGGCATATGCAAAGCATACGGGCTGAGGGATATCGGCATACATATCAGGTATGAGCTGACGGAGGCGGGCAGGGAAGCGGAGGAATATCTCCGCAGATTTTTTGCGCTCAGATATCCGTCGATCTCCGCACTGATAAACAGCGCCTCGCTCAGCCTTGACCGCGCGTTGTTCTGCATAGAGCTTGACGAGCCGTGGAAGCTGGTGCGCGTTGAGCAGCTCGGCGAAAACATGGCAAGGGATATAAGGGACGAGCTGGGGCTTCACGTCAGGGTGGAGGCGCGGCTGGAGTCCGGCGCGCACAGCGCGGAAAGCTATGAGGAAATGCGCGCCAAGGAGCTGAAAAAGATCAGGGAGGAAATAAAGAACTCTGCAAAAGCTGCGCCCGCTCCGGCAAAACTGCCGCAGCAGCGCACATATGTCAGAAAAAAGGACCCCGCAGCCAAGAAATTTACGGCGTCGGCAGATCAGCCTGTGCTGTTTGGAAAGCCGGTGACCCGCGAGATAAGCAGGATCGGGGATGTTACAATGGACTCCGGCAAGGTTTGCGTCGAGGGCGAGGTATTCTTCAAGGATATCCGCAAGTTCAACACAGCGACAAAGGTCAGTTTTGACATCACTGACGGGACAGGCTCTATCCGCGTTGTAAAAATGCTGGACGAGCAGGAGGCAAAGGATCTGCACGGCGCCCTCAAGCCGGGGCTGAGGATAAGCGTGCAGGGCGTAGCCAACTATTCCAAGTACGATAAGGATATCAATCTCAACCCCTCCGCGATAGTAAAGCTTGCGCCGCTCAAAAAGACGGATATGGCAAAGCAGAAGCGCGTGGAGCTGCATTTTCATACGGTGATGTCCGCCATGGACGCTATATGCGACGTGGGCAAGGCTTTTCAGATGGCGTCGGATATGGGGCATCGGGCGCTGGCGATAACCGACCACGGCGTGGCGCAGGCGTTTCCGGACGCGATGAAGGCGTCGGAAAATACCAAGAAAACCGACAGTCCGGTAAAGGCTATATACGGCATAGAAGCATACTGCGTAAACGATTTAAACGACGCCGGCGCGGTAAAGGGCGGCACAGAGGCGGCGCTTGATGATGAGATAGTGGTGTTCGATCTTGAAACCACCGGACTCAGGGCGGATAACTGCGAGATAATCGAGATAGCTGCGGTGAAGCTGCGTGGCTTGGAGCAGGTGGAAAAGTACCATTCGTTTGTAAAGCCGAAGAGCTTTATACCGGCTAAAATAACTGAGCTTACCGGCATTACTCAGGGCGATGTGGCAGATGCGAGACCGATAGAGGAGGTATTGCCGGAGTTTCTGAGCTTTTGCGGCGGGGCGCCGCTCTGCGCGCATAACGCAGATTTTGATATTTCTTTTCTGAGGGCGGCGTGCCGCAGACAGGGCGCGGAGCGCAGCTTCTGCTCCATCGATACCGTGGCTCTAGCCCGCGCGCTGATGCCAGAGCTGCCAAATCACAAGCTGAACACCATCGCCGCGGCGATGGGCTTCAAATTCAGGCATCACCGAGCGGATGACGACGCAGAGGTGCTGGCAAAGATATTCGTCGAGCTTATCGGGAGGCTCAGGGACAGGAGCGGCATAAAATATGTGAGTGAAATAAACGGCGCGGCGGCGGAGCTGAAAAGCGGCGGCAGCATTTCCGGCAGAAAGAGCTGGCACCTGATAATACTGGTGAAAAACAGAGCCGGACTGCTGGCGCTGTACAAGATGATATCCGACGCGCATCTGAAGTATTTTCGCCGCCATCCGATAATTCCCATGTCACAGCTCTGCGACAATAGGGAAAATCTCATACTCGGCTCCGCCTGCGAAGCGGGCGAGCTGTTTACCGCCGTGGTGGAGAAAAAGCCGCAGGAGGAGCTGGAGCGGATAGCTTCCTTTTTCGATTTTTTAGAGATACAGCCCTTGGGCAACAACCGCTTTATGCTGGAAAAGGGACTGGCGAAGGACGACGGTGAGCTGATGGACTTCAACCGCAAGATAGTCGCGCTGGGGGAAAAGCTCGGCAAGCCGGTCTGCGCCACGGGCGACGTGCATTTTCTCTATCCGGAGGACGCTATATATCGTGAGATATTGATGACCGGCATGGGCTTTGCTGACGCAGACAGGCAGGCTCCGCTTTATTTTCGCAGTACGGACGAGATGCTGCACGAGTTCGAGTACCTCGGCGCGGAAAAGGCGTTTGAGACAGTCGTTACGAATACGAACCTTATCGCGGATATGTGCGAGGAGATAGAGCCGGTGCTGAAGGGTACCTATCCGCCGAGCATAGAAAACTCGGCAAGAGACCTTGAGGAGATGGTTTATCGCAAGCTCAATGAGCTTTACAGCCATGAAGGAAAGGCGCCGGAGATTGTCTCAAAGCGGCTGGAGGCAGAGCTGGTGCCGATAATCAAGCACGGTTATGACGTTATGTATATGACGGCGCAGAAGCTGGTGGAAAAGTCCAATCAGGCGGGCTATATCGTCGGCTCCCGCGGCTCGGTCGGCTCCTCGCTGGTGGCGTTTCTTGCCGGGATAACGGAGGTAAACGGGCTGCCGCCGCACTACCGCTGCCCGCATTGCCGCTATTCGGTCTTTGACGAGAGCGGCAAATATCAGACCGGCGTGGACATGCCGGACGAGCTTTGTCCCAAATGCGGGACTAAGATGGTAAAGGACGGCTTCAACATACCTTTTGCCACTTTCCTTGGCTTTGACGCGGACAAAGCGCCGGATATCGACCTTAATTTTTCCGGCGAATACCAGCTCACCGCACACCGTGAGACGATCAAGCTTTTCGGTGAAGGCAATGTCTTTAAGGCTGGTACGATAGGTACGGTCAAGGATCGTACAGCTTACGGCTTTGTGAAAAAATATCTGGAGGAAAAGGGCAGAATTGTGAGCAACGCGGAGGAAAACCGTCTTGTGCAGGGCTGCACGGGCGTCAAGCGCACTACGGGACAGCATCCGGGCGGGCTGATAGTCGTGCCCAAGGACAGGACGATATACGAGTTCTGCCCCGTGCAGCGTCCGGCGGACGACGTGCAGTCGGACATCATAACTACCCACTTCGACTACCATTCGATACATGACAACCTGCTCAAACTGGATCTGCTCGGGCACGACGGACCGACGATAATCAGGCGTCTATATGACCTTTCCGGCATCGACCCGCTGACGGTGCCGCTCGACGACAGGGAAACCATGCGCATCTTCACCGATATCGGCGGACTGAAGGACGTGGACGGAAAAGAGATAGAGACGGACGACATACTGGAGCAGACCGGCGCCGCCGCCATACCGGAGTTCGGCACCAAGTTCGTGCGCGGTATGCTGGTGGATACGCAGCCGGACACCTTTGACGGGCTGGTGAGGATATCCGGGCTTTCCCACGGCACGGATGTCTGGATGAACAATGCGCAGGACATCGTGAGAAATCGCGTAGCGACGCTCAAGGACGTTATCTCCGTGCGCGATGACATCACCGTTTACCTCATTCAAATGGGCGTCGAGCCAAAGCAGGCGTTCACCATTTCCGAGAGCGTGCGCAAGGGAAAGGGGCTAAAGCCGGAGTGGGAGGAGCTGATGCTGGAGCATAAGGTGCCGCAGTGGTACATAGAGTCCTGCAACAAGATAAAGTACATGTTCCCGCGCGCGCATGCGGTGGCGTATGTCATGACCTCGTTTCGTATAGCGTGGTTCAAGGTGCACCGCCCGCTGGAGTTTTACAGCGCCTTTTTCAGTATCTCGGCAAACGGCTTTGACGCGGCGCTGATGACCGCCGGCGACGATGCGGTCTGCCGCAAATACCGCGAGCTGAAGGCGATCCCAAGGCGCAGCGCGACTGAGGACGATATGATGATAACGCTGGAGATATGCCACGAGTTTTACAAGCGCGGCTTTTCCTTCACAGGCGTAGATTTGTACCGTTCTGAGGTGAGCGCCTTTAAGATAGACGGCAACACGCTGATACCGCCCTTCACCGCCATACCCGGTCTGGGCGAGGCGGCGGCGCAGAGCATCGTCGAGGAACGAGAAAAAGGAGCGTTTATGTCCGCTGAGGACATAACGCTCCGGTGCGATAAGGTATCAAAGGCTATTGCGGAAAAGCTGGGCGAGGCAGGCGCGCTGCGCGCGCTGCCCAAGTCCAACCAGCTCGATCTGTTCGAGATGCTTACGCTCTGACCTTCCTGAGTCTGGCAAAGCGCGGCAGCCCGTTTTCGAGCGTAACTTCCGGCTCGCCCTGTATCAGCGGCAGCGCGTAGGCAAAGAACTCCGGAGCTATGCCGGTACCACCGTCGGTTATCCACTCCGCGGGGAACTTGTTTTCCGTGTTGGCGGTAACGGTCAGCTCGACCAGCTCTGTGGAAACGCGGTAAGCCTTGCCGCTTTCCCGCCGTAGCGCCACCATCTTGTCGGTCGCGCCGCCGGTCGCCGCACGAACCGCCTCGCAGCCGAGCATAAAGGCTTCTTCTATATCGGTGCGGCTGGCGCAGTGCGCGGCGCAGCGCTGCAGGAGCGAAAATTCGATAGCGCGGGTCTTGGCGCCGAGCCGCTGCTTTATCTCCGCGGCAAGAAACGCGGCGGCGCCGCCCATCTGCTTGTGACCGAAGGCGTCTGCGGGCGCCCCCTGACCGGCGTATTCGGAAATGAATACGCCGTTTTCATCGTGAATGCCCTCGGATATGGCGATGAATACATTTTTATTTTTGCGGTACAGCGCCTCGGCGTCGGCGATGAACTTATCCACGGAAAACGGGGTCTCCGGCAGATAAATAAGGTCAGGGCCGCAGCCGCTGGGGGAGGCGAGCGCCGCCGCGGCGGTCAGCCAGCCCGCGTTGCGTCCCATGCATTCCGCCACGGTCCCGGTACCGGTGCTGTAAACGTGCGTATCCTGATATATCTCCATGCATGAGGTGGCAATATACTTTGCCGCGCTGCCGTAGCCGGGGCAGTGGTCGGTGCCGAAAAGGTCGTTGTCGATGGTCTTGGGTATGCCGATGACGCGGCAGGGATAGCCCTGCGCCAGCAGATATTTTGAGATCTTGTTGCAGGTGTCCATGGAGTCGTTGCCGCCGTTGTAGAAGAAATAGCGCACGTCGTATTTTTTGAATATCTCCAGTATGCGGCGATAGTCCGTGTCGTCCGTGCCGGCGTCCTTCAGCTTATAGCGGCAGGAGCCGAGCGCGGAGGACGGCGTGTTCAAAAGCAGCGCAAGCTCCCGCGGGTCCTCGCGGGACATGTCGAAAAGCACGTCGTCCAGCACGCCCTGTATGCCGTGGCTCGCGCCCAGCACGCGGGTGATGTGCGGACTCTCCAGCGCGGTCTTTATCACGCCGTAGGCGCTGGCGTTTATTACAGAGGTCGGTCCGCCGGACTGACCGAAAATACAAGCTCCTTTAAGTTCCATAATTTTACCTCCCGAAAAGATAAATCTACTTTAACACAGGAAAACTCCAAAATCAAGTTGCGCGGAGAGTAAAGAAATGATAAAATAATAACAAATAATGTTTTTGGAGGTGTTTGTCTTGCCGCTTGTAACAACGAAGGAAATGTTTGCCAAGGCATACGAGGGCGGATATGCAATAGGAGCATTCAACGTCAATAATATGGAGATAGTGCAGGGAATAACCGAGGCGGCGATGCTGGAGCGTTCTCCGGTGATACTGCAGGTGTCTGCCGGCGCGAGAAAATATGCGCGGCACAATTATATCATGAAGCTGGTCGAGGCGGCGGTGCTGGAGACCGGACTGCCGATAGCCCTGCATCTCGACCACGGAGACAGCTTTGAGATATGCAGGTCCTGCGTGGACGGCGGCTTTACCTCCGTCATGATAGACGGCTCTAAGTACGGCTTTGAGGAGAATATCGCACTGACGAAGCAGGTGGTGGAATACGCGCATGCCAGAGGCGTCACGGTCGAGGGCGAGCTTGGCAAGCTGGCGGGCATAGAGGACGACGTCAACGTCGCGGACGCTGACGCACAGTTCACCAACCCCGCCGAGGTGGAGGAGTTCGTCAGCCGCACGGGCGTGGATTCGCTGGCGATAGCCATCGGCACCAGCCACGGCGCGTATAAGTTCAAGCCGGGGCAGAAGCCGCAGCTCCGTTTTGACATTTTGGAGAAGATACAGCAGAGGCTGCCGGGCTTTCCGATAGTGCTGCACGGCTCATCTTCGGTACCGCAGGAGTATGTGGAGATGGTGAACAAATACGGCGGAAGCATGCCCGACGCCATCGGCATACCGGAGGAAATGCTGCGTCAGGCTTCGAAAATGGCGGTCTGCAAGATAAATATCGACTCAGACCTGCGCCTGTGCATGACGGCGGCGGTGAGAAAGCATCTGGCAGAGCATCCGGAGCACTTCGACCCGCGCCAGTATCTGGCGGACGGCAGAGAGGCAATATGCAGCATCGTAAGGCATAAGATACGCGACGTGCTCGGCTCGTCAAACGCGATTTAGTTAATTATCAGAAAAGCAGAGAGCTGATATGCCTGCGATTTTAAAGCAATCGGTTCTCTGTTTTTTGCAGCCGCTGTCTGTGCTTTCGGCTGCAATGGCAGGTAGATTATTTACAGCAAAAGCAAGTGCTTTTACTGTCGGTAAAAGCTTGAAAGCAAGTGCGAAATGTAGTATAATTACATTGTTTATGTCTCATTTTGTCAAAACGGAGGTGCCTCATGAGACGCGCATTTGCTTTTTTGCTGCTTGCGGCGCTGCTGTTTGCGCCGTTCAAGATAACTTCCGCTGCGGCGGAATATGATCCCATAGTGAGGATAGGGCTTGCTTACGGCAATAACGCGCTTCCGGCAGCAAAGCTCATCAATGTTGCCGGACAGGCGGAGGGGTACGAGTTCGGCTTCTTTGACGCCGAAGGGCAGTTCACGCCGCTGCATTCCACAGACGAGCGGAGCCTCGCCGTGCTGAAGGACAAGCCGATGTGGGTGACGCAGGGCGAGGATTATTACGACGCGCAGCCTGCCTCATACGCATATTCCATCGGACCTTACCATTTACAGATAGACGGCGCGTATTTTCAGGGGCGCGACGATGCGGCGCTTGCCGCAGACGAGGCGGAGAGGCGCGGTTATCGGGCGTTTCCAGCTTATGTGAACGGGGAATATGTCGTGCGTATAGGCGAGTTTCTCAGCGAGGACCGCGCCCGGGAGCGGCAGCCGCAGGCGGAGCTTGATCTCGGCTACTCGCTGCGGATATGCGGGCAGAGCGCGACCTGCTGCACCGTGACGGTGCTGGGAAGCGACCGGATACTTTTTGAGCTGGACTCGGAGGGAAAGCATCTCGGCATAATGCCGCGATCGACGGCGACTTGGTTCAAGGGATATCAATACGCCGGCGGCTTTGAATACAGGCGCATAAGCGCCAACGATATAACGGTGATAAACGTCATCTCCATGACGGATTATATCAAGGGCGTGCTGCCTGCCGAGGTGGGGACGAACTGGCCTATCGAGGCGCAGAAGGCGCAGGCGATATGCGCCAAGTGTTATACGCTGAACAGCCTCGGCAAGCATAAGTCGCAGGGCTTTGACCTCTGCAACACCACGGACTGTCAGGCGTACAGCGGGCTGAGCCGCGCCACGGAAATGTCCGACAGGGCGGTGGACGAGGTGTATGGCATATATGCCACCTACAACGGCGAAGTGGCGCAGACCTATTATCATTCCTCCAGCGGCGGATATACCGAGGATGCTTACAATATTTGGGGCAGCGAGGTTCCGTATCTCAAGGCAGTGGAGGATAAATATCTCAAGCATATGGTGCCGTACTCCGTCACGGTGACGCTGGACGATCTGACCGAGATACTGCGCTCAAAGGGCTATACCGCGCGCAGGGTGAAGGATTATTACGTCAGCCGCTACAGTCCGGTGGGGAATGTGCTGGAGGTCAGTTTTCTGCTGGATAACGGAGAGGTTCTCCGCATGAGCGGCAACCGCGCCCGTACGGCGATAAACAGCAGCGCAAAGGGAGTGACCATCAGAAGCCACCGTTACACCATCAGCGGAGGCGCGGGCTTTTACGTCAACGGCAGCGCAGCGTCGCAGAGCATACAGAGCATGTACGCGATAGGCGCCGGCGGCGATGTGTCGCAGATAGGCGGAACTGGCAGAGATGTAAAGGTAATCACCGGTACAGGCGTCAAGGACGCGGATCTTAGCGGAGGCGCTGCGATATCGTCGTCGTATACCGTGAACGGAACCGGATCGGGGCACAACGTGGGAATGTCGCAGTGGGGAGCCTACGATATGGCGGTCGAGGGCTTTAAATATGATGAAATAATCAAGTTTTATTTTACCGGAGTGGAAGTTGGATATTGGAGCAGATGAAGAAGTCAGATTTTAATTATGACCTGCCGGAGGAGCTGATAGCGCAGACGCCGCTGGCACAGCGCGATGCCTCAAGGCTGATGGTTCTTAGCAGGGCGGACGGCAGGACGGAGCACAGACATTTTTATGACATAAAGGAGTATATAAAGCCCGGGGATTGCTTGGTAATAAACGATACCCGGGTCTTGCCTGCGCGTCTGTATGGAGAAAAGGAAGGCACCGGAGCCGCCGTCGAGGTGCTTCTGCTGAAAAATACCGAGGGCGACACGTGGGAATGCATCGTTTTTCCGGGCAAAAAGCTGCGTGCCGGGGCGCGGGTATCATTCGGCGGCGGAGAGCTGCGCGGCGAGGTGCAGAAGGTGCTTCCGGACGGAAACCGCCTGATACGCTTTGAATATGACGGTATATTCATGGAGCGGCTGGAGCGCCTTGGAACAATGCCGCTGCCGCATTATATCAAGGAGAGACTGAGCGACAGCGAACGGTATCAGACGGTTTATTGCCGAGAAAACGGCTCTGCCGCAGCGCCGACTGCCGGACTGCATTTCACGCGGGAGCTGCTGGCGGAGCTGGAGGCTGCTAAAGTGGATATAGTCCGGGTAACCTTGCATGTAGGACTTGGCACTTTCAGACCTGTAAAGGAGGATAACATTACAGACCACATCATGCATTCCGAGAGCTACACGGTCAGCGAGGATGCGGCGGCGCGGATAAATGCCGCCCGTGCGCGCGGCGGCAGAGTGTTTGCCGTAGGCACCACCTCATGCCGCACGCTGGAGTCGGTCACGGACGAGCGGCATATTACGCATGCCGGCAGCGGCAGCACGGACATTTTCATATATCCCGGGTATAAATTCAAGGGAATAGACGCGCTGATAACCAATTTTCATCTGCCGGAGAGCACGCTCATCATGCTGGTGTCTGCGCTGGCAGGACGCGAGAACGTGCTGTCGGCGTATGAAGAGGCGATATCTGCGCGCTACCGCTTTTTCAGCTTCGGAGATGCGATGCTGGTGATATAATGGAGGAGCGCGGTTTGGAAGTAGCTATAAGAAAATGGGAACTCGGCGATGCGGCAGATATGGCAGCGATGCTGAACAACAGAAAAATACTGGATAATATTCGAGATGGGCTTCCGTATCCGTATAGCGAAGACGATGCAAAGGCTTATATCAACACCCTGCTTGCGGCAGAGACGAATGATGCCTTTGCGTTTGCGGTAGTTGCAGACAAAAGAGTAGTTGGCGGAGTGAGCGCCTTTCGCAGAAAGAATGTATATCGTCTTTCGGCGGAGCTTGGATACTATATTGCAGAGGAATATTGGAACAAAGGAGTTTGTACAGAGGCGGTAAGACAGCTCGCGGCGCATATCCTTGAAAGTTCCGATATAATACGCATTTTTGCCGAAGCCTACGAGGACAACATCGCTTCATGCAGAGTTTTGGAAAAGGCAGGCTTTTCGTTTGAGGGGCTTATGAGAAAAGCCGCGATAAAAAACGGTGTGGTAAAGGATATTAAATTATACGCTCTGCTGCGTGAATAGAGAAAGGGCGGGACGATGGAGCATATAATCTATTACATATTATCGGGCATTCTGCTTGTCGCGGCGCTGGTGTTGCTGCTGATATTCGGCAGCCGTATGCGCGGGATAAGCGAGCGGCTGCGAGGCGTGGAGGAAGCGCGGCAGGAGCACGCCGCAATAACCGCGCGTCAGGATATGCTGATAGACCGGACGGAGACCTCGCTGCGCAACATCATGTCGGTGATGAACGATAACGAGATGCAGAGCGAGCAAAAGCTGGAAAATCTGCGGCGCACGCTGTCGGAGAGCATGCAGCAGATAAAAGAAAACAACAATACTCAGCTTGAGAGCATCCGCAAAACAGTAGATGAAAAGCTTCAGGACACTCTCGATAAAAAGCTGAACGAATCCTTCAAGCTCGTGAGCGAGCGGCTTGAGCAGGTGTATAAGGGACTGGGAGAGATGCAGTCGCTGGCGTCGGGCGTGGGCGACCTGAAAAAAGTGTTGAGCAACGTCAAGACGCGCGGCATACTCGGTGAGATACAGCTCGGCGCGATATTGGAGCAGATGCTTTCGCCGGAGCAGTACGCCGCGAATGTGATGACACGTCCGGGCAGCGGCGCTTATGTGGAATACGCCGTAAAGATGCCGGGCGGTACGGACGGCGAGATCTGGCTGCCGATAGACTCAAAGTTTCCCATAGACGCTTACGAGCAGCTTTTAGAGGCGTATGAGAGCGGCAGCGCGGAGTCTGTCGCATCCGCGCAGAAGGCGCTGCGAGTCAGAGTAAAAAGCTTTGCCAAGGACATACAAAGCAAATATATCGCGCCGCCGGATACCACGGACTTTGCCATCATGTTTCTGCCGACAGAGGGGCTTTATGCCGAGCTGGTGCGGATAGGCATGGTGGAGGAGCTGCAGCAGAGCCATAAGGTGAACATCGCAGGCCCCACGACGATGGGCGCGCTGCTCAACAGCCTGCAGATGGGCTTCCGGACGCTGGCGATACAGAAGCGGTCAAGCGAAGTCTGGCAGATACTCGGAGCGGTGAAGGCGGAGTTTGAAAACTTTTCCGCCGTGCTGGAAAACACGCAGAAGCGGATAACACAGGCAAACGAGGAGCTGGACAAGCTGATAGGCGTACGCACCCGAAAGATACAAAGCACGCTGAGGCGCGTGCAAAGTCTGCCGGCGGGCAGCGAATATCTTGATGCAGAGGACGGCGAAAATGTTTAAGCTTATTTCAAAATGCGGCAGCGCCAGGCGCGGCGAATACCGCACGGCTCACGGCACGGTGCAGACGCCGGTGTTTATGAACGTGGGTACGCAGGCGGCGATAAAGGGCGGACTCTCTGCCCATGACCTGAAAACGGTGGGCTGTCAGATAGAGCTTTCAAATACATATCATCTGCACGTCAGACCGGGCGAGGAGATCGTCAAAAGGCTCGGCGGGCTGGGAGAGTTTATGAAATGGGACGGTCCCACGCTGACGGACAGCGGCGGATTTCAGGTCTTTTCGCTGGCAAAGCTGCGGAAGATAGACGAGGAGGGCGTCCGCTTCAACGCGCATACGGACGGACATGCCATTTTCATGCGCCCGGAGGACAGCATGCGTATACAGTGGGCGCTTGGCTCAGATATCGCCATGGCGTTTGACGAATGTGTGCAGAGCATGACGGAAAAGCCATATGTTCAAGCGTCATGCGCGCGCACCACGCGCTGGCTGGAGCGCTGCCGTGCCGCCATGGACGAGCTGCACCGGCGCGAGGACACGGTGAACCCCGGGCAGGTGCTGTGGGGCATAAATCAAGGCGCGGTATATAAGGATCTGCGCGTGGAGCATATGAAGCGCATCCGTGAGCTGGAGCTGCCGGGCTATGCGATAGGCGGACTGGCGGTCGGCGAGCCGACGGAGCAGATGTATGAGATTATCGAGACAGTAGAGCCGTACATGCCGGAGGACAAGCCGCGCTATCTCATGGGCGTGGGCACGCCCTCGAATATATTGGAGAGCGTCGCCAGAGGCGTGGATTTCTTCGACTGCGTCATGCCGGCGAGAAACGCCAGACACGGGCATCTGTTTACCTCCGAGGGGATAATCAATCTCAACAACGCCAAATACCAGGACGATCCGCGCCCCGTGGACGCGGAGTGCGCATGCCCGGTGTGCCGCACGCATTCACGCGCATATCTTAGGCATATGCTGCGCAGCGGCGAGATGCTGGGCATGCGGCTGGCGGTGATGCACAATCTGCATTTCTATAACACACTGATGGCGGATATAAGACGTGAGATAGAACAGGGCACTTTTGAAGATTTTCGCCGCAAAAAAACAGAGGTTTTGGCAAAAAGAATATAAAGTGCTTGTGTTTATGGAAAATATTTATTATAATATATTCAAATCGTTATTAAGGAAGGTAAGAAAATGAAGAAAAGTGGATTGACAGCGGTTTTTTCTCTCGCTTTGACGGCAGTTATGGCGAGCCTCATGTCCGTTTTTGCGATGATGCCGGCGAACGGTGAAGAAAATCAGGGCGGAGGCTACGGGATATGGATATGGCTGATAGTCATGGCGCTTATGTTCTATTTCCTGCTCATCAGACCGCAGAAGAAGAAGGAAAAGGCAGACCGTATCCTGCGCAACAACCTCCAGCCGGGCGACGAGATAGTGACCATCGGCGGCTTCACCGGCAGGGTGCTGAGCGTGAAGGACGACGACATCGTTTTCGAGACCGGCGCGGCAAAGACCAAGCTGACGGTGAAAAAGTGGGCGATCCAGAGCCGCACCTCGCCGGAGCAGGAGGTCAAGGAAGAGCCGGCGGCTGAGGAAAAGACAGAGGCTGAGGAAACCAAGGCGGAGTGATAAAATCTTGTCCTCCCGCATATCTATCGCATAGAAGATATTGCGGGGGGATTTTTATGTCAAAACGATCCGGCTTAGGCACGGCGCTGCCCTATAGGCGCATAATCGTCAGCGCACTGGCGGGCTTTGCACTAGCGGCGCTTGCGATGTTTACAGTCGCGTGCCTCATCGATCTCGGCAAGCTTTCGGCAGGCAGCATGCCGATGTACGCATATCTGTGCGTTTTTGCGGGGGAATTCGCGGCGGCGATGATTGCTCCGGCAGAAGGGCGCAGGCTGCTCTGCTCGCTGCTGGCGGGAGGCGTCATGATCTTGCTGCTGGCTGCTGCGGGCATGCTGTTCTTTTTCGGCGGCTTTGACATGCTGAGGGTGCTGATCACGGCAGTAGTATCTGCCGCCGTGTGTGTGCTCGGAAGTATAGTATCCAGTTATATCAGGTAGCGCCTATGCATATCATCAGGCTTAAACGGCTGCTGCTTTACTTTGCTTTGACTTTGGCGTGCATTGCGGTTATAATGGTCATAATATCAAAGCACAGCAGACCGCGGGAAGCGGCGGCAGTTATTCCCTTGAGGACGGAATATTCACTGATAATAGACGCGGGGCACGGCGGCTTTGACGGCGGCGCGGAGGCAAACGGCATTGCGGAAGCGCCTCTCAATCTGGCGATTTCGCTGAGGCTGCGTGATCTGCTGCGTTTTGCGGGGATAAGCGCGCTGATGACGCGGGAGGACGGAGGCTCGCTGGATTTTAATGCGGAGGCGGAGGTGCGGGAGAACAAGGTCGCAGATCTGAAGGCGCGGCTCAGGCTGGCGCAGGAAAATCCGGAGTGCGATTTTCTCAGCATACATCTCAATAAGTTCGAGCAGGAAAAATATTATGGGGCGCAGGTATTTTATTCGCCAAACAGGGAGGAGTCGCGCATCTTGGCGCTGGCGCTGCAGGACAGCATGATCGCGCTGCTCGACCCGCAAAACACGCGCCGCGCCAAGATGGCGCCGGATACGGTGTTTCTGATGAAGAAGATAACTTCACCGGCGGTCACGGTGGAGTGCGGTTTTTTGTCAAATGTGCGCGAGGCGGAGCTTTTGCAAAATGATGCGTATCAGAAGCGCATAGCGATGTCCGTGATGCAGGGATATATAAATTATTTAAAAGGACAGTAAAAATATGGCAAATAAGAAGAAAACGGTATATGTCTGTACTGAATGCGGCTATGACTCGCCCAAATGGGCGGGCAAGTGTCCTGTCTGCGGGCAGTGGAACACCATGGCGGAGGAAACGGTATACGAAGGCGGCGGCGCGAAGAAGGCACAGCCTTCCGCCGCGAAAGCCGCTCCGACGCCGATAACCGAGATATCACGCGAGGAAGAACCGCGGCTCATGACAGGCATATCAGAGCTTGACCGGGTGCTTGGAGGCGGCATGGTAAAAGGCTCGCTGGCGCTTATTTCCGGCGAGCCGGGCATAGGAAAATCCACGCTTTTGCTTCAAGCGTGCGCATTGATAGCAAGGAAGGCGCCGGTGCTGTATGTAACGGGCGAGGAGTCGCTGGCGCAGATAAGCATGCGCGGCGAAAGGCTGGCGGCACAGACGGACAAGCTGTTCATCATGGCGGAGACCGAGCTGGGCAGCATACTTGACGCGATAACAAGGCAGGAGCCGGCGCTGGTGATAATAGATTCCATACAAACGGTATACGATCCGGAGCTGACGTCAGTGCCGGGCAGCGTGGCGCAGGTGCGCGACTGCACCATGGCGTTTATGCAATACGCAAAGAGCAGGAATATCAGCATCATGCTGGTGGGACATATCAACAAGGACGGCGCGATCGCCGGACCGAAAATATTGGAGCACATGGTGGATACAGTGCTGAACTTCGAGGGCGACAGGCACGCATCCTACCGTATGCTGCGGGCGGTGAAGAACCGCTTCGGCTCCACGAACGAGATCGGCATGTTCGAGATGACGGACAGCGGACTTTCGGAGGTGCCCAATCCCTCTGCGGTGCTGCTTGCCGGCAGACCGGAGAACAGCAGCGGGAGCTGTGTGGCGGCGGCGCTGGAGGGCACGCGGCCGATCCTTGCGGAAATACAGGGCTTGGTGGCAAAGTCAGCTTACGGATCGGCGCGCAGGACCTCGGCGGGGGTAGATTACAACCGCGCGGTGCTGCTGCTGGCGATACTGGAAAAGCGCGGAGGGATAATGCTCGGCGCCTTTGACGCTTATATAAACGTGGTCGGCGGCATGAACTTTGACGAACCGGCAATAGACCTCGGGGTGATCGTCGCCGTGGCGTCAAGCTATCTGGACAGACCGGTGCGGCGCGATTTGGCGCTTTTCGGTGAGGTTGGACTGTCCGGAGAGCTGCGGGCGGTGTCCGGCGCAAGGCAGCGGATCGCTGAGGTACAGCGGCTGGGCTTTAAAAAATGCGTTTTTCCGCAGGCATGCATGGGAAGCCTCAAGGGCGTCGGGGATATCGAGCTGCTCCCGGCAAGCAATATAACCGAGGCGATACGTCTGGCACTGGAATAAGGATATAATTGCAAAAGCAGCGGTGATAATAGCTTCACCGCTGCTTTTTTGTGTAATAAACGCATTCCGGATATCCTCCGCCGCCGGATGGCGCGGCATGGTCCAGCCTGCATTCACCGAGCTCATGGTATACACAGCTTTTTTGTCCGCAGATTATTTTCAAGAAAAACGCCTCCGTGATTTTATTTTTTGATGCTAATATTTTAAACAAAAGTCCTCAAAATATCATGAGAGGGGAGGCGATATTATCAAGAAAATCATGACGGTGCTGCTCAGCGCGGCGGTAATATTTGCCATGTACATGAACAGCCCTTACAAAGAGCGGACAGAGGCGGTGCAGATAAAATGCATACGTCCTGAGGTAAGCGATATTTACGATGTCTGCACCGTGAGGGGAACGATCGTGGAGCAGGGCAGGCAAAATCTGTATGCAGACTCGGCGGCACTGGTAGAGGAGATATATGTCAGCCTTGGAGAATATGTGCGCGAGGGACAGCCGATCATGCGTATGCGACCGGCAGATGATCGCAATGAGGCGAGCCGTGCGGCGTTTTCGGAGATGGAACGACGTATAGACGAACTGATGGAGAACTCCGCCGACGCGGAGGAGGCGGAGAGCCTGCGAGATGAGCTGCTGAGCGTGATGGCGGAGGTAGTAGATATGCAGGAAAATACAGTCGGAAAGAGCGCGGAGCCGTATACGCTGCACAGTCCTGCGGATGGCATAGTGATGAGCCTTGCGGAAGCGGGGAGCAGGGTGCTTTCGTTCATTCCGTGCGCCGCGATTTCGGATATGTCCAAGCTGGCGCTGCGGGCGGACGTCAGTGAAGAGGATGCCGCAAGCATATGCGAGGGTATGCGGTGTACGGTCAGCGTAAAGGCTTTTGACGCCAGCCTTGGCGGAGAAGTGAAAACCGTCATGCCATACGCAAGACAGAGCGGGCTTTTCACTGCCGCGCAGGAGGTCAAGACCCGCGTAGTGATAGATCTGATCGGCGCGGAAAGCGCCGGCATAAGACCGGGGTACAGCGCGCAGGCGCGGCTGACAGCCAACTACCGTCCGGCATGTCTTTTGCTGCCCTACGAGGCGCTGGGACAGGACGGGCGCGGAGAGTATGTGATGAAGATAAGCGGCGGCAGAGTGCAGAAGACATATGTCGAAACAGGCGCGGAGCTTGACGAGCAGGTGCAGATATGCTCCGGCATATCCGAGCGCGACCTGCTGGCGGCAAGTGTGGAAGACATAGAGGAAGGGCAGATGATATTGATAAAATGAAGCTTGGAGATGTGTTCCTGATGTCGGCAAGGAACGTGAGGAAGGGCGGCGTGAAAGCCGCGCTCTGCATATTGGCGATCTGCGTGGGAATGACCTCTGTCTGCACGATATCGGCGGCAGGCACGGCGGCAGCGGAGACTGTGAGCGCAGAGATAGACAGGATAGGGATAAAAGGGCTCGCCTTTTACAGCGAAAGCGATGCGTATACCGTGGATATGGAGTGCATGGCGGCGGTAAAGAATATCGGCGGCGTGAAGGCCGCGATGCCGCTTTCGCTGAACTATGCCTCGGCAAGACTGCGCAGCATGCAGTTTTCTGCGCTGGCCATCGGCTGCGGTCAGGAGCTGCCGGATATATTTAATATTGAGCTGCTGCATGGGGAGCACATAAGCGGGGAGGATATACGCACGCGCGCGAGGGTGGCGCTGATAGACGACGAAATGGCGATGCTGGCATACAGCAGAGCGAACGTGACGGGAAAAAGCCTGAGCATCAGCTTCGGAGGCATTACGGAAAGCTTTGTGATAAAAGGGGTGATAAGCTCGCAGAAAAGCGGGCTGGATATGATCGCCGGAGGCGGGATACCGCATATGATATACCTTCCTTACAGCACGGTGGACGGCATAAGCACGGCGAGGACTTCGGACAAAATAGCCGTGAGCTTAGAGCGGAACGACTCTGCCGAGACTGCGGCGGAAAAGGCGGTGCGGACGCTGGAAAACCTCACCGGAGCAGGGTTTTCCTATGAGAATCTGGACGGTTACGCGGACAAGCTTGTGAATATCACGGATACTGTTTCGCTGCTGATAAGCGCCGTAGCTTCGATAGCGGTCGTCGTCGGGGGCATCGGCGTGATGAACTCAATGGTGTCGGCGGTGGAGGCGCGCACACGGGAGATCGGCATATATCTGGCGGTGGGTGCCCGACGCAGGGACATAGTAGGCTTGTTTCTGTCAGAAGCGTGCATGCTCTGCCTGATCGGCGGAGCCTGCGGCGCTGCGCTGAGCATGCTGATATTTGCCGCGGCAAGCCGCGTGTTTTCGCTGCATATCGCTTTGAGCTCGTCGATGCTCCTCTACGGACTCGGCGTTCCGGTAATATGCGGGCTGCTGTTCGGGATACTTCCTGCCTGCCGCGCCGCCATGCTCACGCCGATAGAGGCGATACGGGAGGAATAAATACAAAATTGCCATTGCGCGTGAAATGTGGTATGATTTACTCAGCGTTCAGAGGGCGGTGAGTAAAACGATGCGGCATGAAGAAGAAGGATATCTGTCCGAGCAGCTTATCACCTGCATCGGCAACAAGAGGGCGCTGCTCGGAGATATAGAAGAACGGGTGCTGGAGGTAAAGAAGGAGCTGGGGCGGGACAGACTCAGCTGTCTCGACCTGTTTTCCGGCAGCGGAGCGGTCGCAAGGCTGCTCAAGGGACACAGCGGCAGACTGATCGCCAACGATTTGGAGCGGTATTCTTACGTTGTCAATTCCTGTCATTTGACAAATCGCGGCGAATACGATCCGGAGGCGTTCAGACATTAT
Organism: Clostridia bacterium; assembly: GCA_017453985.1. Lineage (GTDB taxonomy): Bacteria > Bacillota > Clostridia > Oscillospirales > Butyricicoccaceae > RGIG3726. The sequence continues at coordinate 24,993 of JAFTDT010000097.1, forward strand.
TTGCACATGCTGAACGAGGCTTATGAAGAAAAGCGAATATCAGGCGTTATAACGGAAAACTATGCGCCGAAGGACGAGAATAATATCACAAAGGGAGAAAGAGTTTTTTACACGACGGAAAACGCCCGTATCATCGACACCTATCGGACAAATATAGATGCGTTGGTGCCGGAGGGGCTGCGCCGATTCTTTCTGGCGAGGCTTGTCACGGAGGCTTCGGTGCATACGAATACGGCGGGCGTGTTCAAGGGATTTTACAAGGACAAAAACACCGGTGTGGGAAAATACGGCGGCTCTGGGGAAAATGCCCTCAGCCGCATACGCGGCAGAATAACGCTCACCGAGCCGGTTTTGAGCCGCTTTGAATGCGAAACGGAGGTATATCAAAAGGACGCAAACGAGCTGGCAAGGGAAATGCGGGGAATAGACCTGTGTTACATCGACCCGCCGTATGATCAGCACCCCTACGGCTCGAATTATTTCATGCTCAATCTGATACTGGAAAACCGGCTGCCGCAGGAGATAAGCGCGGTGTCCGGCATACCGCGAGGCTGGAACCGCTCGGCGTACAACAAAAGGAAAGAGGCGCTGGCGGCGCTGGAGGACGCGGTATCGGCGCTGGACGCAAAATATCTGCTGGTTTCCTACAATAACGAGGGCTTTATCGGGTACGGCGAGATGACGGAGATGCTCGGCAGATACGGCAGCCTGTCCGTAAGAGAGATACGCTACAACGCCTTTCGCGGCTCGAGAAATCTCGGCGGCAGGGAGAGGTATACGAACGAATATTTATTTTTGCTGAAAAAGGAGGCGTAAAAATGACGAAAAGCAAAAAGCAGCCATTGCCCCGCTATGAAAGCTCGCTGAGGCACAACATACTCAAGATGCCGGAGGCGATATACGAGGCGAGCGGCATAGTTATAAACGGCAGACGCATAAAATCACTGGTATTCACCACCGATCTTGCGATAATCCGCAACTGCGACGCCGACGCGGTTTTTGCGGTCTATCCCTTCACGCCGCAGCAGGCGATAAGCGAGGCGATAATCAAGGCGGCGTATATTCCCGTGTTCTGTGGCGTCGGCGGCGGGACGACGAGAGGCGTGCGCACGATTGGGTTGGCAAAGGATGTTGAGAGTCAGGGCGGCATGGGCGTCATCTTAAACGCGCCGATAACAAATCTCAATCTGAAGGCGGTTGCGGCGGCGGTGGACATTCCCGTGGTAATAACCGTCACGAGCGCGAGGACAGACGTCAGGGCGCGGCTTAGCTCCGGCGCGGCGATACTGAACGTGGCTGCCGCGGCGGACACTCCGCGGCTCGTTGCTATGATAAGGGAAAAGCTGCCGCCGGAGGTGCCGATCATAGCATCCGGCGGCAATACGAATGAGAATATCCGCGAGACAATAAGAGCGGGAGCCAACGCCATAACCTACACGCCGCCGAGCACCGGCGAGCTTTTCAAAACCATGATGGCAAAATATCGGGATAACGAATGATACATACAATACCGCCGGCTGTACCGGCGGTATTGCTTTAAAGCGCTTCGGTGAGCGGCGGCGTTTCCTACCGCACGCCCGCGATATGTAAAAAGCGTATTTTGGCGAGGTTGTAGCTGGAGAGCGGGCGCAAATCTGAGTCGTTGGAATGCGCGGCGATATAGATGCTGTCGAGAGTCGGCGTGCCGTCGATGGACACGATGACGGGCGTGTGGTGGTAGCTTTCCTTGCCGACGAAGGCGAGCTGCACGAGGTCGCCCGGCTCCATCATGTCCATCGTTGTATCTGAGGCAAAGGGACCGGCGCCCGTGTTGGATACGAGAAAATTGTACAGATATTTCACTCCGGTCCACGACGCGGTGCGGTCACTCGCGCCGCGGTAAAACCAGCCGTACACGGGCGTGAAGTTCATCACGCCGGAGCCGGCGTACAGGCATTGACTGGCAAAATTGGTGCAGTCGCCGCCAAGTTTGCTGAAATCGAAATAGGCGGGGTTGCGGCGGTATGCCCATCTGTGCGCGTAGGCTACGGCGGCGTTGCGCCCGTAGGGATATATTTCAAGCATATAACAAAACCTCCTCGCGGTCATCATATGCCGCCGAGGAGGTTTTGTTGCACTGAGATGTAATTGCAGAACATCGCAAAGATTTTGTATAACAATTCATGGTGGTGTGTATTGACTGGAAATAAAAGCGCATGATAAAATAATCATAAATGATGGGTGAACTGTAAAAATGGCACTTTAGAGGCTATGGTAGAAACGGTGGTCATAATGATGCGGTTCTTACGAATGAATGGGATTAGGAAGGGCATAGCCCGTTTGAAGCGATGTAATCTCAGCTCCGTTGGATGTGCGCTACTTTAAAGGTAAAAGAGGTACGCTTATGAGCAACATCAAATAATTTATACATCGTGTATGAGGGGTATTATTCTGAGGTGAATAAGTAAAAAACTATCATGAAAGTTGGAGGCATATAGATGAAAGCAAAGAAGTATTTGATCTGCGTTATTTGTCTGTTGGCTGCAGTGCTGCTGCTTGCATCAACGGTGATGGCTACAGAGACAGAGGACGAGACTCTGTGGGAGGTGCAGGATGCTGCATTTTTGCAGACACTTGGCATTTTGCGCGGCACCGGAAGAGACTTGGAGTTAGATCAAGTACTGACACGCGCCCAGGCGGTAACCCTTTGCGTACGGTTGCTTGGCGGTGAGGCGGACGCCTTGGAAAATCCGCGGTCATCGCCTTTTGCAGATGTGCCTTCCTGGGCTAAGCCTTATGTGGGCTGGCTCTATGAGAGGGAGACCACCAATGGCACCAGCGACACGGTCTTCATGCCAAGCCGCCCGGTGACACATCGGGAGTTCTGTTTTTTCCTGACGCGCGCCTTGGGCGGAGGTCTGTACGACGAGCCACGCCGTGAGTTGAAAAACTACGGCATCGAGACGGAGGAGCAGAAGCAATCCCCCATCACTCGCGGGCTGGCGTCACGACTGTGCGTACAGGCGCTTCGACTGGGGTGTTTCAGCGACCGCATCGAGACCCTTGCACAGAATCTGCTACGCCGAGGTGTCATTTCGGAAGAGGCAATGATCGAGGTCGCCACTGGGATGACAGGCGGAACAGAATTCACACTCTACAGTATCTCTTACGGCATGTTACGCGACAGTGAGTATGTGTTTAATAATGTGAAGCATTGGAACGCTCCGGACGGCGGCGCCTACAGTGTTTGCGATGAGGGCGCTTGGCGTGATGACGGGGAGAGCATTGTCTGGCTGTCCCATGAGCGCTGCGCGGATCTGGGAATGCCGCTGTGCGCTGCTCCAGACGGTGTGGCATATCTGACTTACGATGGGAAGGTGCTGCTTCTGACTTCGGAGGGTGAGGCAATGGAGCTTCTGCCCTACCGCTTGTCCACTCGCTTCACCTTGGAGCGGACGACACTGGAGAACTTCGACGGCGCTGTGCTCCGTTTGACTCGCATGACTACCGGCAAATATCCCCCGACACCGGTTTACAGCTATGAAGCTGACGCGGACGGCGTAAGCTGTACGGAATGTACCTATCCGGACGAGGCCAATGTCGTCTGGCTCGCCGGAGCCGCCGAGGCCGCTGGCGTGGACGTGGAAATGTATCTGGTTGGGCAGGTGGCCGCGGAGCAGGTTCTGCTGGATGCAGAACTACAGACATATGTAGAAAGCGGAAAATAAAAAATAATAGTTAAATGAGAAAATATAGTATTAAACAAGCAATTATTTCGTTGGCAATAATTGCTGCGTTGGGCATCTTTCTGAGCGTGTGGTTCTTAGCTAAAGCTGAAATATATTTGAAGCCTATGCAGCGGGAATATCCCGTTGGAACAATAACCGTAGATGCAGCTTTTAAAAACATCTGGCAGGCGGAAAAGTATTTTGCCGGCAGCAAATATGTTCTCGAAAAGCTTGAAAATGGACAGTGGATAAGGATTTTAAAAGATGCAAAAGGAGCTTTTTTTACAGATGAGCGGTTTTCCCCTGTTCACGGAACACAAATAACCTTTGATTTGACAAGATATTGCGACGGCCTTTCTGAAGGCGAATATAGGATAAGTGTGACATTGACGGATAAAAAAGGTGCAAAAAAAGACGTGTACTGTCATTTCACGGTACACTGATGATTGAGAAGCAAAACCTCCTCGCGGTCATCATATGCCGCCGAGGAGGTTTTGCTGCGTTTTACTGAGCCTTGCCGAGTGAGGTGTTTATCCTTTTCTTCTTCCACTTGCCGGACAGGAAATATCCAAAGCAGAGCAGGGCGGAGGCGGCGGAGGCTATCGGCGCGCCGAGTCCGACGCCGCGCAGTCCCATATTAAAAGCTATTCCGAACAGATAGCACGCAGGAATGCGGACGAGCAGCGAGGACATCAGTCCATTGATAAGCGTGAAATTGGTGTGCCCCGCGCCCATGAACAGTCCGTTGAAGCCCGCGAATATCGCCACGCACAGATAATCGTAGCGGAAGCTGCTGAGATATTCGCGTCCCGCCGAGGCAAGCGCCGGGTCGTCCGCGAAAACAAGCATTATCTGTTCGGGGAACAGCACGGTTATAAGAAAGACTATTGAACTCATGATGAGTGCGAAAAGCGTGCCGAGCTTCATGGTCTGCACGGCGCGTTTTTCTTCACCGGCGCCGAGGTTCTGCGCGCTCATGGCGGATATCGCGGCGCTCATGGCAAAGGCTGGCAGCACGCCGAAGGCGTTGAACTTGCCCACGGCGCCGACAGCCGCCGACGCCACGGCGGTGGGGTCGAGTATGTTCACCATCGCGGTGAGGAAGAGGAAGGACAGACTGGTGCAGGTGTTCTGGACGGACATCGGCAGCCCTATCCGCAGAATGGAGCGCAGATGCTCCTTGTGTATGACGAAGGATTTGCGGTTGAAGTCGAAAACAAAATCGTTCTTCTTCAGATACAGTATGCACAGTATCATGCTTATTGCCTGGGAAATGATGGTGGCAAGTCCTGCACCGAAGGCGCCGAGCTGGAAATACGCGACCATCAGAAAATCCAGCGCTACGTTGACGAGGCAGGCGATGGTGACGAATATCAGCGGGCTGCGGCTGTCGCCCATGCCGCGCATGACGGCGCTGAGCGCGTTGTAGCCGAAAATGAATATCGTCCCCAGTGAGGTCACGAGCAGATAGCTCTTGGCGTCATTGAAGGAGGGCGGGGGAGTCTGTATGGCGTTGAGTATCGGTGTGCGCAGTGCCAGCATAAGTCCGGTAAGTATTGCCGCCGCGATGAGCAGCACGGAAAAGAGGGTGCCGGTGCAGTCCTTCAGCGCCTTGCGGTTGCCCGCGCCCATATATTGCCCGATCATGATGGTCGCGCCGGAGGTTATGCCGAAGACGATGTTGGTTATCAGCATCGTGACCTGTCCGCCGATGTTCACACCGGACATACTGACTGTGCCGGCAAACTGCCCGACGATTATCATGTCTGCGACGCTGTACAGCGCCTGCACGAGATTGGAGATTATAAACGGTATGGCAAACAGCAAAAGCTGCTTGCCGACATGACCTTTTGAGAGGTCTTTTTCTATCTTTCTCGCCAATGTATCACCTTCAATTTAATTTAATCAAGAGAAATTTGCTTTTCCGGCAGGTCCTCGTCGCGCAGCACCGCGCCGGATGAGGGGAGTTGTCTGGCGCGGTAACGCGCCGGGTCTGCGACCTCAGCCAGAGCAAGCAGACAGGCGGAGGAAACGGTATGGTTTTTCTTCACATTCATCGTGTTTACGCCCTGCGTGCCGCGTGTCGTCTTGGGAGTGAGCAGCGCGGTGTTGAAAATAAGCAGACGGTTGCCGGAATACAGCGCCAGCTCGGCATCCGGCGTGGTATGGAATACGGCGACGAGCTTATACTTATCGCAGTAAGCGCCGGTGAGCTTTTTGCGGTTGGACTTGGTCTCATAGGCGGAGAGCGCCACCTTCGCCGTCTTTCCGTTTTCAAAAATAAATATCAGATTGCCGCTGTAGTCTCCGGGCAGCAGCATGTATATCGGAGCCTCGCCCTCATCCATGCCCAGCTTCTGCGGCAGATAGTCGCCCAGTACGCTCGCCTTGCCGTCCTCAAACTCGTGCAGACGGCATTTGTAAGCCTGATGCATATTGGTGATGAAGATTATCTCGTCCTTGTTCGACGCATCGAGAGCGACGCGCATGGCGTCGCCGTCCTTGAGCTTGTGCTCGCCGCCCATGCGCAGCGAGAGGGGAGTTATCTTCTTGAAATATCCATCTCTGGTGAGGAAGATGTTCACGGCATAGTCCTCGACATGCTCCTCCGGCTGATAGTCATCTATTTCCGTCTTGTAGACTATCTCCGTATGCCTCGTAGTGGGGAAGCGGCTTATCACGCTCTCAAGCTCAGAGATGATGATACTTTGCACCTTGCGCCGGTCGGCGAGCGTGTCCTCCAGCCTGCCTATTTCCTCCTCCAGCTCCTGCGTTTCGGCAAGGCGCTTCATGATATGCTCCTTGTTGATGTTGCGGAGCTTGATTTCCGCGATGAACTCCGCCTGCGTCTTGTCGATGCCGAAGTTTATCATCAGATTGGGGATTACCTCGCTGTCTTCCTCCGTGCTGCGGATGATGGCGATCGCCTTGTCGATATCGAGCAGTATCTTTTTCAGTCCGCGCAGCAGATGCAGCCGAGCCTTTTTCTTCTGCAAATCGAAATGTATGCGGCGGCGCACGCATTCGGTTCGCCAGGCAGTCCACTCGTCGAATATTGCCCGCACGCCCAGCACATTGGGCGTGCCGCCGATGAGGATGTTGAAGTTGCAGGAAAAGCTGTCTGTGAGGGGGGTGAGACGCATCAGCTTCTGCATCAGTTTTTCCGGGTCGGCGCCGCGCTTGAGGTCGATGGTCAGCTTCAGTCCGGAAAGACCGCTTTCGTCGCGCATGTCGGAAATTTCCCTGACTTTTCCAGCCTTGACAAGCTCTGTGACTTTACCGATGATCGCTTCGATAGTGGTGGTATACGGTATCTCGGTTATCTCGATAAGATTATCCTTTTTGACATATTCCCACTTGGCACGCACCTGGAAGGAGCCTCTGCCGCTCTCGTATATGGCGCGAAGCTGCTCTTTGTCATATATCAGCTCGCCGCCGGTGGGAAAGTCCGGCGCGATGAGCGTGGACATGATGTCGTGCTCCGGGTCGCGTATCAGCTCTATCGCGGTGCGGCAGACCTCGCCCAGGTCAAAGCCGCAGATGGAGCATGCCATGCCGACGGCTATGCCGAGGTTGGAGCTGACCAATATATTGGGGAAGGTGGTCGGCAGCAGCACCGGCTCCTTCATGGTGCCGTCGTAATTGTCCACAAAATCCACCGCGTCGCAGTCGATATCACCGAATACCTCGCTGCATATCTCGCTCAGCTTTGCCTCCGTGTAACGGGCGGCGGCATACGCCATATCGCGTGAATACACCTTGCCGAAGTTGCCCTTGGAGTCCACAAAGGGTACCAGCAGGGATTCGTTGCCGCGGGCAAGACGCACCATGGTCTCATAGATGGCGGCGTCGCCGTGCGGATTGAGCTTCATCGTCTGACCGACGATGTTGGCGGACTTGGTGCGCGCGCCGTTGAGCAGCCCCATCTTGTACATGGTATACAGCAGCTTGCGGTGAGCGGGCTTAAAGCCGTCTATCTCCGGCAGCGCGCGGGAGACTATGACGCTCATCGCGTAGGGCATATAATTCTTTTCCAGCGCCTCGGTGATAGGCACTTCCGTGTATTTCTTCATCGTGACGCCCCCTTAGCTGATGTCGGCAAGCTCGAGATAGCGGCTGCCGCTTTCGGCGATGAAATCCTTTCTGCCGCTCAGGTTGTCTCCCAGCAGCAGGTCAAACATTATCTGCGTTGCCGTCTCGTCCTCCGGCATGACCTTTATCAGCCGGCGGGTATCCGGATTCATCGTGGTCTCCCACATCATCTCCGGCTCGTTTTCGCCCAGTCCCTTGGAGCGCATGATGGTGTATTTCTTGCCATCCAGCTTCTTCAGTATCTCATCCTTTTCTTTTTCGGAAAAGGCAAAATAGGAGTCGTTTTTCACCGTTATCTCATACAGCGGGCTTTCTGCGATATACACATAGCCTTCGGTTATAAGTTTGGGCATGAGGCGGTATATCATCGTCAAAATCAGCGTGCGTATCTGAAAGCCGTCGAAGTCGGCGTCGGTGCAGATTATTACCTTATTCCAGCGCAGCGCCGAGAGGTCAAACGCCGTGACGTCGCGGCTTTTCGTTTTGACGTCCACGCCGCAGCCCAGCACCTTTACCAAATCGGTGATTATCTCGGACTTAAAAATCTTGTCGTATTCAGCCTTGAGGCAGTTGAGGATCTTGCCGCGCACGGGCATTATCGCCTGAAAGTCCGGGTCGCGCCCCTGCTTGCAGGAGCCGAGTGCCGAGTCGCCTTCCACGATATACAGCTCGCGCCGGTCGATATCCTTTGTGCGGCAGTCCACGAATTTCTGCACGCGGTTGGCGATATCTACAGAGCCGGCGAGCTTCTTTTTCAGATTTATGCGGGTCTTTTCCGCCTGCTCGCGCGAGCGTTTGTTGACGAGCACCTGTTCGGCGATGCGCTCCGCCTCCTGTCGGTTTTCGATGAAATAGACCTCAAGATTGGAGCGGAGGAACTCCGTCATCATCTCCTGAATAAAGCGGTTGTTTATCGCCTTCTTGGTTTGGTTTTCGTAAGAGGTGTAGGTGGAAAAGCCGTTGGTTATCAGAATGAGGCTGTCGGAGATATCACCGAAGGTTATCTTGCTCTCGTTTTTCTGATATTTACCGTTTTGCTTGAGATAGGCGTCCAGCGCGGAGACAAAGGCGCTCTTTGCCGCCTTGTCCGGCGCGCCGCCGTGCTCAAGCCAGGAGGAATTATGATAATACTCGATAAAGGGGTTTACCGCCGAGAAGCAGAACACAGCCTCGACCTTCACTTTGTAAGAGGGCTTGTCCTCACGGTCGCGTCCCGTTTTTTCGGTCTGGATGAGATACGGTTCGGTGATGGCAGTATCTCCGGCAAGCTCCTTGGCGTAGTCCAGTATGCCGTTGGGATAGATGAACTCGTAAGTGTCAAACTTGCCCGGTTCGATTTCGTATTTGAACACGAATTTCAGCCCAGAATTGACGACTGCCTGCTTTTTCAGCGTATCAAGAAAAAACTGCAGCGGTATATTGATATCGGTAAAGACGGCGATATCGGGCTTGAAGCGATGCACCGTGCCGCGGCGCTTGCCGCCGTAAGGCTCCTTCTGCATGCCGCTGGGGGCGTCGGTGCGATTTTCGCCGTGCTCAAAGTGCAGTCCGTATTTATACCCGTCGCGGTAGGATACCACGTCCATATATTCCGAGGCGTACTGGGTCGCGCAGGCGCCGAGTCCGTTCAGCCCGAGGGAAAACTCATAGTTTTCGCCGTCGGTGTTCTTGTACTTGCCGCCGGCATACAGCTCGCAATAGATAAGCTCCCAGTTATAGCGTTTTTCCTTTTCATTGTAGTCCAGCGGTACGCCTCTGCCGAAATCCTCCACCTCGATGGAGTCGTCGGCAAAGCGGGTCACATTGATGACAGTGCCGTGCCCCTCGCGCGCCTCGTCTATGGAATTGGAAAGTATCTCAAAAAAAGCATGCTCGCAGCCCTCGATCCCATCGGAACCGAAGATGACGCCCGGACGCTTGCGCACACGGTCTGCGCCCTTGAGGGCGGATATGCTTTCATTGCCGTAATCTTGTTTTTGTTTCGTACTCATATGCCCCTCCGCAAGAAAACTCATACATTTCATTTTAATAAATTTTGCTCATTATGTCAAACGAAAGGCGTATATGTTTTGGCATATAAGGTAAAAATTGTACTATAAATAATAATGGAGGTGGCGGTTTATGACTCTTGCCGAAAAGGACAAGACGGACAGGAGGAGAAAGATTATGCATACGGAGGAGCAGAAGCGTCTCCTTGACGAGTATTATAATACGCTCGCAGATCTCAGATATGCCCGAGCAGCGTTTGAAAACGCCGTCGATCCCGATGTGATAAGCGCGTGCGTATATGAGATAAACGCGGCGCAGAAAAGGTATTCGTATCTTTTGGCGCGGATAAAGGAAGAAAAAATAACCGCTCTTAAAATACTGAGATGAGGTGGACAGGTGGAAAAATATATCCTGTACGGGGCGGCGGCAGCGGTCATATTTGTCACGCTCAAGCTGTTCTCCGCCCCCATCAGATGGGGGATAAAGCTGCTGCTGAACACGCTTTTGGGGCTGGCGCTGCTGGTGCTGTTCAATTTCTTCGGCTCGTACATAGGCGTGACTCTCGGACTTAATCTTGTAAACGCGCTTGCCGTGGGGATATTCGGTCCCGCCGGTCTGGTGCTTTTGCTGATAATACGATGGCTGCTTTTATAAAGCTTCGACTCCCGCGGCATAAGCTGCGGGAGTTTTTTATAACAAGCAGAAACGCTAAAGATGATGAATAAATATTGATGACTTTGCAGCGGCAAAAAAGAAGATGAACCTAATTTGTGCGCGTTTTTATGCATATTCACCAGTTTGAAAGGCTGTTTTTTATCTAAAGTTCTGCATAATTATTTATTGCAATTTATAATTATTCTGATATAATGATATTCATACAAAACAAACAACAACTTTACGGGAGGAAGAAAAAAATGAAAAAAATTATTGCTTTGACGCTGATTGCCGTTATCTGTGCCGCGATATTTGCGGGCTGCGGCGGCGGAGATGGCAACAAGATGCTCAGCCAGATCATGAAAGAGAAGAAGCTGGTGGTGGCGCTTAGCCCCGACTTCGCTCCGATGGAGTTTGTGGACACCAGCAAGACGGGACAGGAGCAGTACGTGGGCTTTGACGTGAGTCTTGCCAAGTACATAGCTCAGGAGCTGGGCGTGGAGCTGGTGATAGAGGCGATGGACTTCACATCCTGTCAGGCGGCGGTGCAGCTCGGCAGCGTAAATATGTCTATCTCCGGTTATTCCGCAACAGACGAGCGTAAGGAAAACTTTGCCATATCCGATTATTACTACGCAGGCGATAACGAATCCCGCCAGTGCATAATGGTACTGAAGGACAGGCAGGCGGAGTTGAGCACGGCGGAGGCGTTTGCCGGCAAGAATGTAGCGGCGCAGAACGCATCGCTGCAAATGAATTTGCTCACCTCGCAGCTTCCCGATGCAAATCCGGTGGCGATAGTCGACCTCGGCACGGCAGTGCTGGAGCTGATAAGCGGCAAGGTGGACGCGCTGTGCGTGGCAAAGGGCAACGGCGAGGCTTTTATTGCCAATTATCCGGAGCTGGCGCTCAGCGACTGGGAGTTCACCGTCGAGGACGAGGGCAATGTCATTCTTATCCCCAAGGGCGAGACTGCGCTGCTGGAAAAGGTGAACGAGATACTTCAGAAGGCGTATGACGCGGGCTATTACGGACCGTGGTACGACGAGGCGAAGGAACTGTCCGGCTCCGCGACAGCGCAGGAGCTGAGCATCCCGGAGGAGGGCAGCGCGGAATAAGAGCCGAAAAACCCGCAGGATAAAAAGGAAATGGGGAGATACCTTTGTTTGAAAATCTGATAGACAAGGTCATAGTGCGCTATTGGGACGTCTTTCTGCTGGAAGGGCTGAAATATACTCTTGCGCTCTCAGCGATAGCGGTGTGCGGCGGCTTTATCTTCGGATCGCTGCTGGCGCTGATGAAGATGTCAAAGCTGGCGCCGCTGCGCTGGATAGCGGCGGTGTATATCGAGGTGATACGCGGCACGCCGATACTGCTGCAGCTCTACCTGTTCTATTTCATGCTGCCGCAGTGGCTGCCGATGCTGGAGCTGTCAAAGTTCACATGCGTGTCAGTCGCGCTTATCGTGAACAGCGCGGCATATGTTTCGGAGATAATACGCTCCGGCATACAGGCGGTGGATCCCGGACAGATGGAGGCCGCCCGCAGCCTCGGACTCAGCAAGACGCAGGCGATGGTAAGGATAATAATCCCGCAGGCGATAAAGAACATACTTCCCGCCATGGGCAACGAGTTCATCATGATGGTAAAGGAGACCTCGCTGGCGTCCACGTTTTTCATCGGCGACATAATGACGGCGTATCGCACGGTGCAGGGCGCCACATATCTGGTCATCGAGCCGCTGATATTCACCGGCATAATATACTTTGTCCTGACGTTCCTTTTGAGCAAGGTCGTCGGCGTGTTTGAAAGGAGGATGCAGGCAAGTGATTGAGGTACGCGGACTGCATAAGAGCTTCGGCGCGCTCCATGTGCTGAAGGGCATAGACGAGCATATATACAAGGGCGAGGCGGTATCCATCATCGGTCCCTCCGGCAGCGGCAAAAGCACCTTTCTGCGCTGTATCAATCTGCTTGAAACGCCGGAGCAGGGACAGGTGATATTCGAGGGCAGCGATATCACGGCAAAGGGTGCGAAAATCGACCGCTATCGCCAGAAGATGGGCATGGTGTTCCAGCAGTTCAACGTTTTTCCCCACATGACCGTGGAGGAAAATATCACGCTGGCGCCGGTCATGCTGAAAAAGATGAGCAAGGCGGACGCCCAAAGCAAGGCAAGGGAGCTGCTGGAGCGCGTGGGGCTGCTCGACAAGCTGAACGAGTATCCGCGCCGCCTTTCCGGCGGGCAAAAGCAGCGGCTCGCCATCGTGCGGGCGCTGGCGATGGAGCCGGACGTGATGCTGTTTGACGAGCCGACGTCCGCGCTTGACCCGGAGATGGTCGGCGAGGTGCTGAACGTCATAAAGGACTTTGTAGAGAGCGGCATGACCAGCATCATCGTCACCCATGAGATGGCGTTTGCCCGTGAGGTGTCGAACAGAGTGCTGTTCATGGACGAGGGCGTGATAATGGAGCAGGGAAGCCCGGATGAGATATTCAATTATCCGAAAAATCAGAGGACGCAGGACTTCCTCCGGCGCGTTCTTCAGCATTGAGGTGAAAAAGATGGAAAAGAGCAAGGTTTTTGAGATAATAGAGGCAAAGCAGGACGTTTTCAACGACGTGAACGACAAGATATGGGAGTTTGCAGAGCTGTCTTTGATGGAATACAAGTCCATGGAGCTTTACGTCAAGGTGCTGAAGGAGCAGGGCTTTGCGGTGGAAACGAATATCGCCGGCGTGCCGACGGCTTTCACCGGCACTTACGGCAGCGGCAAGCCGGTGATAGGCATACTGGCGGAATATGACGCGCTGAGCGGGCTTTCGCAGGAGGCGGGAGTCGCCGAGAGAAAGGAGCTTGTACCCGGAGGCAGCGGGCACGGCTGCGGTCATAATGCGCTCGGCGCAGGCTCGCTCGCCGCCGCGATAGGCATAAAGGCTTATCTGGAGGCAAGGGGAGAGGGCAGCGGCACGGTGATATTTTACGGCTGCCCTGGCGAAGAGGGCGGCGCGGGCAAGGCGTTCATGGCGCGCGAGGGCGTGTTTTACGCGCTGGACGCCGCGCTGACGTGGCACCCCGGCGACGCTAATATCGTCAGCAGCGGCACCTGCAATTCGAGCATACAGGTGGAGTATAAGTTCACCGGCGTCGCCTCTCATGCGGCGGGCAGCCCGGAGCACGGGCGCTCTGCGCTGGACGCGGTAGAGCTGATGAATATCGGCGTGCAGTTTTTGCGTGAGCATATGCCGGACTCCGCGCGTGTGCATTACGCCATAACCGATGCGGGCGGCAATTCGCCCAATGTGGTGCAGCCGACGGCTCAAGTGCTTTACATGGTGCGTTCAAAGAAGGTCAAGGAGGCGCTGGCGCTGCTGCAGAGGGTGGATAATATCTCCAAGGGCGCGGCGCTGATGACGGACACACAGATAACGCGGCGCTTTATAGACGGTACGGCAAATACCGTCCCCAACAAGACGCTGGAGGAGCTGCTGCAGAAAAATCTGGAGCAGGCGGAGCTGCCGGTATATACCGCCGAGGAAAAAGCCTTTGCCGACAAGCTGAAGACTACCTATGAGACACATCATCTGCCCGGACACGCCGAGGAAAAAACGCCGGAAATAATGGAGTATGTAAAGGCGCAGAGCAATAACGGCGCAAAATCCCTGAATGATTTTGTCATACCGTATATGTATTCGGAAAAGCAGGGCATGGGCTCCACCGACGTGGGCGACGTGAGCTGGCAGACGCCGACGGCGCAGCTCGGCACCGTGGTCTTTGCATCCGGCACGCCCGGGCATTCCTGGCAGAACGTCGCCATAGGCAAGACGAGCATCGCGCACAAGGGAATATTGCTGGCAGGCAAGGTGCTTGCCGCGGCAGCGATAGACCTGTATGAAAATCCGGAGATAATCAAAGCCGCCAAGGCGGAACACGCCAAGGCGACGGAGGAGGGCTATACCTGCCCGATAGAAAAGGACGCCGTGCCGACAGCCGTCGGCGGCAAGATGTGAATAATACATTTTCAAAAAGCTGCGACCTGTGGTGAAAATTGATTTTACCTTTGAGCGCGATAATCGTATTCCGTGACAGGAAGGCAAAAGCTGAGCAGAATTGTCTGCTCAGCTTTTATGCAGGTGTATATTTTTGTTATTTTACCGCGGGGCAGCGGTAGCGCGGCTTGCCGACGGAGGCGCGTCCGTATTCTATCGCCGCGGCGGGACAGCCGCAGATGCACGCCATGCAGTGCGTGCAATTGCCGTTCCATACGGGTCTGCCGCTTTTCATTTCTATGTTTTTCAGCGGGCAGACGTCCGCGCATTTTCCGCAGGAGAAGCAGGCGGCGGATACCGTAAATTTCCTGTCCTTTACAAAAAAGTGAAAGAAAAAGCGATTGACGGCGGAGTACAGCACTCCGCCGAGAGCGCCGCAGTGACCCGGTTTCGGCTCTTCGCGCCTTATCCGCTCCGCCAGCGAAAGAATGTCCGGCTCCGCTTTTGCCACGATGCGCCGCGCCTCGGCTTCCTCCGGTACGGGGAACATGGCAACGTAGTTTTCGGGCATGATTATCTGCGCACAGCCCATATACTGCATGCCCATCTCCTCGCACAGCCGCTTTGCATGTCTGCCGGCACTGCCAATGCTGTTGCCGCAAGTGAGTGTAAAGTAAAACTGCTTGCTGCCGGTAAGCTTTGCACGCCGCAGCCAGTCGCGCACGATGCGTGGGAGCTGCCAGGCGTAGGTGGGCGCAGCGACGACCCACGGGCGCTCGGAATTCAGCTCGGAAAAATCTTCGTTTCGTATAAGCGTAAAAATATCCGTCGCCTCGTCCGCAAGCTCTGCGGCAAGCCTTTCCGCAACGTATTTGCTGTTGCCGGTGGCGGAAAAATACAGTATCATATACGCTCCTCCTCAAGCTTATTTTTCCGCAAAGGGATTGGGATAATTGGCAATGAGAAAGGTTACGTTTTTCGTGGTGCGATTAGTCCAGATATGAGTCGCCTCGGAGGAAAAATGCGCGGTATCTCCCGGATAAAGCTCAAAATGCTTTTGGTTGATAAAAAGCGTGAGTATACCCTCCAAAACATAAATGAACTCCTCGCCCTGATGCTTGTATGATGCGGGAGCGGCAGTCTCCGGATAGGGAGGCAGCGTAATCTGACGGAACATCATCTGTTTGTCCGCGGGAAAGGCGGAAAGGTCTGTATGTATCTGATGCTCATCGGAAAGCTGCGTGTTCCTGCGCTGATAGCTGCGAAGTATCAGCTTGTCCTCGGGGAGAGAGGGCGCGACGTTCTCCAGTATCTCATATATGTCGCAGTCCATGGCAGCGGCGATGTCCAGCAGAGAATCCACGGCGATCGTGCTTATGCCGCGCTCAAACTGGGACAAAAATCCGGTGGAAAGCCCGGTGCGGTCGCCCAGCTCCTTCAGAGTGAGCCCCTTTTGCTGGCGTATAGCCTTTACCTTTTGACCTATCATTTTTGACAAGTTCATCACCTCATATTAAATATACAATATTTTTGCATAAAGGTCAATAATTTCATAAAATCGCAATAAACAAATAGTCAAATTTATATATGTGAATATTGACAAACATAATTTTGATATTATATAATTTAGTAAAAATCGGAGGTGGAAAAGATGCTTGTTCTCGACGGGAAGACAATAGAGGGCATGGTTGACCCCAAAAAAATGGTAAATATGGCGGAGGCAGCGTTCAGGATATTCAAACGCGGCAGCTTTACCATGCCGGAGAGGTACGGCGTGGAAAAAGATGGCAGGACGCTGCTTTACATGCCGTGCTTTACCGAGGAGTTTTTCGGCACCAAGATACTCACACTCATACCGGAGAACCGGCAGCGAGGGCTGCCGAGCATAGACGGCATGGTGATACTTAACGATAAGGACACGGGAGAGCAGCTTGCCGTGATGGACGGCAAGAGCGTCACAGCGTGGCGCACCGCCGCCGTTGGCGCTTTTGGCGCAAGTCGGCTGGCGCCTGTCGGGGCAGAGTGCGTGGGTATCGTCGGCTGCGGAGTGCAGGGCATGCATCAGGCGGTCTGTATATGTGCGGTGCGCGGCATCAAAAGAGTAGCACTGTACGATAAATACAAGGATCTGTCGCTCGTGGAGTCAGAGCTGACAAAGCTTTTGCCGGCGGGGACGGAATGCGTGAAATGCGCCTCGGCGGAGGAGCTGCTGCGATGCAGCGATATCGTAGTAACCACGACCTTTTCCAATGAGCCGGTGCTGCCGGACGACGCGGAGCTGCTGAAGGGAAAGTGCTATATAGCTGTCGGCTCGTACAAGCCGTATATGCACGAGCTGCCGACCGGACTGTTTTCGCTGGCGGACAGGGTGTACGTAGATCTCATGCACGCCTGTGAGGAGAGCGGAGACATCATCACGCCGCTGGAGCGCGGGCTTTTGCACAAGGACGATATCCATCTTATACACGAGCTGCTGGAGGGAGGCTCCGCGCAGCAGCCGTGCGCGACGGCGTTGTTCAACACCGTCGGCATGGCGCTGATGGATATATTCACGGCGTGATTTTTCTACAAAAAGGCGCTGGAGCTTGGCATCGGACGGCGGGCGGAGCTTTAACGGAGGGTGTTTGCATGGAATTGAGCCGTGAGATAGAATATCTCGATTTGCATGTAGCAGGTGAGCCGCTCAGGGTCGCAACAAAGATTTTTGAAGATATTCCGGGGAAAACCATGATGGAAAAGCGGGAATATGCCATGCGTGAGCTGGACGGACTGAGAAGACTGCTGCTGCTCGAGCCGCGCGGACATGCGGATATGTACGGCGCGCTGCTGACTCCGCCGGTCGAGGCAGGCAGCGACTTCGGCGTGCTGTTCATGCACGGCGGCGGAATGAGTACAATGTGCGGACACGGTACAATCGCGCTTGCCCGTGCGGCGGAGCATCTGGGCTTGGTAAAATGCCGCGAGGGAAAAAACACGGTGACGATAGACGCGCCCTCGGCAACGGTGCGGGCGACGGTGCATGTGAGGGACGGCAAGGCTGAAGATATAAGCTTTCGCAACGCGCCCTCCTTTGCCTATGCGCTGGATGCGCCCGTGCGGACGAAGCGGTTCGGTACGGTGCATATGGATATAGGCTACGGCGCGGCGTTCATGGTATTTGTGCGCGGCGAGGAGCTTGGCATGGATATAAATACTGCCGCCGTGCCGGAAATGATATCCGCCGGCATGGTGCTGACCGAGGCGGTGATATCGCAGGTGGATATGACGCATCCGCTGGATGAGCGGCTGAATGCGCGGGACAACGGCATCTGCCTGATGATATCGCAGCCTCCGGAGGTGCGCGGCAAAGAGGTGCTGCATAAAAACTTCACGGTATACGGCGAGGGGCAGTTCGACCGTTCGCCGACCGGTACGGGCAGCTCGGCGCTGGCGGCGATACTGAGGGCAAAGGGGATATTGGAGCCGGATATGAGGCTTATAAACCGGGGAATAACAGATATCCCGTTCATCGTCGGCATAGAGGATGCGCAGCCTGTGGGCGGACATGCTGCGGTGCAGCCGACCGTCTCGGCGATGGCGTATATTTCCGGCAGGGGCGCCGTCGTGCTGGAGCCGGACGACCCGCTGAAGGATGGATTTGCATTTTAGGAGTAAATCAAAAATAAGGAGGATATATATGCATAGCGAACTCAAATCGCGCCGCGAGGCGGCAGCGAAGCTGCTGGGAAAAAGCTCGGCGCTCATCCTGTTTTCCGGCGTGGAAAAGAAGCGCACGGCAGACCTTGTCTATCCCTTCGATGCCGACCGGGATTTTTATTATCTGACCGGGATAGAGGAGCACAGCGTGATCCTTGTTATCTACAAAAGCGAGGAGGACGCCGTCTCGGAGATGCTGTTTGTGCCGCGCTTTTCGCCGCTGGACGAGCTGCTTTTCGGCAAGACGAAAACTGAGGAATATTATCGGGAGATATCCGGCATACAGAACGTGCAATTTGCCGAAAATCTCATGCAGGGCATTTATCGGCTGAAGCGCACGGGGCTGGAAACGGTCTGCTTCTGCGGTGAGGGACCGATACACTCGAATGAGATACCGCCGGAGACTGCGCTGCTGCGTGAGCTGCGGCAGTCATGGCCTGCGCTGAAGGCGGAAAGCGTGACCGAGGCGATACACAATATGCGGCGGATAAAGTCGCCGTCGGAGGTGGAGCGCGTCAAAAAGGCGGTGGAGCTTACCGGCAAGGGAATAAACGCGGTGCTGCGCGCTCTCGCGCCGGGTAAGTATGAATATCAGATGCAGGCGGAGTTTGAATATGCCATGAAAATGGGCGGCGCTCGGCAGCACGGCTTTGACCCCATATTCGCCGGCGGCAAGAACAGCTTTGCCCTGCATTACACGCAGAATCGGGATGAGCTCAAGGACGGCGACCTCATGCTCATCGACCTCGGCGCGGATTACGAGCATTATTCGGCGGATATCAGCCGCACCTTTCCCGTGAACGGAAGGTTTACCGAGAAGCAGGCGTACTGGTATAACGTCTGCCTCAAAGCGCAGGAGCTGGTAATGGCGGAGATGGGGCCCGGGAAAAACATCAACGCCAGCGGAAAGCGGGCGGTGGAATATGTGACGGAGGAGCTGATACGGGCGGGATATATCGCGGACGCCTCGCAGCTCAGGAACTATTCCGCCAACAATTACGCCACCGTCGGGCGTGCCGACCATTATGTGGGGCTGGATACGCACGACGTCGGCTCATACGCCGGCGAGTTCATGCCGGGCATGATATTTGCCGTCGAGCCGGGCATATACATCAAGGATGAAAATATCGGCATACGCATAGAGGATGACGTGCTGATTACCGAAACCGGCATAGAGATACTTTCAAGAAATATACCGAATACTATAGAAGAAATAGAAGCGGCGATGAAAGGATAGGTGTGGTATGGAGATGGAATACAGCCGTAAAAACGTGTGGGAAAATGCGTCCGAGGACAAGAAAAAGCAGATATTTGACACGGCGGAGGACTTTAAAAAATTCAATGACGCTTCCAAAACCGAGCGTCTTGCAGTGCGGGAGATTGTTCGCCGCGCAAAGCGCGAAGGCTTTAAGGACATAGAAAAATGCAAGAGCCTCAAAAAAGGCGACAGGGTGTATTATATCGACAAAGGAAAGCTGCTGTATTTGGCAGTCGTCGGCATGAAACCGCTGACAGAGGGTGCGAATATCATCGTTTCTCATACGGACTGCACCAGACTGGATCTGAAGATAATGCCGATGTATGAGCGGGATGGCTTTGCCTACTTCAAGACCTGCGTATACAGCGCGACCAAGCTGGACAAGTGGACCAGCACGCCGCTGGCTATGTACGGCACGGTGATAAGGCGCGACGGCAGTACAGTGGATATCGCCGAGGGCGACGGTGCAGACGACGCGGCGCTGTTCATCACAGACCTCTCGCTGCATTATTCGCAGGAGCAGCTTAAAAAGCCCATGGGAGAGGCATACGACCCCGAGCGCATGAATGTATATCTCGGCTCGACGGCGGCGGAGGGCGCGCCAAAGGATCCCGTGAAGGCGCATATTTTGAATATCCTTAACGATAAGTACGGCATCACGGAGGAGGATTTCGTCAGCGCGGAGATAGAAATAGTACCGGCGGGAAAGACGCGCGATATCGGGCTGGACCGCAGCGCGCTCTGCGGCTACGGATTTGACGACCGCGCCGCAGTATACGCGCAGATGCGGGGCGCCTTTGCATGCAAGGCGCCGCAGCGCACGGCGGTCTCGATATTTGTGGACAAGGAGGAGGTCGGCTTCGGCGGACGCTCCGGCTCGCATTCACGCGTGATGGATTATTTTTTCCGGCTGCTTGCCGAAAAGACGGGCTGCGACGGCAGCGGCATCACGCTTAACCGCGTGCAGCTCGGCAGCAAGGTGCTGTCGCTGGAGGCGGTATGCGGGCATGACCCGACTTATCCGGAGATACGCGATCAGTACAGCGGCTCGCTGCTGGGTCATGGACTCCAGCTCATAAAGTACGCCAACCGTCCCGGCAAGGTAAATACCAGCGAGGCAAGCGCGGAATTTATCGGAGAAGTGCGTAAGCTGTTTAACGACAACGGGATAATCTGGCAGCCCTTTACCGGCAGGGAAAAGGTGGGTGGCTTCGGCACCGTGGCGGTTGATTTTTCCAATATGGGCATGGAGGTGCTGGATGCCGCCATCTGCGTGCTGGGCGCGCATTCGCCATATGAGTTCATGCTCAAAAGCGACCTTTACGAGGCGTGCAGGGCTTGCGAAATATATTTCAATAAATTGAAATAAAAGATAGATTTACCGGGATCGGCGCGGCATAAACGGGCAGCGCCGGTCTTTTTCTATTTTTTAAGCGGGCTGCCATATTAAATAAAAACTATTCTTCTCGGCGCGGGGAACAATAAAATATGGCGAAAGGAGGAATGTAATGACGAGAAAAAAAGTATTTTTTTGGAAAAGCGGATTTAAGCTTGCCGCGGCGCTGAGTTTTCTTTTTGCGCTTATGCTGGTATTGTCCCCGACGAGCGAGGAAAATATCAGCGCAGCGGCAAACGCGGAAATAAATGCCGAAAGACCTGAAGAGGCGGCAACGGCAGTCTCGATAGGCGAGCGGCTGATTGCAGCGGGACAAACCACGGGAATCAAGCTGTTTTCGGAGGGGACGATGGTGGTAGGCTTTGCGGGAGTGGAGCCGGACGGAGCTTCACCGGCAAAAAAGGCAGGAATAGAGCTCGGCGATATAATAATCGGACTCAACGGAAGCGATATATCCTCAAATGAAGATCTTGTAAGCGAGATGGCTGGTATTTCCGAGCCGGAGATAAGCCTCAGAGTAAAGCGCGGCGAAGAAGAAAAGGAAATGAAAATCGAAGCCGTATACGATGAGGCGGCAAAATGCTATAAAATGGGCGCATGGGTCAGAGACAGTATCGCCGGCATCGGCACGATAACCTTCATTGATCCGAAAACAGGCGCCTTCGGCGCGCTTGGGCATGGAATATGCGATGCGGATACCGGCGTGCTTATGCCGATAGAGAGCGGCAGAGTGATGCATTCGAGCGTTGCTGCGGTCAAAAAAAGCCTTGACGGAGAGCCGGGCGAGCTTGTAGGGAAATTTGAATTGGAAAGCGACAGCGGCGTGCTGTATGCTAATACCGAGCGAGGGATATTCGGCAGACTGGACGATCCGTCGGAGTATGAGAGCGGCAGACTGTATCCTGCGGCAAAACGATCGGAGATACAGGAAGGCAAGGCGAGCATCATCTGCAATATTGAGGGAACTGAAAAGGCGCAGTATGATATTGAGATCATAAAGATATACAATAGCGCGGCGGACGATCCCAAGGATATGATGATAAGAATAACGGACAAGGAGCTTTTGGGGCTTACCGGCGGGATCGTGCAGGGCATGAGCGGCAGTCCGATACTTCAAAACGGCAAGCTGGTCGGCGCTGTCACGCACGTTCTGGTAAACGATACAAAGCGCGGATATGCGATAAGTATAGAGAAGATGATAGAGCAGGCGGAAAGCCTTTCTGCGTGAAATGTAAAATAATGTCTAAAAGATTTCCATTATTTTCTATTTTGCTATTGTAATCGCCAAATAAATATGTTATTTTATAATTGCGGATGGCAAAAAACAATAAAAAACGATTGGATAGGACGATGGAAATGAATGAGTTTACTACCGTAATAATCGCAGATGAAAGCAGGGATTCTTGTCAGCTCCTGAAGGACAGTCTTGAAAAGAGGCAGAACCTCAAGGTGGTGGCAGCCGTAAGGGACGGGTTGGAGCTGACGGCAAAGGTGCGGGAGCTGAAGCCCGATGTGATAGTTACCGAGCTTATGCTTCCCGGCAAGGACGGTCTGACCGCTGTACGCGATATCAACGGCATGGAAATGGAGAAAAAGCCGTCGATATTCGTTCTTTCATCGTTTATCAGCGACAGTGTGGCTGCCGAGGCGTCGAAGCTGGGAGTGGCATATCTTATGCTCAAGCCGTGTGATTTCGGCGCGCTGGCGGAGCGCATAGCGGGGCATAATATCTCCGAGTCCGCGCGGCTTACCGGGGGAAAGGCGGACGATCCTGATCTTGAGATCGAGATAATGGCGACCAATGCGATGCACGAGATAGGCGTGCCCGCGCATATCAAGGGATATCAGTATGTGCGAGAGGGCATAGTTATGGTGGTAAAGGATATGGAGGCCATCAATGCGATAACCAAGATACTGTATCCGACCGTGGCGAAGAAGTTCAATACGACCAGTTCAAGGGTAGAACGTGCCATAAGACACGCCATAGAGGTCGCATGGGATCGCGGAGATGTGGAGGTGCTGAACCGCTTCTTCGGATATACGATATCCAATTCCAAGGGTAAGCCGACCAACAGCGAGTTTATATCCATGATAGCGGACAAGATAAGGATACAGCGCAGAATAGGATGAGCGGAGGCGGTATCGCTGATTTTTTGACAGTGATACCGCCTTTTTCTTTTTAAATGCTTGTTTTCTGTCTCGTTTTGTTATATAATTTATTATATATAAAAATAAGACCACGGACAGGGGATAAAATGTACAGTATTGGCGACAAAATTTCACATCCGATGCACGGCGCCGGGATAATCGAGGATATCGTCAGCGAACGTGTAGGTGGTGAAGTGCGCCAATATTATGTTTTGCGGCTTACATACGGCTCAATGACGGTGATGATACCGGCCGCTTCCTTCGGCAGCATAGGCGTGCGCAGGATAATTTCTGCGGAGGAAGCGGACAAGCTGGTGACGGGCTTTTCGGCAATACAGATAGAGGACAATCAGAATTGGAACAAAAGATACCGCGAAAACATGCTGAAGATAAAAAGCGGCGATTTGTATCAGGTTGCGCAGGTGGTAAAGAGCCTTGTGGTGCGCGATATGGAGCGGGGGCTTTCCACCGGAGAGAGAAAGCTGCTTTCCTCCTCCAGGCAGATTTTAATATCGGAGCTGATGCTGGCGAAGGAAGTTTCGTCCGAGGAGATCGAGCATATTATCAACCGCTCGCTAATAGGAATGGATAGTGAATAGTGCTCAAAAGCCCTGCGGGGCTTTTTGTATAGGGAGTGCATCATGTTTAACTTTTTAAGGAGAAAAAATAAAAAGACCTTTCCTGCCGTTTCCGCGGTCATTGCCGCCGCCGGCAATTCCAGCCGGATGAGAGGTGAAAACAAGCTTCTGATGGAGCTTTGCGGCATGCCCGTTCTTGTTCAGACGCTGATGGCGTTTGAACAATGCCCGCTCATAACTAATATCGTGCTGGCAGCCGGAGAGGACAGCATGATCGAATATGCCGATCTGGCGTCCGTGTGGGGCATCAGCAAGCTGAAAAAGGCAGTAAAGGGCGGAAGCACCCGTGCGGAGAGCGTTTACAAGGCGATCTGCGAGACGGACAAGGAAGCGGAGTTCATTGCCGTTCACGACGCTGCGCGTCCGCTGATAACGGCGGAGGATATCGAAAAGGTTTGCCTGCGCGCGTTTGAAACCTCGTGTGCGATAGCGGCGTCCCCTATGAGGGACACGGTCAAAAGAGTCTCCGACGAAAGAGTGGAGGGCACGGTAAACCGTGACGAGATATATTTTGCCGAGACGCCGCAGGTCGCGGACAGGGCGCTGATCTTTGCGGCGCTGAAGGCGGCGCTCGATGAAAATCTGCCGATAACCGACGAAAGCATGGCGCTGGAAAGACTTGGGGCAAAGCCGGCGATAGTCGATCTGGGGCACTCGAACATGAAGATAACATATCCTGAGGATATTTATATGGCAAGCGTTTTGATGGAGGCAAGAGCGGAGTATTATGAGAATAGGATTCGGATATGATGTGCATCGTCTCAAGGAAGGGCGAAGGCTCATCATCGGCGGCGTGGACATACCGTATGAAAAAGGGCTTGACGGACACAGCGATGCGGACGTGCTGGCGCATGCAATAATGGACAGTCTGCTGGGAGCCGCGGCCATGGGAGATATCGGCGTGCTTTTTCCGGACAGCGACGAGCGTTATTCGGGAGCGGACAGCATGGAGCTTATGCGGGAAGTTGCGGTCAGGCTGCGGG
This sequence comes from Clostridia bacterium, assembly GCA_017453985.1. GTDB lineage: Bacteria > Bacillota > Clostridia > Oscillospirales > Butyricicoccaceae > RGIG3726. The sequence goes on from JAFTDT010000097.1 coordinate 49,544, forward strand.
TGCGCGGCTTCAGGATCGGAAATGTGGATTCCACGGTCACGGCGCAGGAGCCTAAGCTCATGCCGCATATACCGGAGATGCGCCGCAGGATAGCGGAGGCGCTGGGCGTGGATACGGCGCAGATATCGGTCAAGGCGACGACAGAGGAAGGGCTGGGCTTTACCGGCGAGGGGCGGGGCATATCCGCTTATGCGGTGTCTTTGCTGGACTGAGACAGAACATTTTTAAGGGCAGTGCATAGAATGGTACGGAAGGAGAGTGCCATATCTATGAACTGCCTTATTATTTTCAGGTCTGTGACTCATGCGCAGACGATAATTTCATATTTGAGCAAAAATTCCGTCATGGCAGACCTCGTGCGACCGCCGCTCATTTTGGGTACCGGCTCATGCAGCTATGGAGTGCGGCTGCGGTGCGATAAGCTGCATGCGGCGATAAGTCTCATAAATAAAACCAGAATAAGACCTGTAAAGGCGTATAAGCTGCTTCCGAACGAGGGTTATCGTGAGGTGAGCATATGATATATCTTGACAACGCTGCTACCACGCTGCACAAGCCGGGCGCCGTGTACAAAGCCGTAAATAGAGCCATGCGTACTTGCGCCAATCCTGGGCGAGGCGGGCACAGAGCGTCTCTGGCAGCGGCGCAGACGGTGTTTCAATGCCGCGAGGCTGCGGCGGAGCTTTTTGGGCTGACGGAGCCGGAGAGGATCGTATTTACCCGCAATGCGACCGAGGCGCTGAATTTGGCAATAAAAAACACCCTGCACGGCGGGGGACATGCGGTCATTTCCGGTTATGAGCACAATTCCGTCGTGCGTCCGCTGGAGGCGATGCGAGCGGATGGCGTAACATATACCGCGGCATACAGCCCGCTGTTCGATCAAAGCAAGGCATACGAGGCAGTACGCGACGCCATAAGATGGGATACGAAATGCGTCATCATAAATCACGTGTCAAATGTGTTCGGCTTTATATTGCCGGTAAAACGGATAGATGAGCTATGCAAAAGCAGAAATATTCCGCTGATACTGGACGCATCCCAGTCGGCGGGGATATTGGATATAAACGCCGCCGAATACGATAGCCTGAGCTTCATTTGCTGTCCGGGGCATAAAGGGCTGTATGGACCGCAGGGAACGGGCATATTGGCGTGCTGTAAAGAATATGAGCCTTACAGCATAATACAAGGAGGCACCGGCAGCAATTCGATGGAAACGGAGCAGCCGGACTTTCTTCCTGACATTTTTGAGAGCGGC
>JAFTDT010000098.1 GCA_017453985.1 Clostridia bacterium
ATGCCGCCGCCCACACGGGCGAACAGGGCGATGGAGCTGGCGCCCAGCGAAAAGCCGGTGACCGTGTCCACATTGCCGTCAAATATCAGATACAGCGCGCCGACGCCCAGCGCGCCCAGTCCCACGACGGAAAGCCCCAGCACCGCTCCGCCGGAAAAGGCGGTGTCCAGCGCCGCCTTGACGCCTCGCTGCGCGTTCTGCGCGGTGCGGACGTTGGCGCGCGTCGCGCTCATCATGCCGAAAAAGCCGGAAAGCGTGGAAAACAGCGCCCCTATCACAAAGCACACCGCAGTCTGCCAATTCAGCACGATGCACATTAGCACGGTCATACATGCCGTGAAAACGCCCATCACTATGTACTGGCGGCGCAGATACGCCATCGCGCCCTCGCGAATGAAGCCCGATATCTCCGCCATGCGGGAGTTTTCGATCTTTATGGAAGCGTTTTTCAGATACAGCGCGAGCGCCAGCAGCAAACTCAGCGCAGCAGCCGCAAAAACAGGTATCATGTTCATAATCTTCCTCCTCATCCTCGGCATATTATACAAAAATTACATTTCATTTTTGTATAATATTTTTTATGCTACTCATTATACCACCTCCTTCGGACTAAGTCAACTTTTCCTCATTCGTCATTATCCATAAAAATAATATATTATTTTTATGCAATATGCCTCAAACATAAGAAAAAGAGAGGCCAAAGCCTCTCTTTTTCACTCTTTCGCCGTATCAGCCCAGCTCGTTTTCCTCTATCTCGTGCAGGTATTTGTACACCGTATAGCGCGACACGTCCATCTTCTGGGCGATCGACGCCACGGATTTTTGAAAATTGAACGCCCGCTTCTGCTTGAGCAGCAGCACCAGCTTGAGCCGATCCGCCTTTTTCATCGCCTCCATCGGCTTGCCCATGCTCGCCATGCATTTGTTGAATATGCTGTCGAGCTGGGTGTCGATGTCCTCGTCCAGCGCCTTGTCCAGCTTGCCGCCGGTGTTGGATATCTCCGTGAGCACCTTTGCCGTGGAATTGATCGAGGTGTAGTCGAAGTTTATCCCCAGTCCGTAATGATAATCCTCACCGACGAAATTTATCGTCGTGCTCTTCAAAAGCTGTCCGTTGGGCGTGATGACAAGCGTGTTGACATAATCCTTGCCCATCAGCACTATGTCCCCGTCCTTGGGCTTGCCTCCGAGCACGCTGACGTCGCTGCCCGCAGCCCTGCCGGTGACGTGTCCGTTGTATATCGCCAGTACGGGGTGGCTCGGGCTGCTGAGATCCTGCACCAGCGTTTCGCAGGTGCTGCCGAACATATCCGCCACCGCCTGCGCCGTGCGGCACAGAAAATCAAAAACATACTCCTTATCCATTATTGCTCCTCTTTTCTTTTTTGCTCCTTATTTTATCATCTTATTCCGTCCAGACCGTTTTGCCGTCTATCAGCGTCATCACACAGCGGCTGGTATTGAGCAGCGCGTCGCCGGTAAACACGGCGACGTCCGCGTCCTTGCCCGCCTCCAGCGAGCCGACTCTGTTCTCCAGCCCCAGCAGCCTCGCGGGACCTATCGTCAGCGCCTCCAACGCCGCCTGCGGGCTCAGCCCGTAAGCGGTGGCAAAGCCGGCGGATATCGCCAGCACGTCGGTCAGCGTGACCTCGTTCATCGTGAGCGCACACAGATTGCCGCCCTTTTCCAATATTCCCGCCGTGGCAAAATCCGCGTCATACGCCTCCAGCATGGTCATGCAGCGCATGGGTCCCGCCGGCACCGCCTCTATGACAACGGGCGCCTTGTGCTCGCGCAGGAAGCCCGCGACCTTGTGCGCCTCGGTAGCGCCGACTATCGCGTATTTCAGCCCCAGCTCCTCCGCCAGCGTCACCGCCGTCGTGATGTCGTCGGCGCGCAGGCACTCAAAGCGGACAAGCCTCTCGCCGCGCACGTACGGCAGCAGCGCATCCAGCTTGCGGTCGGGCGTCTTGGGCGGCTCCTCCGCCTCGGCGCGCTCCTTGGCGCGCAGGAGCACGTCGCGCAGCAGCTCCATCACCGCCATGCGCGTGCGGGGCGGACGCTTCTGCATGCCGCCGAAGTACATTATCGCCTCGTCGCCAAGGGTGACGCAGAGCTGCTCCGTATCCGGCAATATCATCTCGCACGCCGCCTCCGCCGGACGCAGCTTTATCGCCGTGCCGACGCCGTCTATCACGCAGCCGGGACCGAGCGCGGCAAACGCCGTGGTCACGCCCGCTCTGCGCACTCTCTCCAGCGCCTCGTCAAAGGGATTTATCGCGTCGGCGGCGCGAAAGTGCGGGTTGAGCGGCTCGGAGATATCCATGCCGTCGCGTCCGCCGCTCTCAAAATCATACGGCTCCGTATTTACGCCGAGGTGCGAAGCCGCGTCTATCAGTCCGGGATATACCCATCTGTCCGAGGCGTCTATGATCTCCGCGCCCGTCGGGATCGGCGTATCCGCGCCGCCGAGCGCCTTTATCTTCCCGTCCTCGATGATCATTACTCCGTTATCTATCGCCGGAGCGGTGACGGGAACCAGCCTTCCGCATTTTATCGCTAACATGCCGTCACCTCCTCAAAAGCTGCGGCTGCAAAAGCCGCCGTCTATCATCGTGCCGACGCATCGCGTCGTATTAAGCAGCGGGTCGCCGCTGAAAAAGGCGATATCCGCGTCCTTGCCCGGCTCCAGCGAGCCGACGCGGTCCTCTATTTGCAGCGCCTTCGCCGCGGTGAGGGTGATGCCGCGCATGCCCGCCTCCCAGCTCAGCCCGTGGGCGACGCAGTGTCCGACGGTCATGGGCAAAAACTGTATGCCGTAATTATCGTCGCTGGTGAGGGCAAACTCCACGCCCGCCTTCTCCAGCACGCCCGGCAGCGAGGGATGCACGCCCTCCATTTCGCGCTTGAGGGGCTGTATGCGTATAGGACCTACGACGCAGAGTATCTTGTTCTCCGCCAGCCAGTCCGCAATCAGCTCGCCCTGAGTGACGTGGTCAAGCGTAAAATCCAGCCCGAACTCGCGCAGCAGCCGTACCGCCGTCACAAGGTCGTCCGCCTTATGACTGTGCATATGCACGCGCTTTTCCCCCTTGAGGACGGGGATAAGCGCCTCCATCTCAAGCTCGGTCTTTTCCAGCTTGCCCGCTTCCTTCTGCCGCATATAGTCCTGCGCGCGGGTAAAGGTGCGGCGCACGAGCGCGGCGTTTGCCATGCGGGTGCCGGTGAACTTGCCGGTGTAGCAGCGGCGCGGATTTTCGCCCAGCGCCATCTTGAGCGGCTCTCTGCCGTAGACCGCCATCTCGTACACCGTCTTGGCGGGCTTGTTCTTCAGCACCACGCCGGAGCCGCCGATGAGGTTGGCGGAGCCGGGCAGCAGCACCATGGAGGTAAAGCCCGCCTCGCGGATTGCCTTGATGTCCTCGGAAAACGGATACACCGCGTCAAAGGCGCGCAGGTCGGGCGTGATGGGATTGCTCATCTCGTTGATATCCTGCATCTCGGAGGCTCCGTGCGCATGCGCCTCGATCAGCCCCGGCGTGACCCACAGCCCGGATGCGTCCACGACCTCCGCGCCCGCGGGTATCTCCACTCCGGCGCCTGCCGCCGCTATTTTGCCGTTTTCGACCAGCACGACCGCGTTTTCGATAACGCGCATGTCGCGGTCTACCATTTTCCCGCATTTGATTGCGACCATTCTCTCACCTCTCCGTCTATCGTTTTATGCACTTTGCAGATATCATTATATTGTATGATACCATTTTATAGAAAAGTTGTCAACTTTTCCGCATGTATTGTTGAAAATTAAAGACTCGCAGGACAGGGCGGCGCGCCTTGACTTTGCGCCGCAGCGATTATATAATTTTAACTGTATTAATTTTAATCAAAAGGAGTGAGCGCAAATGGAACTTAAAACTGCCGTGGAGCGCGTCAAGGAGCTGCAGGAGCTGCTGCACGCCTACGACCACGCCATGGGCGTGATAGGCTATGAGCTTTCCACCATCGCGCCCAAGCTGGCTTATATCGGCGCCAGCAAGACGCAGAGCATACTCGCCGCCGAGCAGAACAAGCACTTCATCAACGACGAGGTGCGCGAGCTGCTGACCTTTTTGGACGGGCACAAGGCGGAGCTGGACGAGCAGACCGCCGCCGAGGTGCGCGAGCTGCTGAAGAACTTCCGCCAGACGGAGCTGATGCCGCGCGAGGAGATAGTGGAATACCGCAGGTTCGGCTCCGAGATCCACGAGGCGTGGAAAAAGGCGCGCGAAAGCAACGATTACGCCTCCTACGCCCCGCTGTTTGACAAGCAGATAGAATGGAGCCTCAAGATCGCCGGCTATGCCAACAGCAAGGGCATGGACACCTACGACTTCATGCTCGACGATTTTGAGGAGGGCTTTACCACCGAGGTGCTCGACCCCTTCTTCGACGCCATCCGCGCCGAGATAGTGCCGCTGATACGCGATATCCAGACCCGCGGGCGCGAGATAGACGACAGCTTTCTGCACAAGGAATATCCCGTGGAGGGGCAAAGACGCCTCGGCGAGTATATCATGGAGCTGATGGGGCTGACTCGCGACGTCTGCACGCTGGAGGAGACGGTGCATCCCTTCTCCAACAGCTTCAACAACAAGGACTCGCGCATGACCACAAGATATGTGATAAACGACCTCGCCTCCTCGCTGTACAGCGTGATACACGAGGGCGGGCATTCGCTGCACTCCGTCCACGCCGCCGACTCGCTCAACGGCTCCGCCGCGGCGGGCGCGTCCAACGGCATGTGCGAGAGCATGTCCCGCTTTCAGGAGAACATCGTCGGACGCAGCCGCGAGTTCTGCGAGTTCCTCTTCCCCAAGGTGCAGGAGATCTTCCCCGAGCAGCTTGCGGGCGTGAGCGCCGAGCAGTTTTGGCTGGCGGTGAACAAGGTAAAGCCCGACCTTATCCGCACGGAGGCGGACGAGCTGACCTACTGCCTGCATATCATGGTACGCTATGAGCTGGAAAAGCGCATCATCGCCGGCACGCTGAAGGCGGCAGACCTGCCCGCCGAGTGGAACCGGCTGTATAAGGAATATCTCGGCGTGGACGTTCCGGACGACGCCCGCGGCGTGCTGCAGGATATCCACTGGGTCGGCGGCGGCTTCGGCTATTTTCCCTCCTATGCCATCGGCAACGCCTACGGCGCGCAGATACTGACCGGCATGCTGAAGGAGATAGACCTCTTTGCCGACCTGCGGCGCGGCGACCTCAGCCGCGAGATAGGCTGGCTGCGCGAGCACGTCTATCAGTACGGCGGCGTGCGCAAGGCGGTGCAGATAATCCCCGCCTGCTCCGGCGAGAAGTTTGACGTTAAGTATTATATTGATTACTTGAAGAATAAATACACCGAAATATACGGTTTGTAATCAAAAATATGCTGTATTTCAGCGCAGGGCGGGGGTTTATCCCCGCCCTGCGGCGTTTGACGAAAGCTGCCGGTTCCGCTGCGGCGGGAGCTTTACGCGCTTTCACTTGCAGTCAGCCGCTTTTTTTCAAAAATACTTGTAACGTTTTTCATTTTCGACAGTCTTATGTATGAAGGAGGTGGAAGGATGGATATCGAAAAGCTCTATCGGGAGTATTTTTCCGTTGTTTATAAATACGTTTTATCCATCTCAAGGGATTCTCTGACGGCCGAAGAGATTACCCAGGAAACCTTCTTCAAGGCGCTGAAAAGGATAGATAAATTCCGAGGCGAGTCCAGCGTCAGCGTCTGGCTGTGCCAGATAGCCAAGAACGCATACTGCGACCTCGTCAAGCAGCGGGACAGATATGAAGAATTGACTGATGAAGCCGGAGAGCCTCAGGGAAGCATAGAGGGCGACTGGATCGCAAAAGCCGACATAAAGGCTGTGCATCGCATACTTCATCAGCTTCCGGAGCCATATAAGGAAGTATTTTCGCTGCGTATATTCAGAGATTTGTCTTTTTCAGACATCGGAGACCTTTTCGGAAAATCAGACAGCTGGGCGAGAGTGACTTTTTACCGCGCCAGACTGAAAATCAAGGAGGAAATGGAAAATGGCTAACATCACATGTGAAACCGTCAAAGACCTTTTGCCGCTTTATCTGGACGACGTGCTTTCGACAGACAGCAGAAAGCTGGCGGAGGAGCATCTCGAGTCATGCCCCGAATGCCGGGAATATTTCAACCGGCTTAAAGCCTCGGATATTGCGTCAAGACAAAAAAAGGCGGCAAACGACAAGACGGTAATTAAAAAAATCCGCAAAAAAATAAGGACGAAGCAGTTCATTTCAGGGTGCGCCGCGGCGCTTGCAGTACTGGGGCTGGCATGGGGTATATTCTATTATGCCGCCGTCAGACTCTTCCCCGTTTCATATGAAAGCAGCGGCATATTTGTCGAGGACAATATACTGAAAACAAAAACATTCTACCGCGAAGCTTATATCCTTAGTTCTCCCGACGGAAGCGCCGCCTTTGTTTATCTGACAGCGACTAAGTATGATCTGCGGCGTCCGGAAATCACGAATATCGAGCATATAAATATTTTCAATCTGGACGAAATGGAGCCGGCAAAGCAGCTTGACGAAAACGGAAACATTGTTGCCGAGCTTGGCAGACCGAACGCCTTGTACTACGTTCCGCAGAAATATGCCGCCAAATTAGAGGACACCTCCTATTGGGACCCCTATTGGGAGGATGGAGATGAAGCGAAAATGCTCGAAAAGCTGGATGATCTGATATCGGCGTCAACGCTTATCTGGGAAGCGAAATGAGCGCGGGGCGGGGGAGCATCCCCCGCCCTGCGACATTTGACGGGGACGATGCGCTTTACCTTGACGCTTCTTTTGTTTTCCGATGGTTATTGACACAAACGGTTATGTTTTGTATAATCGTATTATGATATTTTAAACATATTGCCGATTGGCAGCCGACGAAAGAAAGGGAGCGAACAAAGATGGCTGAATACCTGAAAAAGAAGTTTATCAAGGAAGGCGTCGTACACGTGAAGGGCGAGGAGATACCATACGTCGCCACCTCGGAGGATTTTCCCATCAAGGACGAGTTCGGCAACGTCGAGGCGTCCATCTTCACCTTTACCTATGAGCGTGCGGACGTGAAGGACAAGCGCAGCCGCCCCGTCATGTTCTGCTACAACGGCGGTCCCGGCTCGTGCAGCATCTATATCAATCTCGGCTTTTGCGCGCCGCTGCGCCTCAAGACCGGCGACGATGTGAACAGCATGCCCAAGGTCGGCCCCTTCCCCATGGAGGAGAACACCGACTGCGTCATCGACGTGGTGGACATGGTGGTGGTGGACGCCATCGGCACCGGATATTCCCGCCTGCTGGAGCCGGAGGCGAAGAAAAAATACCTCTCCAGCACGGAGGGCGACGTCGCCGCCTTTGCCAAGCTGATAAGCGCGTGGCTGACCGCGCACGACCGCTGGGACAGCCCGATATATCTCTACGGCGAGAGCTATGGCACCCCGCGCAACGCGGTGCTTGCCGACCATCTTTTCTCCATCGGCGGCAGCGAGGGCTACGCCAGCCCCGGACTGCATGTGGCGGGCGTCATCATGCTCGGCACGGCGCTCAACCACGGTACGGTGGAGCTGCCCTTCCCGCGCTCCTGCGCCAACATCGAGCCTTACGCCGCCGTCAACTGGTACTACCATCCGGAGGGCAAGGGCACGCTGGAGGACTTTGTCGAGGAGTGCTATCAGTTCGCCGTGACGGACTATGTTTCCGCGCTGGCACAGGGGAGCTGGCTGCCCGACGAGCAGAAGCGGAAGATTGCCGAGCGTCTGAATTACTTCACCGGACTGCCGGTGGATGAGCTGCTGGCGCGCGATAACGTGATAGAGGCGTTCAGCTATACCGTCGAGGGCTTTGCCAAGGAAAACATGGCGGTCGGCGTGTACGACGGCAGACTCAACCTCTCCACCAAGGATGCGCGGCGCGACCCGCCGCACATGGCTTTTGTTTCCAACACCGACGCCTCCAACGCGGTGATGAGCGCCATGTTCGTAGGCGCCTTCAACGGCACGATGAAGAAATTCCTCAACATCGAGACCGACGAGGACTACCGCAAGACTGCCAACGTGCATGAGGGCTGGAACTTCAATTGCAGGATATCGCCCATGGCGTCGCTGGAAAACGCCATGCTCCGCAACGAAAAGCTGAAGCTGATGTTCTGCGCGGGCTACTACGACCTGCTGACCACCGTCGGCAACGTCCGCTATATCGCCTCGCACTATAAATATCCGGCAGACCGCACCACCATGCAGTATTACGAGTCCGGACACATGCCCTATCTCGGACTGTCCAGCCTCAAAAAGATGGCGGATGACGTGCGTGAGTTCATTTTGAAATAAGCGCATGAGCTTTGATTTTACCGTCCGCACCATGCGGGATCTGGCGGACGCGGTGCAGCGATTCGGCTTTCTGCCGCTTTTCAAAAACTCCGTGCCCGGCTTTTCCGTCGAGGAGCACGCCGCGCCTGCGGCGTGGTTCGGCGGCGGGGAGGGCGTCTGGGAGTGGAAGGGTCCCGTCATCCGCGAGGCGGGCTGCGCCTACGGCAAGCTTTTTGAGAAAAAGGCGGCGTTCGTCAGCCGCGAATGGTTTCCGGAGCTTGCCAACTACCGCCGCGACGGCTATGACTTCGACGCGAGGTGCGACGACGGGCTGGCGCCGGTGCGCGAGCGCGAGCTGTACGAGCTGCTGGAGGCAAACGCACCCATTCTCTCCAAGGAGCTGAAGCGGCTGGGCGGTTACGGCAAGCACGGCAGGCGCGGCTTTGACGGCACGATGACCCGCCTGCAGGAGCAGTGCTATGTGTTGACAAGCGACTTTGTCTATTCGACTGACAAAAGCGGCAGCGCCTATGGCTGGGGCGTGGCGGAATACACCACGCCGGAGCGGCTGTTCGGCGCGGATTTCTGCCGCGAGGCTTACCGCCGCGAGCCGGCGGAGTCATACGCACGCATTCTTGCGCACCTGCGCAGTCTGCTGCCGGAGGCGAGCGAGGACGCCCTGCGGCGGCTGCTGCGCTGACAAAAGGAGGCTTTTTTTATGAAGGAACTGACCCTGTTTTATCTGGAGGGCTGCCCCTACTGCATAAACGCCAAGCGGGCGCTGGAGGAACTGCGGAGCGAGCGGACGCAATATGCCGCCGTGCCGCTGAAATGGATAGAGGAGAGCCGCGAGCCGGCGCTGGCGGACGAGTATGATTATTACTACGTGCCGACGGCATATCTGGACGGGCGCAAGCTCTACGAGGCGGCGCCCGGACAGCGGTATGAGGAAATACGCGAGAGCCTGCGCCGCGCGCTGGACGCCGCGCTGGCGGGATAGGGCGCCTCTCCCCTGATTTTACCGTGAAAAAGAAGAACGGCGGGATAATGCGTATCTCCCGCCGTTCTTTTTTTATGCAAATCCGCTCTTTGCAAGCCGTCCTTATCGCATCTGATACGACAGCATATAGAGGGCAAAGCTCCCGCACGCCGCGATGATGAACAGCAGCATGCCGGGCGTGAGCAGCGCCCGTCCCGCCGTAACGCCGTCCGCCGGCGTCGGCTCCAGCCGTATTTCGCGGCGGCGCTTTATCAATATCGTCAGCCCCGCTATCGCAGCGCCGAGCATCGCCATGGCAAACGCCCCGAGAAGCAGCACGCTCTGCATATTTTTAACAATCTCCTCCGGCGCGTTGACATTTTCGGTAAAACGCTCCAGCAGCTTCACGGAGATTACGCTGCCGATGAAGTTCACCCCCGCGTGCAGCGCCATCGTATGCCACAGCTTGCCGGTCCTTACATATACATAGCCGAACACCAGACCCAGCAGCAGTGCGTAGAAGAACTGATAAAAATTGCCGTGATACAGCCCGAAAGCCAGTGCGGATACGAATATCGCCATCCGCTGCCCGTACATATGCAGCCGATTTATCAGCAGTCTGCGGAAAACCAACTCCTCCATCACCGGCGCGACTACCACCGTCAGAAAAATCGCCTTCCAGCCGAATTCTCCCATGACATAGTCCGAAACGCCGTTGGACACCGGCCGCGGCAGCAGCGCGTTTATCCACGACATCAGGAGCGTCCCCGCGATGCTGCCCGCATAAGTAAAAAACCTGCAGACCGGCGCGCTGCGCAGCAGCAGTCTCTGCGTCGGCTGTTTCTGCGGCGGCTCTGCGGGCAGACCGCGCATGACCGCGAGCAGCACGGGCAAGCCGAAGAGATACAGCGGTACGATGCCCATAAGCAGCATGCTCCAATCCTCCAGCCCCGGCACATCCTTCATTTTCCCAAGCACAAAGCTCAGCAGCAGGGTCGCCGCGTACTGCGCCGCCATCATGGCAAAAAGCGCCAGCCCGACGCGCGAGACGCATTTCCTCGCCCGCGCCGCGGAGGAGTCCGGCGCAGTCTCCGGCGGCATATCCGGCGCGCCCTCCGCAGCAGGCTCCGACACAAAATAAGTATTTTCTTCCATATCCTTCTCCTTTCCCCTCGGTATTTATTTTATATGGCTGCATGAGCTATGTCAAATTCATCAAAATTCCATAAACCTATTGCATTTTTTGTTGACATAATGTAAAATATATAAAACTATGAATGTTTCAGAGAGATATTCTGTATTTCATTTAAAGGAGGCTTTTTTATGAATAACCATCCTGCATATCACGTCTCGCTCACTCCCCATGCCGGCGGCAGGGCGATAAGCCGCATGGATGTGGAGGTGCGCCTCGGACTTGGCGGAAAAAAGGCGGGCGAACGCCTGTTTTATCTCCACATGGAGACTGTACGGGTCATCCCCTTTTGCGAGCTGGTACAGCCGATGGAGATACGCGACGCGCTGGGCGCCGTGCCCGTGAAAACGGAGGAGGAGTATGTCAACCCCATCAAGCGCCTGTATTACAAGGCGGGACGCGATATCAGCGGCGAGCTGGTGCTGCGCTACACCGTCCTGCCGCGCGTGCAGCCGGAGGGCTATCGCTCCTCGCCCTATTTTGATCTGGTCTGCGAGCAGGGCGGCATGAACGGCTCCGGACTGGTCTTTCTGCCCATGGCGGAGATAGAGGGCAAGTGCAGCTTTCGCCTGCGCTGGGACCTCTCCGACATGCCGGCGGGCACGCGCGGCGTGTGGGCGCTGGGCGAGGGCGACGTTTCCGCCGAGGTCAGCGTGCAGGATATACTTTACAGCTATTACGCCGTCGGCGTGATGAACAGCCTCTGTGAAAAAAACGTAGGCATATACTGGTTCGGCTCCACGCCCTTCCCCATCGAGGAGACCGCCCAAAACGTCAACCGCCTTTTCCTGCACATGGCGGAGAAGTTTGAGGACGAAGGGCTGCCCTACAAGATATTCCTGCGGGCAAACGGCTTTCCCAGCGGCGGCGGCACGGCTGTCTTTCGCTCCTACATGCTCGGTTACAGCAACGACGGGAACGACGCTCCCTCCGGCAAGAGCCTTATCCACCTGTTCGCGCACGAGATGGTGCACAACTGGCCGCATATCGAGGACGAGCCATACGGCTCCGGCAACTGGTATGCGGAGGGAACGGCGCAGTTTTACTGTTCCATGCTGCCCTACCGCCTCGGCATGACGAGCATCGACGAGCTGTGCCGCGAGGTGCAGCTCAACGCCGACTATCTCTATCGCAATCCCACCCGCGATATGCCCGCGATGGAGGCGGCAAAGCTATTTTGGACCGACCGCCGCACTCAGCGGCTGCCCTACGGACGCGGCTTTATCTATCTCGCCAACGTGGATGCGGAGGTGCGCGAGGCGACCGGCGGGCGCGAGTGCCTCGACGATCTCTGCCGCACGGTGCTGCGTCGCCAGCGCAAGGGCGAGAAGATCGGAAATGAGGAATGGATCGGCGTCATCGCTGCCTACGTCGGCGAGGAGCGGGCGCGGCGCGAGCATACCGAAATGATGGACGGCACGGTGATAGCGCCGCGGGCGGATGCCTTTGACGGGCTGCTGGAGGTGCATGAGGCGGAGGTCACGCTGGACGCAGTGCTGACCGACGAGCAATCTATCGGTAAAGCCGAGACCTCGCAGGAAAAGGCGATGGGCTGGATCTGGACGGTAAAGAAATAACGTCTGCCGAGCAGAGCGCTTTGTGGATAAAAGCGCCGCCGTTAGTCTAACGGCGGCGCTTTTTTATTTCTTCTCCATATTCATGCGGTCGAGATAGCCCTGCAGGATCACCGAGGCGGCGACGGCGTCCACGCGGGCGCGCTGCTTGCCGCGCTTTTTCCCCATGTCGCTGAGTATGCGTCCGGCAGTGACCGAGCTGCGGCGCTCGTCCCACATGTCCACCGGCAGACCGCTCTTTTCCCGCAGGCTTTCCGCAAACTCGCGGCAGAGCGCCGCGCGCGCCCCCTCGCTGCCGTCCATATTGAGCGGCAGCCCCACGACGATCCGCGCCGGCTTTTCCTCGGAAATGATCTCCGCCAGCCGCTCCAGCAGCCTGTCGCGGCGGCGCTCCGTCACCGTGACGCTGCGCCCCGCCAAAAAGCCGCTGAGATCGGACACGGCGACGCCCGTGCGCACGTCGCCGAGGTCTATTGCCATTATTTTCATCTTTTTCCCTCCGCTTGCGTTCTCTTTATGTCCATATCATTATACCGTCTTGCACGGAATGTGTCAAAGCTGACTTTTTTAAGAATTTTTTCCTTTGACAAATCGTGTACATGTGATATCATGATTATCGGATAAGCTGCACAAAATACGACAAAAAATCGCTTTTTCCCCGGCAGGTTTTGTTTTGCGCGCCTGTCACTGAAAAAACAAAGGACTGAAAGATCATGCCGCACCGCAAAAAAAATCGCAGACCGCTGCTGCTCCTCTGCATTGCAGCCGCGCTGGTCATCTCCATGCTCTGCGCCGTAAAATACGGCGTTGACTCCTCCAAGCTGCGGAAGGAGTCTGGCGAGCTGCGGCTGCGCGTCGCCGAGCTGTCCTCGCAGCTTGCGGAAACCGCGCAGAGGCTTCAGGAGACGGAGGCGCAGGCGCAGGGCGACCCTGAAGACGACGGCGGGCAGAGCGATCCGGACGAGGCAGGCTCCGGCGGCGAGGAGCACACGCCCGAGGGCGGCGAGGACGCGCCCGGCGTGCCGGTCAGCAACCCCACCGAGGGAATGGAGCATCCGGAATATCAGGAGCTTTATCCGGATTTTTACGCCGAGACAGACTTTTCCGCCGGCTGGAACGATCAGGACAACGTCGCCTACCTCACCTTTGACGACGGTCCGACCGAGCGCACGCCGGAGGTGCTGGATATCCTCGCGCAGAAGGGCGTGAAGGCGACCTTCTTCGTTGTCGGCACCACTCTCAAGAGCGATTTCGGCAAAAAGATGCTCCAGCGCATCGTTGACGAAGGACACACCGTCGCCATGCACAGCATGACGCACAAATACAATGTCATATATTCCTCCGTGGAGGCGTTTTTGGACGATTTCAATCAGGAATACGAGCTGATATACGAGATCGCCGGCGTGCATCCGACGCTGTTCCGCTTTCCCGGCGGAAGCATAAATACCTATAACAAGAGCATTTACAAGGAGCTTATCTCCGAGATGCTGCGGCGCGGCTTCCTCTATTACGACTGGAACGTGTCCGGTGAGGACGCTGCCGGCGCCAAGACCGCGCAGGCGGTCGCATCCAACGTCATTTCCCAGTCTGAAAAGCGCAGCCGCTGCGTCGTGCTGCTGCACGACGGCGAGGACAAGACCGCCACCGTGGCGGCGCTGCCCGGCATGATAGATTCGCTGACCGCGCAGGGCAAGCAGATATTGCCGCTGGACGAAAGCGTAAAGCCGATAGTCTACGGCTACCGCGACTGAATTAACGATATCAAAAGGCGCCGCCTCATCTCAGCAAAGCTGTTTTGAGACAGCGCCTTTTTTGTGCAGGCACAGGCGAAGCCCGCCGGAAAACCGCAGCAGGCAGGCGATTTTCCGCGCGCGCCGCAGCCCTGCCCGCGGATTATGGCTTTGTTGCAAAAGCCGATCTCCCCGCAGGGGAAGACCGGCTTTTCTTATTATTTATCCGCGTGGATACAGGAAACGAAGTGGCCGGGGGATATCTCGCGGAACTCGATGTCGTGCCCCACGCACTCGTCCGTCGCCAGCGGGCAGCGCGGTGCAAACCGGCACCCCGGCTTCGGATTTATCGGGCTGGTTATCTCGCCCTTGATCACCTGTATCTCCTTGTGCCTCATCTCAAGGCTCGGGATCGGGATCGCGCTCAGCAGCGCCTTCGTGTACGGATGCGTCGGGTTCCTGAACAGCTCGTTCGTCGGCGCGCGCTCCACGCACATCCCCAAGTACATCACCGCTATCTCGTCCGAGATATGCTTTACCACGCTCAGGTCATGCGTGATGAACATGTACGTCAGATGCATGCTGTCCTGAAGGTCCATCAGCAGGTTCAGTATCTGCGCCTGGATCGACACGTCCAGCGCCGATACCGGCTCGTCGCACACGATGAACTTCGGATCAAGCGACAGCGCACGCGCCACGCCGATACGCTGCCGCCGTCCGCCGTCCAGCTCGTGCGGGTACGCGCCCGTCAGCCTCTCCGCCAAGCCCACCGTCTCCATCAGCTCCGCGACCTTTTTCCCTATCTCTGCCTTCCCGCGGCACACCTTGTTGATGATGATCGGCTCCGCGATCAGCTCATATACCGACATGCGCGGGTTGATGCTTGAATACGGGTCCTGGAAGATCATCTGCATCTCCTTGCGCGCTTCTCTCAGCTTCTTCTTGTCATATTTCATCAGGTCGTCCCCGTCGAAATATATCTCTCCGCTCGTCGGCTCGTGCAGCCGCAATATCGCGCGTCCCAGCGTGCTCTTCCCGCACCCGGACTCGCCAACCACGCCCAAGGTGCATCCCTTGTCTATCCGGATATTTACTCCGTCCACCGCGTGCAGCGTTCCCTGAGGCGTGTAAAAGAACTTCTTCAGCTCCCTTGTCTCAATAAGGGCTCTGCCCTTTCCCTCATTCATCACTGCACCTCCTTCTTAAACAGGTGGCAGGCGATCCGGTGTCCGTTCTCCTCCCACTCCGGCGGCGGCGTCGTCTTGCATATCTCCATGCACTTCGGACACCGCGGCGAAAACCGGCACCCCGTCGGCAGGTTCGTCGGATCCGGCATCAGTCCCTCGATCGGGTGCAGCCTGTCCGTCTCCTCCTCAAGGTTCGGTATCGACGCGAACAGTCCCTCCGTGTACGGGTGATGGTTCTTCTCCTTGCTGAAGATATCCTCCAGCGTCCCGTACTCGATGATGCTGCCCGCATACATCACCGCCACCGTGTCGCAGGTCTGCGCCACGATCCCCAGATCGTGCGTTATCATGATCATCGCCGTCCCCAGCCGCTCCTTCAGCTCGCGCATCATCATCAATACCTGCGCCTGGATCGTCACGTCCAGCGCCGTCGTCGGCTCGTCCGCGATCAAAAGCTCCGGCTCGCACGCCAGCGCCATCGCAATGATCACCCTCTGCTTCATTCCGCCCGAAAACTGGTGCGGATATTCCCTCTTTCGATACGGCGGTATCCCCACCATCTCGAACATCTCGTCCACGCGCTTGTGCAGCTCCTCCGTCGTCTTTTTCTCCGTATTGTGCAACTCAAGCGCCTCATATATCTGATCCCCTACGCGCAGTATCGGGTTCAGCGCCGTCATCGGGTCCTGGAAGATCATGCTGATCTTCTCGCCCCGTATCTCGCGCATCTCGCTCTCCTTCAGGTCCAAAAGCGACCGTCCGTCAAACTCGATGCTGCCTCCCAGCACCTTGCCCGTTCTGTCCGGCAGCAGACGCAGGATCGCCAGCGACGTCGTCGTCTTGCCGGCGCCCGTCTCGCCCACCAAGCCCATCGTCTGCCCCCTCTCGATGGAGAAGGAGACGCCGTTCACCGCGTGAACCGTTTCAAAATCGCTCTGGTAGATGACCTCCAGATCCTTTATCTCCAGCAATTTATCCGCCATTTCGCTCCTCCTCCCTTAGTCTCTCAGCTTCGGGTCAAGCGCGTCGCGCAGACCGTCGCCCA
>JAFTDT010000099.1 GCA_017453985.1 Clostridia bacterium
CGTTCACCGCGTGAACCGTTTCAAAATCGCTCTGGTAGATGACCTCCAGATCCTTTATCTCCAGCAATTTATCCGCCATTTCGCTCCTCCTCCCTTAGTCTCTCAGCTTCGGGTCAAGCGCGTCGCGCAGACCGTCGCCCATGAGGTTGATG
Source organism: Clostridia bacterium (assembly GCA_017453985.1). Taxonomy (GTDB): domain Bacteria; phylum Bacillota; class Clostridia; order Oscillospirales; family Butyricicoccaceae; genus RGIG3726. The sequence continues at coordinate 153 of JAFTDT010000099.1, forward strand.
GAAAACGCCGTCCAGATGATCGCCAGTCCCGGGAAGAAAAGCAGGTATGGATAGGTGCGCAGATACTGCTTGGTATTGGACAGCATGGCGCCCCATTCCGGCGACGGCGGCTGAATTCCCAGTCCGAGGTATGAAAGTCCCGACGCGCTGAGCAGATTGCTGGCGACGGTCATCGTCGTATCTACGATGACGGTGCCGATGGCGTTGGGAAACACGTATTTCAGCATGATGCGCAGGTCGCGCGCACCATAGGACTTCGCCGCATCGACATAGTCCGCCTGCGTCGCGCTGAGCATGACGCCGCGGTTGAAGCGTATGGTGCCCGCCAGCGACGACACGACCATGGCGATGACCAGATTGATGAAGTCGGGTCCCAGCGTCGCCACGATGGTTATCGACAGCAGCATGGAGGGTATACACGCCAGCGTATCCACCACGCGCATGATGATGGTGTCAACCTTGCCTCCATAATATGCCGCCATCAATCCAAAGAGTCCGCCGATTATCAGCGAAACCGCCGTGGTCAGCACCGCGACCAATATGGACACACGGCTGCCGTGGACGATACGCGCAAACATATCGCGCCCCAGCTCGTCCGTGCCGAACCAATGCTCCTTGGAGGGACCCTGCAGCATCAGCGTCTGATTTTGCTCCAGCACCTTGTCATAAGGCACTATGAGGTCGGCAAATATCGCCACCAGCAGCATCAGCGCAAGCATCACAAGCCCGATAACGGCAGTCTTGCTCTTGGAAAAGCGGACGACGATCTCGCCAAAGCCGCCTTTTTTGACCTTTCTCTTATTCTTAGCCATATCCGCCCCTCCTTAACTCCGCTGCCTGCTGCCTGTGGTGTAGCGCGCTCTGATGCGCGGGTCGATAAAGCCGTAGGCGATATCCACCAGCAGCATCACCAGGCAGAACAGCGTGGACAGTATGAGCGTGGAGGACATAACCGTGGGCATGTCCTTTGCCTGCACGGCGGTGACGGTGTAGTTGCCCAGTCCGGGGAAATTGAACACCTTCTCCACGACGACCGAGCCGCCGAGCATGCCGCCCAGACGGAGCGCCAGCGAGGTGATGACCGGCATGAGCGCATTGCGCAGCGCATGCTTCCAGATGACGGTGCGCTCATCGGCGCCCTTGGCGCGCGCCGTGCGGATATAGTCCGAGCGTATCGTCTCCAGCATGCTGGCGCGCGTCAGACGCAGCAGCGCCGCCGCGGTATTGAGCGCCGCCGTGACGACCGGCAGTATCCATCCCTTCCAGCTCATGCTGCTGTTGGTGGGCAGCCAGCCCAGCTTCAGCGAGAAGATATATATGGCGAACATGCCGAAGAAAAAGCTCGGCATCGCCGCCAGTATCATCGCTATCGAGGTCAGCACATTGTCCATGATGGAATATTGGCGGATAGCCGTGATGATTCCCAAGGCTATGCCTATCACCGCCGCCAGCCCCATGGAATACAGCGCCAGCTTGAGCGTATAGGGGAAGCGCCCCTTTATCTCGTTGATGACCGGCGTCTGCGAGGTGTAGGAGGTGCCGAAATCTCCGTGCAGCAAATCTCTGAAATAATTCCACAGCCGCGTCAAAAACGGCTGGTCTACGCCAAACTGATGGTTCAGCGCGTCCACCTGCTCCTGCCTCGCCGTGCTGCCGAGGATAAGACGCCCCGGATTGCCGGGAGACAGGGCGAGAATGGTGAAGATTATGATGAGCACCGCCAGCATCGTCGGTATGACCATCAAAATCCTCTTGATGACATATTTGATCATATAAAGCCCCCAATCTCTGCATGTGCCTGCTTTTATTTTTTAAGCAGGGTGACTGACATCAGTCACCCTGCCATGCGCCGCCGCAGCCTATGCCCGGCGCGTTTTCATCGCTTAGGGGATCGTTACTTTGTCCAGTACCAGTTCATGAAGAAGTAGATGCCGTCGGTGAACATCGGGCAATGCAGCTTCTCCTCATAGACGAATATCTCGCCCTGCTCGAACAGCAGCGCATACGGAGACTCGTCCTGAATGTACTCCAGCAGCTTGTGCGCCTTTTCCTTTCTTCCGTCGCTGACGTCCTGGATATAATCGAGGAACATCTTATCGACCTCGGAATTGCGGTAATGCGCCCAGTTGAGTCCGGTGCCGATCTTGTCGCTGTAGAAGATCTGAGACAGGTGTCCGAGATCGTTGCCGTAGGAACCCTGTCCGCTCAGGCTGAGGCTGAAATCGCCGTTGAACTGCGCGGTCTCAACGGTGCTGGTGTCGCGCTTGTCAAGCTGGATATTGATGCCGATATCCGCAAGGTTCTGGGCGATGACCTGCACATGCAGCTCGTTCTCGCCGTAGATGAAGGTGCCGTCGGTGATGTCGTACGGGGTCTGGAGTCCCGCCTGCTTCAGCAGCTCCTTCGCCTTTTCGGGATTGTAGTCATACATCTGCACGTCGTTGTAATAACCGACCATCATGCTGTTGGCAAGGCAGGACGAGGCAACGCCGGTCGCCTTGTTGGTGGTCTCCAGTATCATCTGGCGGTTGAGCGCGTAGGACGCCGCCTGACGCACCAGCTTGTTGTTCCAAGGCTCCTTCTCGGTGTTGAATATCAGATAGTAGGTGACAAGAGTGGGTACCTTCTCGATCTTCAGCCCCTTCGCCTGCACCAGCGTATCGTAGGTGGACTCGCCGTACAGACGGCAGAACTCGACCTCGCCGGATTCGATCGCTATGCTGCGGGAATACTCGTCCTCATAGACATAGCCGGTGATCTTCTTGATGTAAGGCTCGTGTCCCCAATAGTCCACGCCCCAGTAATCGTCTCTGTACTCCCAGACGGTGGCGCCGGTGGTCTTGTCCCAATTCTTTATGGTATAGGGACCGGTGCCGCAGAGATTTTCCTTGAACCACTCGTTGGTCTCCTTCGCCAGCTTCTCATGAGGCAGTATGTAGATCCACGTCATGTTGTACAGCACCAGTGCGTTGGGCTTCGGGCCGCTCTCGTCGCCGGTGGTGAGGACAACGGTGTGGTCGTCCGGACACTGGATATCGATGATATCGTCGGAATAATTGGACTGATATGCCGACTCCTTGTTGTTCTCGATGGACGCCTTGACGTCTTCAGCTACAAAGGGCGTGCCGTCGGAGAACTTTACGTCCTTGCGCAGATGGAAGGTGAGCTGCGTGCCGTCCGCGTTGTACTCCCAGCTCTCCGCCAGATACGGTACCGGCTCGGCGCCATGATATACCAGCAGAGTCTCGTAGCAGTTCCAGGCGGTGATGCGCTCCGCATTCCAAAGTCTGTAGTTCGGACTTATCTGCTTTGCCGCACCGGTCAGGACTATCGTGACCTCGTCCCTGCCGGCGTCTAGGTTTGCCGGGGCGTTTGCATTGTTCGTGCCGCCGCCGCTGCCGCCGCCGTTGTTGGAGCCGCCGCTGTCCTTATTACACGCGGCGCACACGGCAAACAGCATCATGGCAGCCAAAACTATTGCCAGAATCCTTTTCATGCTTCTCTACCTGCTTTCTTTTAATTTTTTAACAGCGACCGGACAGTTGTCAGACAAGTTAAGCTCCCTGTCTGATGTTGTTACTGACTCAGTCACAATATTAATTACTGTCAGCATAGCACTTTTGTGGCGTTTTCGCAATAATTTTTCGGTTAAAAAAATCAAATTCAACATATCTTACAAATTTGCAAATTAAATATTTGCCAATCTGCACAAAACATTTCTTATACATTTCTGTAATTTTTGTGTAATATTTTTCTCTGCTTTCCTTGCCCTCTCCGGCGACGGCGATATAAATCTCCTTCCGCCTTCTGTCCTTTTTAATCATACGCTTTCGTTTCTTTCACGCCTTATATATGCCAATTCTGTTTCTTTTCACAATACATTCTATCGTTTCAAAAGCTTCTTCTCCGTCATCAAATCCATGCAAAACGCTGCTTTTGCCGTATTTTTATGTTGAATTTATTCCGTTTTATGATAAAATCAAGTTATGCCACTATACTATATGATATGAGAGGAGCTGCTGCACATATGACGATGATGGACGCTCTGGTAAAGACCGAACGCGGACCCGGACTCAATCTGATGCAGGTGCCGGCGCCGACGCCCGCCGCCGGCGAGGTGCTGATACGCATAAAAAAGACCGCCATCTGCGGTACGGATGTGCATATTTACAACTGGGATCCGTGGAGCGAGGAGCATATCCGCCCGCCGATGGTGGTGGGACACGAGTACGTGGGGCATATCGCCGCCCTCGGCGAGGGTGTGACCGGTCTTGAAGTCGGGCAGCGCGTCAGCGGCGAGGGACACATCGTCTGCGGGCAATGCCGCAACTGCCGCGCCGGCAACGAGCAGTGGTGCAAAAACACCCGCGGCGTCGGCGTAGACCGCACGGGCGCCTTTGCCGAATATCTCTGCATTCCCGCCTTCAACGTGATCCCCATCGACGACGGCATACCGGACGATATCGTGGCGTTTTTCGACGCCTACGGCAACGCCGCGCACACCGCGCTGATGTTCGACGTGACGGGCGAGGACGTGCTGATTACCGGCGCCGGTCCCATCGGCGTGATGGCTGCCGCCATCTGCCGCCACAACGGCGCACGCCGCGTGGTGATAACCGATGTGAACGAATACCGCCTCGAGCTGGCGAAAACGCTCGGCGCTACCGCCGCCGTCAACGTGGCGAAGGAATCGCTGACGGACGTTATGGCGCAGCAGGGCATCGTCGAGGGCTTTGACGTCGGGCTGGAGATGTCCGGCAACGGCTCAGCCTTCAACCAGATGCTGAAAAGCATGCGCAACGGCGGCAAGATCTCCCTGCTCGGCATCGCCGCTCCCGGCACGGTGATCGACTGGAACGACGTGATCTTCAAGGGGCTGACGCTGCAGGGCATCTATGGGCGCAAGATGGACACCTGGTACAAGATGCAGGCGATGATACAGGGCGGGCTTGACCTCAGCCCCGTGGTGACGCACCGCTTTAATTACCGCGATTTTGAAAAGGGCTTTGCCGCCATGAACAGCGGCAAAAGCGGCAAGGTCATTCTTGACTGGACGAAATAAAGGGAGGATTTGCAAATGAAAGACGCGCTGAAAATATTCGCATCCGAGCTGGAGACCATACGCGGCGAAGGCACCTATAAGGACGAGCGCATCATCACCACCCCGCAGCGGTCTGTGGTGGACACCACCGTGACGACGGGCGTGCTGAACATGTGCGCCAACAACTACCTCGGTCTGTCCGACGACCCCGACCTCATCGCCGCCGCCAAGGCGAGCTATGACCGCTGGGGCTTTGGGCTGTCCTCCGTGCGCTTTATCTGCGGCACGCAGGAAATCCACAAAGAGCTGGAGCGCACCATCTCCGATTTTCTCGGCATGGACGACACGATACTGTATTCCTCCTGCTTTGACGCCAACGGCGGTCTTTTTGAGACGCTGCTGGGCGAGCAGGACGCAGTTATCTCCGACGAGCTGAACCACGCCTCCATCATCGACGGCGTGCGGCTCTGCAAGGCGAAGCGGTTCCGCTATAAAAACAACGACATGACCGACCTGCGCGCGCAGCTTGAGTCGGCGAAGGACTGCCGCATCAAGCTCATCGCCACCGACGGCGTGTTCTCCATGGACGGCTTCATCGCCGACCTGCGCTCCATCTGCGACCTCGCGGACGAGTATGGCGCGCTGGTCATGGTGGACGACAGCCACGCCGTGGGCTTCATGGGCGCGCACGGACGCGGCACGCCGGAGCACTGCGGCGTGATGGGGCGCGTGGATATCATCACCGGCACGCTGGGCAAGGCGCTGGGCGGCGCCAGCGGCGGCTATACCAGCGCCCGCAGGGAAATCGTAGACCTCCTGCGCCAGCGCAGTCGCCCATATCTGTTTTCCAACACGCTCGCGCCGGCGATCTGCGCCGCCTCGCTCAAGGTGTTTGAAAAGCTCAACGCCTCCACCGAGCTGCGCGACCGCGTGCACGAAAACACCCGCTATTTCCGCAGCGAGCTGGCAAAGCTGGGCTTTGACGTGCCGGAGAGCACGCATCCCATCGTGCCTGTCATGCTGTACGACGCGGTGACGGCGCAGAAGTTCGCCGCCCGCATGCTGGAAAAGGGCGTGTACGTCGTCGGCTTCTGCTATCCCGTGGTGCCGAAGGGCAAGGCGCGTATCCGCACGCAGGTTTCGGCGGGACACAGCCGCGCCGACCTCGATTTCGCCATTCGCTGCTTCAAAGAGGTCAAGGAGGAAATGGGGCTGTAAGCTCTGAAATACAAGAAGCGCCGAGGAGTGGTCTTGCTCCCTCGGCGCTTTTTCAATTTGTAAGAAAAAATTTATTATTTTACTGTGGATATCTTTATCCGCATGTGTTATACTTTAAACTACTGTTTTTACCATATTTTATACATTATATAAATAGGAGTTAATAGCGATGGGCAAGCACGAATCCTCAAAGAAGGACAAGCCGCCGCGCAAAAAGGGGCGCGTTCTTTCCGTAATATTGATCGCCGTTTTCACCGCGCTCATCCTCGGCGCGATATATATCATGAAGCCGCCGGAGCAGCTTTTGCCTCCCGATCCCGGACGCAGCGAAGGCATACCGCAGCCGGGGCAGCCCTCTCTGCCGAACGGCAGCGGCGGCAGCGCCGATCCCGACGGCAGCGGCGGCAGCATCGACACGGACCCGACGCCGCCGCGCGAGCTGAAGGATAAATTTTATACCTTCCTCATCGCCGGCACCAACGACAATTACAACACCGACACGCTTATGCTCGGCAGCATCGACATGAACACCCTCAAGGTAAATCTGGTTTCCATCCCCCGCGACACGATGGTGGACGTGCCCGCCAAGATAAAGCGCATCAACGGCGCTTACGGGCGCGACGGCATCGAGGAGCTCTGCCGCGAGGTGGCGGAGGTCACGGGCGTGTATCCGCAGTATTATGCGCTGATAAACGTCCGCTCCTTCACCAAGATAGTCGATCTGGTCGGCGGCGTGGACTTTTACGTGCCGTACCGCATGTACCACCCCGACGCGCAGGAGGAATATACCATCGATCTCCAGAAGGGGCAGCAGCGGCTGACTTCCAAAAAGGCGCTGCAGCTCGTGCGCTTCCGCGGCACCTCGCAGAATGACTTCGGCCGCATCGAGCTGCAGAAGAAGTTTCTGCTGGCGACACTCAAGCAGGTCAAAAATGAGTTTTCGCTGGATAAAATTCAGGACATGATCTCTGTCATCAACGAAAGCATCAAGACCAACATGAACACGCAGGAAATGATATGGTTCTACCTCAACGCGGCGAACAAGATGAATTATGACGAGGACATCACCTTCCATACCATGCCCTATGCCGACACCGGCAAATATCAGGGACAGGATTATGTCTATCTCGACGCGGAAAAGGTGGTCGAGCTGATGAATGCCACCGTCAACCCCTACACCACCGATCTGACGGAAGACGACGTACACATCATCAGACTGGAAAACTGAAAATGACGAAAAGCAGCCCGCGGCAGACGCCGCGGGCTTTCGGTTTGCTATTTGGTTTTATCTCAGACTCCACGTCCGCCCGTCAAAGCGCAGCACCGCGGCGGGCTTCGCCGCGGCTTCCGGCTTGCGGAGGAACATCTCGTCCATATCGCTGAAAACACCTATGACGTACATGAGACATTCCAGCACGTCGCGCTCCGGATGCGCCGCCTCGATATCTATAAACACGCCCTGTGCGCCCAGCCGGTACAGCTCCTGCTTCACCTGCGCGTCCATGCCGGCATCCGCCTCCTGCGTCAGCCACGCTCCGGCACGGAGTCCGCGCCGCAGCGCGCCGCGTTTTTCCTCGCAACGCCTCCGCGCCTCCGTCTTTACGCTGCACGCCAGCATGTCAAAAAAGTCGGACGGCTCACGCAGATGCAGCTTGCAGTACCAATCGTCGTCGTGAGAATAGCGGACAAAGCGGCTGCCCAGCCTGTCCAGCACCGTCTGCGGCGGTATGCGCCATGTATGGGAAGCGTAAAGCAGCTCCTTTATCTCCTCCTCGCTCAGCCGCTCCGCGCCGTCCGCCTCGGCGTAATCGAGCAGGTGCAAATCACCGAAGCGAAGCGCCTCATCGCCGTATTCGCCCAGCAGCCGCTGCGTGTCCTCGCCGCCCTCCAGCACCTCGAAGTTCTGCACGAGGCGGTCACCGAAAAACTCGCTTTTCAGCAGCAGGAGCCTCCCCGCACGTCCCCGTGTTCCGGCGTAAAAATCCCGAAAACCGACGCCGCTGCACTCAAACTCCTGCCCGCGCCCGTGATAGTAAATACAGTGATACATATTTTCTCCTTTTTATAAGTAAACTCGCTCTTTCCGGCGTCGGCAGGGTGTATGCCGTTTAGAGAAGCGCCACAGGGAAAAAGCCTGCGTATATTTTGTGTTTCTTAAAAACCTCTCGCACCCTCGCGCTGACAATGATTTCTTGCATGCGGTAATTGTTCACATATTCCTTTGAAAGGTTGAAATCCTTTGCACCGCTGAGCTTTTCTCTTTCATATTGAACATCGGAATGGAGGAACAGAGTATGATGTCCGCACTCTTTGTTCCACGGATCCACATCTTCTATAAGCCATGTCGCATCGCTCATGGGCGGCAGCACGTTATGAATGCTCATTACATAAAGCTCCGGCAGCTCGCGTCCCTTATAGTCACGCACCCTATGCTCAAACGAAACGCCGGTCAGCCCCTCGCCCTCTATTATGGCTTTTATTTCTGCCGAAACATATATATCCGGATACAGACAGCCGATTTTGTGCTTGCGCACAAACTTGCGGTCTACCAGCACATCGCCCGCAAGTCTGCCGCCCAAACCGCAATACTCGCATCTGCCCTCATACTGCGTGCCGTAAGACGCGGCATTTGTCCCTTCAAGCTCAAGCGGATCCGAAACATGCATAGAATAATACTCCACTTTTTTCTTTTCCGCTGCGGTATATTTTACCCACTGCGTAACACGCGGATGCAGCCCTTTTTCATCACAGATGCGCATAAACAGGTCAACTCCGGTTTGATCCTCCAAAATCAGCCGCAGATTTCCGAAATCAGGGACGCTCATATTCTTCAATTCAGGCTCATAAAGGTATGGCTTGATTTGTTCAAAGATTTCTGTTTGTATGTCCTTTGTGCCTATTATAGTTACTGCCGTTTTTCTTATCATTACCATGCCCCCCTTCATTCTCCCAGATAGGTCGTGCAGAAGTACAGCGGCAGACCGATATCCGCCAGCTTCCGCGACGTCTGCACGCCGAACAAAAAGCTCTCCTGCCGGCTTTCCGGATATACCGATATGTAAAGCTCCGCCGCAAATTGCTCCGCCAGCTCGCGCAGGTGCTCGGCGCGCGGCAGCAGCAAATCTAAAAACCTGTCCGTCAGCGCGGCGACGCTCTCGCTCTCCTCCGATTCTATACTGAATTGCCAGCAGTCGCTCTGATATTCGCCCTCGCCCAACCAGCCGTGCCTGGCCGCGATTTCCTGTCCTTTTTTCTGCACCGTGTCCGGCTCCAGCCTCAGCCGGAGAGTTATATCTTCAGGCTCCATGTCCTCTCCCGTTATCCTCAGATACGCAAACGTCACCGTCATGCCCCTCCCCGCGCTTTTCTTGTGATATATGTTATCATATTTCCGCCGCAGCCGTCAATAATTTTCCCTTCGCCGTTGTTTTCTTTCCCGCTTTATGATACAATATCCGCAGAATACGTTTTTTCGTCAAATACTGCTATTGGAAGGTGTCATTATGGAAAACAACAAAGCCCTCCGCGTGTTTGCGGAGGAGGTACGGCTGGAGACGCTGCGCGAGCTGGCGCATCTCGGCTTCGGGCACGTCGGCGGCGCGATGTCCATCGTCGAGGTGCTGGCGGTGCTGTACGGCGGCGAGCTGCGCCACGACCCCGCCCGTCCCCGCATGGAGGAGCGCGACAAGCTTGTTATCTCCAAGGGTCATGCCGGTCCGGCGCTGTATGCGGCGCTGGCGCTGCGCGGATTTTTCCCCAAGGAGACGCTGCTCACGCTCAATCAGGGCGGCACGACGCTGCCCAGCCATTGCGACCGCAACAAGACCCCCGGCGTGGACATGACCTGCGGCAGTCTCGGTCAGGGGCTGTCCGCCGCCTGCGGCATCGCTCTCGGTGACCGCTCGCTGGGCAGAGACAGCTATACCTACGTCATCTTGGGCGACGGCGAGTGCAACGAGGGACAGGTATGGGAGGCGGCGGCTTTTGCCCCGCACAACAAGCTGGACAGGCTCATCGCCTTCGTCGATCTCAACAAGCAGCAGCTTGACGGCGCCTGCGACGACGTGCTGTACATGGGCGACATGACGGACAAATGGGCAGCCTTCGGCTGGCACACGCAGAAGGTGGACGGGCACAGTGTGGACGCCGTGCTGGACGCCGTTCGCCGTGCCAAGGAGACACACGGCAAGCCCTCGATGATAATCCTCGACACCGTCAAGGGTCACGGCTGCGAGCTGGCGGAGAACACCTTCCCCTGCCACCACATAGCCTTTACCGCCGAAGCCATCGCCCCCAGCCTCGCCCGCGCGGAGCAGATGCTGGCGGACGCCAGAAAAGCACTTGGGGAGGGCAGATAACATGAGCTATACCGTAAAAAAGACGTTTGAAAAAGAGAACGTGGAAATGCGCGCCGCTTACTGCGCCACGCTCATCGAGATGGCGAAGAGCGACGAGCGCATCTGCGTGCTGGATTCCGACCTCGTCGGCTCCTCCGGAATGAAGCCGTTTTTCAAGGAGTTTCCGGAGCGCGCCATCGACTGCGGCATACAGGAGAACAACATGATCGGCGTCGCCGCCGGGCTTTCCGCCGCGGGCATGGTGCCCTTTGCCCATTCCTTCGCGCCGTTTGCCGTGCGCCGCTGCCTCGACCAGATCTTCATCTCCTGCGCCTATGCAAAGCTGAACGTGCGCATTCTCGGCACCGACCCCGGCATCACCGCTGCCTACAACGGCGGCACGCATATGCCCTTTGAGGACATGGCGGCGCTGATGGCGGTGCCGGAGATCACGCTTGTGGAGCCGACGGACAGCGTGCAGCTCCGCTGGCTGCTGCGCGAGCTGAAGGACGCCTGGGGCGTGTATTATATCCGCATGGCGCGCAAGCTGCAGACCGGCGTTTTTGAAGAAGGCTCCCGCTTTGAACTGGGCAAGGCAGCCGTGCTGCGCGACGGCACGGACGTGTGCATCGTCGCCTCCGGCATCATGGTCAAGGAGGCGCTTGCCGCCGCCGAGAGCCTCGCGGGGCAGGGCATCTCCGCCGCGGTGCTGAATACCTTTACATGGAAGCCCATCGACGACGCGGCGCTGGCGGCGTATTCCGCCAAGTGCGGCTGCTTTGTCACGGCGGAGAACCACAATGTCGTGGGCGGTCTGGGCAGCGCGGTGGCGTCCTCGCTGGCAAAAAGTCTGCCCGCGCCGGTGGAGACGGTCGGCGTGCAGGACCGCTTCGGTCAGGTGGGCACGGAGGCGTGGCTGCGGACGGAATACGAGCTGACAGACCGCGCTATCGAGCGCGCCGCCAAGCGCGCCATCGAGAGAAAACGCGGATAAAGCATTACAAAGCGCCAAAAGGAGCGTGCCGACAGGCACGCTCCTTTCAGATTGTCAAAGCATTGAAAAACTATTTATTTTCCACGGCGTTTTCAACGGCAGTATATATTTCCGCGGAAATCTCCAATACCGAGTCAAGATTTGTTTGGATATAGATACATGAGTTTTCGCTTACCGGAGAAAAGCCGATAAGATAAGCACCGCCCTCCGTCACCGTGTCCTTTGCCAACGACATAAGCATTGTCCCGTCCTCATACGTGTTGAGTTTGTACTCCTCGCCCTTCAGCAGCTTGCCTGCCTTGCATAAATATACGTTCCAGCTTTCATTCTCATTGTACAGCGACAGTATCTGAATTTCACCGATAAATTTGGACTCCGCGCACATTTCTTCAAAGCTGTCGCCGTACCTGACCGCCTCCTGCTTATCCTCCGGCTTTTTTAAGCTGATTATATACTCGTCCAAGCTCACTCTTTTCGGAACGGATATATCCTCTCCGTACAGAACGCGGGTAGCTGTTTCCTCGCAGATAAGCACGTCAGCTGCGATAACATAGATATCGTGTTCGTAAAATATAGACTCGTGACGTTCCGTTATAAGCAGATATTCCCGTCCCGCCTCATAGATGTTTCCGCCGGTCTTGTACTCATAATCTCCCGCAGTACTGTCGCCGATATCCGCACGCACATAAATGATTTCATCGTCGGTCGCTCCATACAGAAAGCGATTTACGGAAAAAGCATAGTCCACAGTATTATCATTGACAAGCATTTCCATATAAGTTCCGTATAGGGCGGCGTCACTGTGCTCAACAAGCTCCTCAAAGCTGTATTTTGTTCTTTCCGAGCTTGAGCCTCCTGTCGAATGATTTGTCGGAACGGCGCTGACGCCGTCATTCTGCTGCGTTTCGGTATTTGCCGTAGAGCATGCGGCAAGCAGAACGACCATAACGGCAGATATTATCACGATTGTCTTTTTCACAGGCTTACTCCTCCTCTTGCTTCTGATTGCTGCTCGCTTGCTTACTATATAGACGCTTGAAAATGCCCTTTTGTCACATCATTTTTGAAACTTTTTAAAAATTCCACGTTTTAACCAAAAATACAGCTTCCATTATGTGCAATATGCATATCTTCCAAAAAAACGACTTCGGCATAGCTTGCCGAAGTCGATTTTTTTGTGCTCTGTTTTCAGCGCAGGTCGATGCCGTCGATTATCCGATAGCCGTCGTCCGTCACCCGTGAAAGCTCAAGCCTCTCCACACGCGCCCAAAAGGGCGAAAAAGCCTCCGCCAGCTCCGCTGCGAGTGGGTACAGGTCGATGCCCGGCTTGTACAGCAGCGTGGTGTGCGGCTGCCAGCGCGCCATCTGCGTCCATTCGTCCAGCTCCGCCTCCCAGCGCGCCGCGATATCGCGGTGGATTCGCGCAAGCTCGCCCGCGTTTTGCGGCGAGGCGACGATTATCTGCGACTCCTCCAGCACCTCGATTTTTTCGTAATATACGGAAAACGGTGCGCGGCGGCAAAGCATCTCCCGACACGACGCGGCAAAGGCGTCCTCGTCGCCGCCGATATACGTCGCCAGCGTGATATGCCCATAAAGGCTGCCGGACGCGGCTCCGAGTCTTTCCGCCGCCATGCGCCGCAGCTCCGCCAGCCGCTCCCGCGCAAGCTCGTCGAGCTTGGCGATAAGACACAGCATCCCGTTGCCTCCTTTTGCGCTATTTGTCCTTCAAAACTATTTTCACGGCAGGAGTCCCCGCGCAATCCTCAGCCGCGCTCTGCGGCAGCAGCCACAGGTCTGCCCCGTGAGCCTCGCGCACCGCCTCTGCGATCCCCTTGCCGTAATCCACATACATCTCCCTGCCGACGGCACAAGCGAGAACGGATTTCATATCCCGCAGCAGCTTGACCGCCTCGCATGCGAGCGCTTCATAAGCTTCGTCGGAAAACGCGGTTTGAGGATTTATCCAGCCATCAATAATGCAGCTTTCCGCTCCGTGCTCGGCAAAAACGCCTATCCGCACATTTTCATCGCCCGCCTCTGCGAAGATTATTTTTCCTTCCGCGTTCTCCATCGCTTCCGCCAGCGAGTCTACCGCCGTTTGGTTTTCATATTCCCAATTATCCATCACTGCGAAGCTTTCCTCCGCCTCTGGGTTTTTCAGACAGCCCTTTAAAAAACGCAGCATTGCTCCGACAGGCTCCGTTGTCGTACTCAGTATGCTTATCTCGATGCACTCTCCCACGTTTCCATGCCTCCGCTCGCCAATATGGGCGCGGCGCGGAAGACTTATTCTCCCGCGCCGCGACGTGCTTTATTCAGCTTATTTCTCTACCGAGTCCGCCCATGCGCTCAGTTCGCCGTCGCTGACGCCGCCGCGAATGAGCTTTTCCCCCGCCCATTTCACACTGCTCGGGCAGAGGGCGCGCAGCCCCTCCGTCGTCTTGCCGAAGCCGCTGCCGCCGGAGGTGGCGAAAAGGGCGACGGTCTTGCCGGAAAGGTCGCAGCTCTCCACAAAGGTGCGGATTATCGCCGGAGCGACATACCACCATATCGGAAAGCCGATGAACACAGTGTCATAGCCGCTCATATCCTCCGGCACGCCCGCGATGGCGGGGCGCGCGGCGGGATCCTTCATCTCCAGCGTGGAGCGGCTCTGCTTGTCCATCCAGTTGAGGTCTGCCGCCGTGTAAGGCTGCACGGGCTTTATCTCAAAAATATCCGCGCCGGCGGCAGCCGCCAGACGCTCCGCCGCAGCCTTGGTCACGCCGCTGGCGGAAAAATACGCTACCAGTCTCTTACTCATTTCATTCGCCTCATTTCATATTAAGCTTTGCCGCAAAATCGCTCATCATATCCGCTATCTTTATCTCCTGCGGACATACCGCCTCGCACGCCTGACAGCCGACGCAGGCGCTGGGCAGCTTTTCCGGCGGGTAGGCGTCCAGCGCCATCGGCGCGATGAACCCGCCTCCGGTGAACACATGCTCGTTGTACAGCGATATGATATCCGGTATCGGCAGCTCCATCGGGCAGTGCGTGGTGCAGTAGCGGCAGGCGGTGCAGGGCAGCGCGATGGCGCCTACCATGCCGCGGGCGATATCCTCCAGCGTCTCCAGCTCCGCCGCGTTAAGCGGCTTGTCCTCGGAGAACAGGGCGATGTTGTCCCTGAGCTGCTCTATATTTGACATGCCGGAAAGCGTCACGGTGACATAGGGCAGCGTCTGCAAAAAGCGGAACGCCCAGCCCGGCATGCATTCCTCCGGGCGCAGGGCATGCAGCCGCGCCTCGTCCGCCTCCGCCAGCCGTACCAGCTTGCCGCCGCGCAGCGGCTCCATCACCCACACGGGTATGCCGCGAGCATGCAGCAGCTCCGCCTTTTCCTTCGCGTTCTGGAAGGAATAGTCCAGCCAGTTGAGCTGGAGCTGTCCGAACTCCATCGCGTCGCCGTAGACCGCCAGAAACCGCTCGATCACCTCGCGGCTGCCGTGCGCGGAAAAGCCGAGATGACGGATGCGCCCGCTTTTGACCTGCTCCGTCAGATAGTCGTATATGCCGTACTGCGGATCGAGATAGGCGTCGATATTCTTCTCGCAGACGTTGTGGATAAGGTAAAAATCGAAATAATCCGTCTGCAGCCGCTCAAGCTGCGCCTCGAAGATCTCCCGCACCTTGGGCATGTTGTCCAGATCGTAGCCGGGGAACTTGGTGGCGAGATAAAAGCTCTCGCGCGGGTAATCTTTCAGTATTTTTCCCATGACCGGCTCGGAAAAGCCGTCGTGATAGCCCCAGGCGGTGTCGTAATAATTTATGCCGCCGCGCATCGCCTCGGCGACCATCTCCGCCGTCGCCTGCTCGTCGATATCGGCGGTCTTGCCGTCGCGCACGGGCAGACGCATGCAGCCCATGCCCAGCGCGGAAAGGCGGAGCCCCTTGAAATCCTTGTATATCATGCCTCTTCCTCCCATGCTTTCAGAGAATAATGCGAAATTCCGTGTTTTCTGTCAGACCAGTATACCCTCCTCGGTCAGCCTTGCCCTCAGCTGCTCATAAGCCTCCTGCGAGGGCAGCTTTACCGTATGTATGTGCAGTCCGTCGGTCAGCTCGCTGAGCTGGCTTGCCTTGCTCGCCTTTGCCTTGAGCACAAAGGCGTCCGCGTCTGAGCGGCTGCGGATGTTGAGATCCGCGCCGAGCTGCCCGTAAATCGGGTGCTCGATGATGACATTGCAGATCACGCCGCCGCACTCCAGCACGATGTAAAACTCCTTCAGAGTGTCTGCGGCGGTATGGCGGCAGACGATGCTCTCGGTGATCATGCCGTCGTCCGCCCTGTCTATGCAGTATCCGCTTTTGGCGGCGACGATCTTGCTGCCGCCGGCGCGGAGCACGCCGATGTCGCTGACTATCACCTGCCTCGTCACCCCAAACTTGTCTGCCATTTTCTGTGCGGTGATATAGCCGTCGGTCTCCTCCAACAAGCGCATGATTTCCTTTCTGCGTCCCTGACTGTTCATTTCATTCCATCCTTTCCATAACAGCATTGTCTTTCCGTTATGCAAATTATATGTTCGTATTCTATCATATTTTCCTCAATATGTATATATTTGTATAGAAATTTTTTAAAAAATTTTTCAAAAAGCTCTTGACATTCTCTGAAAATCGCATATAATATGTATATACATGTTGTTCTTAAGGAGAGTTGCGCAAAATGCTAAAAAGGAAATACGCGATCCTCGTTGTCGATATGCTGAATGATTTTGTTACCGGCGCGCTGAAGTGCGACCGCGGACTTGCCATCGTCCCCAAGACGGCGGAGCTGCTGCGCGGCGCCAGAGAGCGCGGGATCCCGGTGATCTTCTGCAACGACGCGCATCTGCCCGGCATCGACCACGAGTTGAAGCTTTGGGGAGATCATGCCATCGCGGGCACCAAGGGCGCGAAGGTCATTCCGGAGCTGGAGGTGTGCGCAAGCGATTATATCGTGACCAAGCGCAGATACAGCGGCTTTTTCCGCACCGATCTCGACCTGCTCCTGAAGGAGCTGGGCGTCGATACGGTGGTAATGGCAGGGCTTCACGCGCATATGTGCGTGCGTCACACCGCCGCCGATGCTTATCAGCTCGGATATGACGTGGTGGTGATAAAGGACGCTACCGATTCCTTCACACAGGAGCTGTATGAAAGCGCGCTGGTTTATTTCAAGGACACATACGGCGCGGAGGTAACGGATACCGAGTCGTTCCTCGCACTCACAAAATAACAAACTCTTTCTTTTCTATAAGATAATTCATCCTTTCTATCCTAACCCCTATGGAAAGGCGCTCTGACGCATCAAAACGTCAGGGCGCTTTTCCATTTTTGCAGCGGCGTCAAGGCAGGCGACGCAGCGCCTCCTTCAATATGGCGGCGCTCGTCATTGCCGTCTCGCGCTCGAAAGCATCGTATGACTCGCTGGCGGAGCCGTCCGCAAGGTCGGATATCGCGCGGATAACGGTGAAGGGCACGCCCGCCAAAAAAGCGACCTGCGCGATCGCCGCTCCCTCCATCTCCGCCGCCGCCGCGCCGAAGCTTTCGTATATCCGGCTCTTTGCCTCGCTGCCGGCGATGAACTGGTCGCCTGAGGCGATCGTCCCGCGGCGCACGCGCTCCGCGCCCGCCAGCTCCGCCGCCGTATCATGCAGCAGCGCCGACAGCGCCTCGTCGGCGGGATATACCGTCGGCTTGTCCCTGTCGCCGGAGAACATATAGCCCGGCGCATAGCCAAACGCCGACACGTCAAAATCATGCTGCACCAGCCCGCCGGCGACCACGATATCGCCCACCTTCAGCCCGGGCAGCAGCCCGCCGGCGATGCCGGTATTGATGATCCGCGCCGGGGCATAGCGGTCGATCAGCGCCTGCGTGCAGCGGGCGGCGTTGACCTTGCCGATGCCGCTGCGCACCACCACGGCGCGTCTGCCGCTCAGCATTCCGCTGTAAAACAGCAGGTCGCCCACCCGCTCTTCCCGCCTGTCCTCCATGGCGGCGGCGAGCGACTCGATCTCCACCTCCATCGCGCCGATGACGCCCGTTACGTCGCTGCTTATCATAAGCTCCCCTCCGTTTCGTCCTTTTTTATCAGCATACTCCCCTTTTCGGAAGCCTGTCAAGCACGCAAGGCAAACTTTTTTTGCTTTTCAAGGTTTTTTTAAGCTTTGCCCGTATAATCATAATCAACAAAGGGCAAACGCCCGCAAAGAAAGAAGGATAACTGATGAAAAATATCAACCTGAGAAAAGGACTGACCGCCCTACTGCTGGCGGCGGGGCTGTGCCTCGGCTCTGCGGCGTGCGGCACGGCAAGCGCGGTGCAGGGCGCGGAAGCGGCGCAGACAACCGCCGAGGATACCCGCGTGATGGCGGCGGAAACGGTAACCGAAACGGCAAACACAACCGTAAGCGCGCAGGCGGCCTCTTATGAAGCCGCAAATGCGACCGCCTTTACCTTTACCGACGGCGGCATAACGGCGGCGGACGGCGCTTATACCGATTACAGCATCGAGGGCACGGCGCTGAGCATCAGCGGCAGCGGAACCTATATCCTCTCCGGCTCCTGCGCCGACGGCTCCGTCAAGGTCAAGAAGGGCGCGAAGGACGTGACGCTGGTGCTCGACGGGCTGGCGCTGAGCAGCTCCGCGACCGCGCCGATCACCTGTGCCAAGAGCAGCGCCGTGACCATCATTGCGGCGGACGGCAGCGAAAGCACCCTCACCGACAGCGAGAAAAATAACGACGAAACCTATCCCGACAACCTTGAGGCGGAAAACGCGGTCATCAAGTGCAAGGACGGCTCGCAGGTAACGATCTGCGGCGGCGGCACGCTGAACATCGTTTCCAACGGTAAAAACGGCGTCAAATCCGGCGCCACTACCGATGAGGAGGGTGAGGCATGGCTGACCGTGAAGGAGCTGACGCTGAGCATCACCACCACGGTCAACGACGCACTCAGCTCTGAGGCGACCCTGAACGTCCTCAGCGGCACGCTGAACATCTCCGCCGCGGACGACGCGATCTGCTCGGATTATGTGCTGAACATCGGCGCAGAGGGCACGGACGGTCCGACGATCAACATCAGCTCCAGCTATGAAGGGCTGGAGGCGGCGACGCTGAACGTATATTCCGGCAGCGTCACCCTCCACGCGGAGGATGACGGCGTCAATGCCGCCAACAGTGACCTCACCGGCTACAGCTACGCCTGCAGCATCTACGGCGGCAAGCTCTACATCGACGTGGCAAACGGCGACGGCATCGACTCCAACGGCACGCTGAGCATTTACGGCGGCGAGGTGGAGATATATTCCTCGGAGCAGAGCGATAACTCCCCGCTGGACAGCGACGGCGCCTTTACCCTTGAGGGCGGCACGGTGCTGGCGGTCGGCATGGGCAATATGTCGCAGATGCCAAGCAGCGCGGGGCAGGCATACGTCAGCTTCGGCGCGGGCGGAGGCTTCGGTGCGGGCGGCTTCTTCGGCGGACAGCGCCCCGACGGACAGACCATGCCGGACGGCGGCGAGCCTCCTGCGCTCCCCGACGGGCAAGCTCCTGCCGATGGCACGACGCCTCCCGCGCTCCCCGACGGGCAGCGCCCGGACTTCCGCGGCGGCGCGGATGGGCAGACTCCCGCGGATATGCCGACGCCTCCCGACGGACAGACCATGCCGGACGGCGGCAGAGGCGGATTCTTCGGCGGGCAGGATATGCAAAGCGGCGGCTCCGCAATATCCGTCAAGGCGGGCGACGCCATAACGATACTTGACTCCGCAGGCAGCACGGTTTATTCCGCCAAGGCGGTACGCAGCGCAAACTATATATTCTTCAGCTCCGCCGCGCTGAAAAGCGGCGAGACCTACACCCTCAGCATCAACGGTACGGAGGCGGCGACTGCCGCCGCCTCCGCCGATGGCAGCGGCAGGGGCGGATTTCCCGGCGGCGGGCAGCGTCCCGATGGCAGTCAGACTCCACCGGAAGCGGACAGCGCCGGATTTGACGACGTGAGCGCAAGCGCGTGGTACTACCCCGCCGTGCAGTTCGTCTCCGGCAGAGGACTGATGAATGGCGTCGGCAATCGTGCCTTCGATCCGAATACCTCCGTCAGCCGCGCGATGACGGCAGCGATACTTTACCGCATGGCGGGCAGTCCGGCGGTGGAGTATTCTGCGGTGTTCAGCGACGTTGCCGACGGGACGTGGTATTCCGACGCCGTAGTGTGGGCGGCGCAGAGCGGCGTCGCCGGCGGCTATACCGACGGCAGCTTTCGTCCGAGTGAGACGATATCGCGCGAGCAGCTTGCGGCGCTGCTGTATCGCTATGCCGTCAAAAACGGCGGCGGCAGCGCGAGCGGCGAGCTGAGCCGCTTTTCCGACGCCGCCTCCGTCTCCGCATGGGCAGAGGAGGCGCTGAAGTGGGCGACCGCGGCGGGCGTGATGAACGGCGACACCTCCGGCAGACTCAATCCGCGCGGCGGTGCGAGCCGCGCGGAGCTGGCGCAGATGCTGATGAATTATACAGGCGTA
>JAFTDT010000100.1 GCA_017453985.1 Clostridia bacterium
TGCCTTGGCGAGATTTGCCGTGCTGTACGCCATCGGCGCGCCGTTGAGCCTTATGCCCACGGTATCGCTCGTCTGTGTGGGGTCATATCCGCGAGTTCTCGGCTCGCCGGTGCTTGCCGCGTCCATGCCCTGCCAGCGCAGCAGCTTGATCGCGTCAGTCGTGACGTTGCTCTTGGTGAAGGAGAGGACTTCTTTTTCCGGAGCTACCGTAAACGTGCTTGTCGCGTCCGTATATAAGCCTGCATATCTCGTATTTTTCGCCCTTATTTTTGCCGTATATGTCCCGCTGTTTAAGTTGACCGTGCAGCTTGTCCCCGTTATGTTTGTTCCGGTATAAGACGGCGTACCGGCAGCGGAATAACCGCTGTATATCCAGACGTCATACGCTCTCATGTCATACGGAGGCTGAAGCGGAGAAGCCGTCCAGCTTACGGTTTTTTGCGAATATATTATATTGGTCGGAGCCTTGGGTGCGGACGGCTTTAATTTGGGGTAATCTCTGCCGTCCAGCGTGAGCTTGTAAATCGAAAATTTTTGTGCGTCCGTGCTGTTTACCTCCCAAAGCTGGATATTCGTCCCGTTGGCAGTAGCGCCTCCGGCAGCGTCCATGACTAAATTGCTGGCATGGGAAGGCGCAAGCATGAATCCCGAGCCGCTCGGATGAGTATATACGAACCATCTCTGTGCGGCATGGTCATGATTGGGATACATCCATATATTTGTGCCGTTCACAGTTCCGGCATCTGCCGCGTCGAGACATTTTCCGTCATATTCATTTACGATCATATAGCTTCCGTTGCTTTGTCTGGTAAAATGCCATATCTGTCTGGGATCATTGCTGTCGTTCCCGTTTGCGGCGATCTGAACATTGCCGCTGCTGTTCTCAATATGCTTCCCTGGATTTGCAAGTATGATGTAAGCATAAAAATCATCACCGAGGTTTTGCGGGGTGGCGGGGGTAAGATAGATATAACCAGCCGGACTATCAGTATAACCATCCGGAATGGTATGCCCCTCAAAAATTCCTATTGAATTGGCACGACTATTTGCCGTACCGCCTTCATTGTAGGTTACATAATTGCCATTAACAGCGGTAACAAAACCTACATGTCCCCATTGACCACCCGTCCAAACAATTAATGAGTTTACGCGAGGAGTTGTTCCTGTTTCATATCCCGCATTTCTCGCATAATCTAGCCAAGTTCCCGCATTACCCCAAGCGGGCAAAGCAATACCTAAGCGGTCATAAACCTGTTGCCATGCATAGTAAGTACACGTTATAGTAGTATATTCGCGTCCATTAACCCAAAATGTTTGCCAATACGGATATGGATTTCCTGCCGCTTCTGCCCTTGTATTCAAGGCAGGCAGCAATGCCGTCATCATAAGCACGCACAGCAGCAAGGATAAAAACCGTTTTTCCCCTGATCTGCGTATCATTTTCTTCATGCCAATGTCCCCGCTTTCGTTTTTGATTTTGCCGGATATATGTCTTATAATACCATATTATTTACTTAAAGTAAATAATTATTTGCTTAAAAACAATTATAATTGACTGCGATACTTGGTAGCATATTAACAGGAGGCGATGGCGTATGCAGACCGAGTATCCCGAAAGGTACAAAATGCTGGGATTGAAGATAGCATATTACCGCAAAAAAGCCGGCTATACACAGGAAACCTTTGCCGAGCGAATAGACAAAAGCGTGAACTTCCTCGCGCAGGTCGAGGGGACGGGCATGATACGCGGCGTGTCGCTGGAAACGCTGTTCAAGATGGCGGATGTGCTGGGATTGCCTCCCTCCAAGCTTCTCGAAGACGACTGAAAAGCAAAACGCCGTCTGCGGTGCTCCGCAGACGGCGTATTTGATTTTTTGCCTATTACACCTCGACTATCACCGGCAGTATCACCGGCGTGCGCTTGGTCTTTTTATAGAGATAGTCCGAAAGGCGGCTTGATATCGTTTCCTTGATGGCGCTGCGGCTGGTCGTATTTTTCTCCCAGCACAGATCCATGGCGCTGCGCGCCTGCTTTGCCATTTCGGTCATGATTTCCTCCGCCTCGCGCACGAAAATGAAGCCGCGCGAGTGTATCTCCGGACCGGAGACTATGCGCTTGCGCTTCATATCCACGGCGATGACGGCGGTGATGATGCCGTCCTGCCCCAGATTTTTGCGCTCGCGCAGGACGGCGGCGCCGACGTCACCGACGCCGTAGCCGTCCACCAGCACCCTGCCGGAGGGGACGGTACCGCCCACGGCGGCGCCGCGGCTGCCTATCTCGATTACCTTGCCGAGGTCGCCGATGAAGATAGTCGCTTCCGGCACGCCGCAGGTGCGGCCGAGCTGGGCGTTTATCATCAGATGACGGTACTCGCCGTGCACCGGCATATAATACTCCGGCTTTACCAGCGAGATTATCATCTTTATCTCCTCCTGGCAGGCGTGACCGGAAACATGTATGTCGGCAAGACGCTCGTACACGACCTCCGCGCCCTTGCGGAACAGCTCGTTTATCATGCCGTAGACGGATTTTTCGTTGCCGGGTATGGGAGTCGCGGCGATCAGTATCTTGTCGCCCTCGCCGACCTCAACCTGACGGTGACCGGAAAACGCCATGCGGTACAGCGCGCTCATCGGCTCGCCCTGACTGCCGGTGGTGATTATCACCAGCTTGTTTTTGGGATATTTTTTTATCGCGCTCAGCTCGACCATCACGCCGGCGGGCGGCTTGATATAGCCCAGCTCCAGCCCGACCTTCAGGATATTCTCCATGCTGCGCCCGGAAACGGCGACCTTGCGCCCGTATTTTGCGGCGACGTCGATTATCTGCTGCAGGCGGTGGACGTTGGAGGCAAAGGTGGCGATGATGATGCGCTTGTCACAGCCCTTGAACTCGCGGTCAAAGGAGTCACCGACGCGGCGCTCGCTCATGGTTATGCCGGGGCGCTCCGCATTGGTGGAGTCGCACATCAACAGCCGCACGCCCTGCCTGCCGAGCTGCCCGAAGCGCTCCAGATTTATCATCGAGCCGTCCACCGGAGTGGAGTCTATCTTGAAGTCTCCGGTCATCACGACATAGCCCACGGGGCTGTTTATCGCAAAGGCGCAGGCGTCCGGTATGGAGTGGTTGACGTGGATGAACTCGACGTCAAAGCAGCCGAGCTTCACATGGTCGCCCGCCTTGCGCACGTTTATCTTCACCTTTTTGAGATTGCGGTGCTCGCTGATGCGCAGCTTGATTATCCCTGCGGTCAGCGCAGTGCAGTATATCGGCACGTTAAGGTCGCGCAGCACGTAAGGCAGCGCGCCAATGTGGTCCTCGTGCGCGTGGGTGAGGACGATGCCGCGCACCTTTTCCGCATTTTTCAGCAGGTAAGAGGTGTCGGGAATGACCATATCGACGCCCAAAAGCTCGTCGTCGGGGAAGGTCATGCCGCAATCCACGATGATGATATCGTCGCCGTATTCAAGCACGGTCATGTTCTTGCCGATCTCGTTCAGTCCGCCGAGCGGTATCACGCGCAGCTTTTTTTCATCCTTGGCGGGCGTCTGCACGCTGTCCGCTCTTTTTCTTGATCTGGCTCCGCCTCTGCCAAAGGGGATCCTGCCGGCGATATTTTTCTTGGGCGCATTGCTCTGCGTCGGCGCGGGAGCCGGCTTGCTCCGCGTATTTTGCATATTTTGTTTCGGCTGCCGCCTGACTGTTTTGGGCGGCATGTTTTGCTTTTTTCCTTCTGCCATATATTCTCCTTCTCGTTTTGTGAACACGCAAAAAACAGCCGACCGTCAGCATCCGGACGGGCAACGCGCATTCGGTATTGTTTTTTAATATCAAAGCCCATGCATAGCAGCCGCTCATGCCATGGGAAAAAGTTCTGTATTTGTGCGGGGGATGGGGTTCAGCCTGCGTATTATAACACGGTTTTTTTGAAAATGCAAATGTTTTTTGTCGCACGGACGCGCTCACGGGTGCACATAGACGGGATTTCTGCGCCATTCGTCGCCCGGCGGCAGCCGCTTCCACGCGGGGAGAGCAAGGGAATAGAGCGCGGAGGCAAAGACCTCTTTTTCAAATATCTCCTGTGCGCGGGAGGAGAGCTGACGGATATGCGCGGGCTTGGTGATGACCGGTACAGACGAGCTTTCCCGTGTCAGAGCCAGCACCTCGCGGCCGCGGTCGTTGAACGCCAGCACGCGGGCATAGGGCGGCGGCAGCGCGCTGAGCGAGGCGGGCACGTCAAGGAAGGCGCACATCAGCATGCGGCGTATGCGCGCGGCGGGATAGCGCCGCGTCTTGGCGGCGGAAACCATTGCATCCGTGCTGCGGCAGGAGGATATGGCGTCCAGCAGACGGTTTTCTATTCCCTCCGAGGCGCCGGGCAGCGCGGCAAGCTCCGCCGCGCCCAGCCCCGAAAGGCGGGCGAGCATCATAAGCTCCAGACGGGATGTGTCCGTCAGCGCCAGTCCGCGCTCCAGCGCGTCCGTCAATATGCGCTGCGCGCTCTCCGGCATCAGTCCGGTGAAGTCGCGCTCACCGAGCTGCAGCCGGCGGCGGATATAGGACGCGGAGGCAAAGCCGCCGCTTATCTCCTCCGCATCGTGCTCTGCGCCGGTGCGCTGCACGGCGATGATATTGCAGGCAGAGCCGAGGCGGCGCAGCGCCTTTATATATTCCACGGCAAGGATATTGTTGGGGCGGGACAGCAGGGCAGCGTTCTCCCGCAGCTCGCGGTAGAGCGCCCGCTCGCGGGCGGCGGCGTAGGATATGCCGCTCTTCAGCTCCAGCAGAGTGTCTTGGACTGTGCGATGCTCCAGCAGAGTGTCTGCGACGTGGCAGAGCAGCTCCGCGTCCGCGCATTCCGCGCCAAAGCTGATATCCGTCATCACGCCGAGCGAATACAGCAGATATATCGCGCCCGCGGCAAAGCCCTCCGCAGAGAGCAGGGAATATACGGCGGGCAGCTCGATGACGAGGTCGGCTCCGCCGCGCACCGCAGCTTCCGCTCGCAGGTGCTTGGGCAGCATTGCCGCCTCGCCGCGCTGGACAAAATTGCCGGACATGCAGCAGATTATGGCGCATTCTTCGCCGATGCGCCGCCGCGTCTCACCGATATGGAGGACGTGTCCGCTGTGCAGCGGGTTATATTCCGCGACGATACCGCATATCCTCATGGCGCACCTCCGAATAAGAAAGATATAAAATGCATTGCAAAAAAGGCAAATATGGTGTAAAATAGCGTAGTATGGTATGAACAAGCGCCGAAGTCTTGGTCATGCGCCTATCTTATCACAAATCATTTGATTTTTAAATAGGAGTGTTGAAGAAAATGAATGTTTTGGTAATCAACGCGGGAAGCTCGTCTCTCAAGTATCAGCTTTTTGACATGAGCAACGACCGTCTCATGGCAAAGGGACAGTACGAAAGAATAGGCATCGAGGGCGGCAAGTACAAGTATGACGCAAACGGCGAGAAGCAGACCGGCGAAATAGAGCTGCGCGACCACAGCGACGCCATTCGCCATCTCATCTCCATGCTGACCGACGCAAAGTGCGGAACCATCTCCAGCATGAAGGAGATAGACGCCGTGGGTCACCGCGTGGTGACGGCGGGCGAGGAGTTTGACCATTCCGTGCTGATAACGCCCGAAACGCTGAAGGCTATTGAGAAGTGCAATCCGCTTGCGCCGCTGCATAACCCCGCCAACCTGACGGGCATCGCGGCATGCAGCGAGGTCATGCCCGGCGTGCCGCAGGTCGCGGTGTTCGACACGGCGTTCCATGCCAAAATGCCGGCAAAGGCCTTCCTTTACGCCATACCCTATGATTATTACACCAAGTACCGCGTGCGCCGCTACGGCTTCCACGGCACCTCGCACAGATACGTCTCCAAGAAGGCGGCGGAGATGATGGGCAGACCGCTCAGCGAGCTGAAAATAATCACCTGCCACATCGGCAACGGCTCGTCCATCGCGGCGATAGACGGCGGGATCAGCGTGGATACCAGCATGGGCTTTACTCCGCTGGAGGGTCTGCCGATGGGTACCCGCAGCGGCACCGTGGACGCGGCGATAGTCGAGTTCATCTGCAATAACGAGGGCAAGAACGCCTCCGAGGTGCTGAACATACTCAACAAGCAGTCCGGTCTGCTCGGCGTGTCCGGCGTTTCCTCCGACTGCCGCGACGTTGAGGCGGCAGCAGCCGAGGGCAACACCCGTGCAAAGCTGGCGCTGGATATGCTCGATTACAGCATAAGAAAGTACATCGGCGCCTATGCCGCGGCTATGGGCGGCGTGGATGCGGTGGTGTTCACCGCCGGCGTGGGCGAAAATAACGCCGTCATGCGTCAGAATGTCGCGGACGGACTCGGCTTTATGGGCATTGCCGTTGACCCGCATAAGAACAACGTGCGCGGCAAGGCAGTGGACGTCAGCGCCGAGGGTGCGAAGGTGCGTACTTTTGTCATTCCGACGGATGAGGAGTTGGTCATCGCTGAGGATACCATCGCCATCGTCAGCGGCAAGGAACTGAAATAACGAACTGCTGCCTGAAAGGCTCTGCTTTCCTTTCAGGCAGTATTTATAATTGTTTAAGGAGGCAGCGCAAATGAAGTTTTCACAGATGGAATACAAGCGACCGGATATCGAAGCGGCAAAGGCAAAGATGGAGCAGCTCACAGAGCGGCTGAAAAACGCCGCGAGCTATGAGGAGGCAAAGGCGGCTTTTCTGGAGATGGAGAGCGAGGACAGGCATCTCAGCACCGCCGGCTCGCTGGCAAGCATACGCCACTCGATCGACACCAGGGACGAGTTTTACGACGCGGAGGCAAAGTTCTTCAGCGAAAAGGGACCGGAGCTGCAGGAGTATGCGCAGAAATGGATCGACGCCATGCTGCACAGCCGATTTCGTGCGGATTTTGAGCGCGAGTACGGCGAGCTTATGTTCATAAACAACGAGATAGCTCGCAAGTGCTTTTCTCCGGAGATAATCCCCGATTTGCAGGCGGAGAATGACCTTGTGCTGGAGTATGAAAAGCTGATAGCCTCCGCCAAGATACCGTTCAACGGCGGCACCTACACGCTCTCGCAGCTTGCACCCTTCAAGACGAGCGCGGACGACGCGGAGCGTCTGGCAGCGTGGAAGGCGGACGGCAAGTGGTATAAGGAAAACCAGGTAAAGCTGGACGAGATATATGACAAGCTGACGCATCTGCGCGATAAAATGGGCAAGGCGCTGGGCTATGGCGGATATACGCCGCTGGGCTATTACCGCATGGGGCGCAACTGCTATACCAAGGAGGATGTGGAGAGGTTCCGCGCCGCGGTGCAGAAATATCTTGTGCCGGTGGCGGACGGCATCTACCGCCGTCAGGCGGAGCGGCTGGGCAAGAGCTATCCGCTCAGCTTTGCCGACGCCGCGCTGGAGTTCCGCTCCGGCAATCCGCGTCCTGCCGGCGATCCGGAGTATATTCTGGCGCAGGGCAAGAAGTTTTACGACGAGCTTTCGCCGGAAACCAGCGTGTTCTTCAACACCATGCTGGACGGCGAGCTGCTCGACGTGCTTTCCACCGAGGGCAAGCAGTCCGGCGGCTACTGTACCAGCATCATGGACTATGAGGTGCCGTTCATCTTCGCCAATTTCAACGGCACGCAGCACGATGTGGAGGTCATCACGCATGAGGCGGGTCACGCCTTTGCCATGTGGACCAACCGCAAGCGCGTGCCTTCCGAATACATTTGGCCTGGCATGGAGTCGTGCGAGGTGCATTCCATGTCGATGGAGTTTTTCGCCTGGCCGTGGGCGGAGGGATTTTTCGGCAAGGATACCCGCAAGTTCCGTTACAGTCATCTGGCGAGCGCGCTGACCTTCATTCCTTACGGCACGATGGTAGACCACTTTCAGCACATCGTGTACGAGCGCCCCGAAATGACGCCGGCGCAGCGCCACAGCGTGTGGAAGGAGCTGCTGGGCACGTACATGCCGTGGCTGAAGCTGGACGGAGATATTCCGTTTTATTCTGACGGCGAGGGCTGGCAGAGGCAGACGCATATTTACGCCAGTCCGTTCTACTATATCGACTATTGTCTGGCGCAGACAGTGGCGCTGCAGTTCTGGGCGCTGATACAAAAGGACGCGAAAACCGCGTGGAAGCAGTATATGGCATATACGGAGCAGGGCGGCAGCCGCACCTTTACCGATTTGCTGAAGAATGCCGGGCTGGAGAGTCCCTTCGGTGAGGAATGCCTGCGCGGAGTCTGCACGGCGGCGCAGAAGTGGCTGGAAAGCTACGACCTCAGCGGCATAGAATAAGCGGTATGCCATGTCGCGCGGGTCGGCATTTTCGAGGGAAGCGATATGGGCTCAAGAGTGATGCATCTTGCCATTTCAAGCATTTTGTATGAGAAGCTGCCGAGCCGCGACAAAAACAGGTTTTTGCTCGGGGCGATACTTCCCGATGCGGCGGCCGAGGGAAACAGCCACAGAAAGCTCGTTCTGCCCGGCGGCGGAAAAAAGACGTATGACCTGACAGGCTTTCGCGGTCAATATATGGAGCTTATGAAAAGCGATCCCCTGTATTTGGGATTTTATCTTCATCTCCTGCAGGACTTGGTATTCAGGCGGTTCGTTTATGTCACGCATCGCTGGGACCCGCTGCCGGAGGGGAATGTGGAGCGCCTGCATAATGACTATGAGCTGTGCAACCGGCACATCATACAAAAATATCGCCTTTCTCCCGATATTGAAATACCGAGCCTTATCGAAAGCGAGCAGCTTTTCAGCGATTGCCGCTATGAAATCAAGGGTTTTCTTGCGGAATTGCGATCTGATTTTGCGAGAGAGGCAAAAGGGGATATCTTTTTCTTCCGAAGGGAGATGGCGGATGAGTATATTTCGCTCTCCGTCCCGATATGTCTTGCGGAAATGACCGCCGTTCAGACGGGCAGCGGTTTCGCGGATGAAATCGCAATGGCGTGGGAGCGATAAGCCGCTTTCACGGCGAAAACATTTTTGTCAGACGTAAAAAGCGTTTGGGGCGCATGCGCTCCAAACGCTTTAGATTGTAGATAAACATATATAAGGCGCAAGTTAAGGCGTGGAAAACCTTAACTAATCGTTTTTTCCGGGAGCATGTATCACGGAAAAAACACCTTGACGCGCAGCGCCCGTGCGACCGCAGGGAGTGCGGGAAGCGGAGCGCAATATCTCAAATCGAAGCCCAGCGAAGCGGGTTCGATTTGATGAGTGGAGACTTTGTCGACACTCCCAAGCGTTTGGGGCGCATGCGCTCCAAACGTTTTTTGTGCGATGTTTTCTTACTCCTCCTGCGGCAGCTTTTCCGCCAGCAGCTTCAGCACCCGCAGCTCGTCGGTATTCATCACGGTGACGCGCAGGTCTTTGTAGTCAAAGCTGTCGCCCGGCTTCGGTATGCCGCCCAGCATCTCGGCAGCCCAGCCGCCGACGGTGTTGTAGTGTCCGTCAAAATCGTGACTGTCCGTGTCCAGCCGGTCAAAGAGGTCGTACACGCTGAGGATGCCGCTGACCTCGTATTTGCCCTCGGCGAGCTGCACGATATCGCGCCGAACCTCGTCGGTCTCGTCCCATATCTCGCCCACCAGCTCCTCCATGATATCCTCCACGGTGACGACGCCCATCGTCCCGCCGAAGTCGTCCACCACCACGGCAAGCCGTATGCCGCGGCTCTTCAGCTCCGAGAGCAGACGCGGCAGCTTGGTGCTGCGGTGGATAAAGCAGGTCTCGGTGACGGCGTCGCGCAGCGGCAGCTCCGGAGAGTCCGTCAGCCTGCGGAAAAAGTCGTCCAGATATACCACGCCGATGATATTGTCAAGGCTTTCCTGATATACCGGCAGACGGGAGTGGTTGGAGCGGTAGATGATATCCATTATTTCGCCGCGCTCGGCGTCGATATCTATCGCCTGCAGGTCAACGCGCGGCGTCAGTATCTCCTGCGCGGATATGTCGAAAAACTCTATCGCGGACTGCAGCAGCTCGCCCTTTTCCTCCTTGATCACGCCCTCGTCGGTGACGGTCTCTATCATGGTCATCAGCTCGTCCTCCGTAAGAAACGGGCTGGCTGCCTCGCCGTCGCTCCAAAGTCCGGAAATGAGCTTCAGCAGCTTCATAACCACAAAAACGACGGGGCGGGTGACGGTCATCAGCGCGCGCAGCGGTACGGATACCGCAGAGGCAAAGCTGTCTGCACGCTCCTGCGCCACGATCTTCGGCACGATTTCACCGAATATCAGTATCACCACGGTCATCACCAGCGTCGCCAGCGCCGCGCCGGAGGCGCCGGTCAGGTCGACCGCGATAACGGTGGCGATGGAGGAGGAGGCGATGTTGACCAGATTGTTGCCGATGAGTATCGAGCAGAGCGCACGCTCGTAATTCTGATAGATGTACAGCGCGGTACGCTCCCGCACGCCGCCGTTTTCGGCGGCATTTTTCAGCCGCAGACGGTTGGCGGCGGCATAGGCTATCTCCGACGATGAAAAGAAAGCGGAGAGGAAAATAAGCAGCACTATCGCCGCGTAAGGCAGCATGTTCATATTGCAGCACCTGCCTTGTTCCCGTCTGAAAGCGGCTCCGCCTCAAGCAGCGAGCCTGAGAGCTTGTCCAATATGTCCTCCGTGGTAATCAGTCCCAGCGTCTTTCCGGCGTTGTCCGTGACGATGGAGAGGTGCCGCTTTTTGCCGCTCATATCGCGGAGAATGACGTCGATGGGGTCGTCTCCGTGTACGAAATGAGGCGGATACATCGCGGCGGCGATGCTGCATACGCCGTTGACATAGTTCTTGGTAAAGCGGCGCACGCTCAGTATTCCCACGATATTGTCGGGGCTGCCGCGATATACGGGGAAGCGGGAATAGCTGCGGCTCTTGACGACGCGCAGCGCCTCATGCGGCGGCAGATTGATATCCAGCGCAGCTATCCTGTCCCGCGGGGTCATGATATCCAGCACGGAAAAATTGTCAAAGGCTATCGCCGAGCGGATAAGCTTTTCCTTGCTCTTCGTCATCGGCAGAGTTTCCATTATCTCGTACAGCTCCTCCTCGGTCACGCTGGGAGCGCGCTGGGCGCGGAAAAGCGAGGAGACCGCCCTGCTTATCATGGAAAAAAAGGCGGCGAGCGGCGACAGCAGCCGCATGAGCAGCCGCAGCGAGCCGGCGACGACGAGCGCGAAGGAATCTGCGCGGCTGCGAGCAAAGCTCTTGGGTATCATCTCGCTGGCAAAGAAAACTATCAGCGTCACCACCACGGTAGAGAGCGTGACCGCATTTCTGCCCCAGAGCCGGGTGGCGAAAAGCGTGGTCAGCGAGGCGCAGGCTATGTGCATGATGTTGTTGCCGATGAGCACCGTGGTGAGCGCGCGGTCAAAATTATCAAGGATATACAGCGCCTTCCGCGCCCGCATGTCTCCGGCGGACGCCTTGTTTTTGATGCGTATCCTGTTGGCGGAGGCGAAGGCGGTCTCCGCGCCGGCGAAATAGCTTCCGCCGAGGATGCAGAAGATGATTGCGATTACCTGCCACGTACTGTGACTGTCCATATAAGACGACCAAACTCCTTTTTTAAAACCGCGCGGAGAGACGTCCCGCGCAAAATATTCAGCTTATATTATACGTACTGCGCGAATAAAAGTCAAATATAATATGCGCTGTAAAATGCGCCGCCGGAGAAAGCCTCCGGCGGCGCGGATAAGACCGATTATTTTTTCAGCGCCTTGGCGATAAACTCGCGGATATCCTTATCCATGGCGATGCAGCTGTCCTCACCGAGATAAGGCATGTGACCGGAGGGATATTCCTTGCGGGTGACGCGCTCCAGAGGCATGCCCGACTGGGCGATAAAGTGCCGCACGCCGCCCGGCGTGGTGCAGAGGTCGTAATATCCCGTACCCCAGAACACGTGCAGATCCTTGTTGCGGCGCATGGCGGCGGTCAGATTGTCGCTCGGCGTGCGCGTGACATCCCAGTTCCAGGTGGCGTTGATGCCGAAGTTGATGGGGATATAGGCGCGGTCGAAGGTGATGCCCAGCGAGGACTTGAAATAGTCGTTGAACACGCCGACGTAGGAGGAGGTATACTGCCCCATGGCTCCGTCATCCGGCACCACGTCAAACTGACCGATGCGGTTGTTTTCCGGCAGGGTATAGCGGCTGTCGTAAAGTCCGACGACCTGCCCCGGCACAACCTCGGAGAGAAAATCGTTCATCGCTATTCGCAGATGATGCTCGCGGATATATTTTTCGCTCACGCCGGTGTAATATGTCAGCTTCTTTACCACGGCGTCATATTCCTTCTTCGGCAGACAGTCGCAGAGGAAAAGCGCCCGCAGATATTCGCCGGAGGCAAAGTCCCACGCCTCCTCGGCAAACTCCTCCAGCGAGGGCTTGCCCTTGGGGTGATGATAATGGTTGGTCGCCGCCATACAGAGGAAGTCGGTCACAGACCGCTCTGAAAACTGCGGATTATAGCTCGGCATGACGTTGAGGATGGGACCGAGCATGAGTATGCCGTTGACGGGGATGGACTTGAGCGCGCCGCCGCTGCTGACCATCGCACCGGCAAGCATGCCGTTGCGGACGGTGCCATAGCTCTCGCCGCAGAGAAAGCGTGGAGAGTTCCAGCGTCCGTACTTGCTCAGCCAATGCTCGATAAAGAGGGTAAAGGCAAGCGCGTCAGCCTCCGTGCTGTAAAACTCCTTTGCCGCCTCGGCGTCGATAACGTCGCTGTATCCGGTGGCTACGGGGTCTATTATCACCACGTCGGCAATATCGAGGAAGCAGTGCGGGTTCGGCTCGACCTCAAAGGGAGGCGTAACCGGCGGATGCACGGGGTCGTCGTACTTGATGCGGTCTACGCCGAAAAAGCCCACATGCACCCAGATGGAGGAGGAGCCGGGACCGCCGTTGAAGGCGAAGATGACGGGGCGGCTCACGGCGTCCTTCACATCGGTGCGGAAATAGGCATCGGAGAAGAACGACGCCGCCTGCACACCGGCGCTGTTGTCAAAATAAGTGTCCTCGGAGACGACCTTGTAGGATATCTTTTTACCGCGCAGCGAGGCAGTGCCCTCCTTGACAAAACAGGCGGCGCGGCTCTGGTCCAGTGAAACTCTCATGATAAGCCTCCTTTGAAAAGTATTATCTTGGATTGCATTATATTATCATAATTATATCCAAGCATAAACATAATGTCAATTAACATAAATGTCAAAAAGCGCGCGCCGTTTTTATATGTTCAGCACAAAAGCATATGTGCAGAGAGCGGCATGGTTATATCTCCAGCGCCGCCAGCCGGTCGAGCAGCAGCCGTGTGAATTCAGGCTCGTCCTGCCGTAACGAGCACCACAGCCGCCACACCGTGTTGCCGCGCCGTGCAAAATATCTTCCTTCGCCGCCCCATACCTCGTCCAGTCCGTCGTGATGCATTTTGCTAAGCTCGCCGCGGATGTAAAAATGGATATACGGCTCTGCGGCCACGAGTATACGCAGCAGGCGCTCCGCATCGCGCGGACTGCGAAGGATATAGACCTCGTTATCCAAATAAGAAGAGCTTCCCAGGCATTCCGAGGTTTTGATATAATCCGCCAGCAAAGAGCGGGAGCGGGTTTCGCGGCTGGTGAGATTTTTGAAGCTGCGGCGCTCTCCATCGAAGCCGAGGTCGGAAAGCAGCAGATAAGGTCCGTCTGCGCTTTCCGGCAGGTCATAAGAGCGGGTGGCAGCAAATTGAAGCAGAGATAGCAGGAGCAGCACCGCGCATACGGTGATGAGCGAGAGGCGCAGCGCGCGCATGACGCGGTATCTTTTGCGCGGAGAGCGGTCGATGGGCTTGCCGCGCCGCAGACGGCGCATGAGCAGGAGCGTGCGTGCATAGCCGTATATGAAGAAGAAAATGCCGGCGAAAACTGATATGCAGATAAACAGCGTCAGAGCTGTATTAACATACAAGGACTGGGCGATATCAAACAGTATGTGCCTTAACAACTGCGACCAATCGTTGTTGTAGGTGATGCTGTCAAGGGCTAAGCGCAGCAGAAGAAAAAACAGCGCAACAAACATGGCTATGCGGTAATTCTTCCGCAGTCCGCGCAGAGTCGCCGCCTGCTGACGGGGGTCAGAGTAGAACTCCGGCGCGCCGCTGCCCTCCGGAGAGGAAAAAATATGCACCAGCCCGCATGAGGTGACATGGCTCCAGCCAGCCTCCTCATAGAGAGCGATCTGCTCTTCGGGCAGGGCGGCGTCGTCAAAAAGCCCCGGACGGCTCAGCTCCACGCGGTAATTCAGCGTCTGCGGCTCATCTCGGCGCAGCTTGCTGAAATGACTGCCTCGCCGCGTGAGCAGCCAGCCCTTTGCCGCCATTTCTTCGTATAGCCGCTCGGACTCGCCTATGGCATAGTCCGGGGGATTAAGCATGTATTTGTATTTCATAGGGTCTCCAGCATCCTTCCGTCATGCGCCATCAGCCTGATGCGCTCATATTCGCGCAGCAGCGCCTGCTTGCCTGCGTCGGTTATGATATAGGTCTTGCGCCTTTCGTCCTCGAAATCGAGGCGTATCAGCCTGCTGCGCCGCATGCGGGTCAGCACACCGTACAGCGTGCCGGGCCCCATGTCCATGCGACCGCCGGAAAGCTCGCGTATGCGCTGCATCAGTCCATATCCGTGTATCGGCTGCATCAGAGCAAGCAGAACGTAGTATTCAGCTTCTGTCATCGGCTGCGCTCCCGTCATGCTGTCACCTCCGGGAAATTATTATGCGATACGATATATCGAGTGACATAATAGTAGCATAAATGCTTGTATATGTCAAGAAAAGCGCCCTGCGAACATTTCGCAGGGCGCATAGAATACAGACAAACATATATCGGCATGCAAATTAGGGTATACAAAAGATTGACCAATCGTTTTTTCCGGGAGCATGCATCACGGAAAAAACACCTTGCTACACCACAGACGGCTCCAGCAGCAGCTCGCCGGTCTGATATCTGTCCGCGCTGAAGCGGCGGATATCCAGCGGGTCATGCTCGCCGGTGAGATATCTGGCTATCAGTATCGACGTGCGCGGCGCCACCATGAAACCGTGACCGGAAAAACCGGCGACGGTCAGCAGTCCGCTGCAGGTCTTTGCCTCGTGTATGACCGGATTGCGGTCGGGGCTCATGTCGTAAAGTCCCGCCCACTGGCGCACGACCTTCAGCTTGCGCAGCGCAGGCAGCACCTCGCAGATGATGTTGGAGCATTCCTCCATAAACTGCCATGAGGAGCGGATATTATAGCTCGGCTGCTCCGCCTCGGAGATACCCATGATAAAGCTGCCGTGCGGGCTTTGCTGCACGTAGAAGCGGCGCGAGAAGGACATCACCATCGGCTCCATCAGCGGCGCGACCGGCTCGGTGACGAGTATCTGGTGGCGCTCCGGCACCACCGGCACGTCCTCGCCGACCATCGCCGTTATCTTGGAGGCGTTGAAGCCGGCGCAGTTTATCACTCGCCGCGCCTCCACATACCCCTTGTCGGTCTCCACGCCGACGATCCTGCCGCCCTCGGCACGCAGTCCGGTGACCTCGGTATAGGTGGCGAAGTCCACGCCCATGCGCTTGGCGCCGGTGGCGTATGCCTGCGTGCAGTGGAAGGGGTCTGCATGTCCGTCCTTGGCGCAGAAGGTCGCACCGACCAAGCCCTCGGTATTGATATGCGGCACTATCTCCCTTGCGCCGGCGGCGTCGGTGGCGTAGGCGTCGATGCCGAGGCTGTGCTGTACCTCAAGGTTTTTGAGGAACTGCGACCATTCCTTTTCGGAATAGGCGAGCAGGAGATACCCGCCCTGATGCAGACCGCAGCTCTTGTCATAGCCGGTATATTCCTCCAGATGCTCGAAAATATGCGTGCTCTCGCACGCCAGCGTGGCGTTCAGCACGGAGCCCCACTGCTGGCGTATGCCCGCGCCGCAGCGTCCGGTAGCGCCGGAGGTGAGAAAGGCGCGCTCGATCACCAGCACGTCGGTGACGCCGCGCTTTGCCAGCTCAAAGGCGATGCTGCAGCCGGTTATGCCGCCGCCGATGATGACTACGTCATATCCCTTTTTCATTTGCCCGCCTCCTTTTCCTCATATGCATCCGCCAGCATTCCGAGGGTTATCGGCTTGACCGGCGGGCGGAAGGTCGGCATCAGCACGTCCTCCACGGGCACATTGTATACGCGGGACAGCTCCTGCGCTATCAGCATGCGGCAGGTGCGTCCCTGACACGGGCCCATACCGGCGCGTGTGACGCGCTTTATCTCATCTATGGTGCAGTAGCCCTGCTCGATGCAGCGGAGGATATCTCCGCGCGTCAGATCCTCGCAGCGGCAGATCAGGATATTGTCATTGTTCATCACGGTATCCTCCTATCCCGATATTTCTGATCTCCATGCACAGCTCCTTCGGAACCTCCAGCGATATCGTATAGGTCTTGTTCTTCGCACCGCCGGAGGTGACGCGCACGACCTTGAACCAGCCGTGCTCCGCGCCGCTGCGGTCCAGTCCGCGGACGTACTGCCCCGCCTGCGGCAAGGGGAGAAACTCAAAGGGCAGACGCACCACGGCGGTGTCGCCGCCCGCGCTCTTGTCCACAATAAATATCGCCAGTCCCGGACAGCGGCTGACACAGATGCCGCAGCCGTTGCACAGCTCGTGATCTACCCGAGGCAGGTCGTTGATGCCGTCCGGCATAGTGATTGCCTTCTGCGGACATGAGGTCACGCAGGGGTTGCAGGGTATGTTCTGGAAGCATTCCGTTATGGAGACTGCCCCGCGGGCAAGCCTTTCCTCCGAGGGCATGACCTTCTTCAGGTCTTCCGCGGTGGGTATCCCGTTTTTGCTCAGCATTATCTGCGCCCTCCTTTCTCTGCGACCTTGGCAATGCCGGCGAGTATGCGTGCGCCGGCGGGACCGGAGCGCAGCTCCAGCAGCTCCTCCTGCGCCGCGCGCTGCAGTGCGGCGGCTTTTTCCGGCGCGTGACCCAGCGAGGCGGCGGCGGAATATCCGGCGAGCCTGCCCTCCACCATGGCGGAGGACGCCTCCTCTATGCCGCTGACGTCGCCGGCGGCGTATATGCCGCTGCACGTCGTTTCCAAAAACTCATTTACTATGGGCACGTGACCGGAAAGCTCACGGATATACGCCATCTCGCAGCCTGCCTGCCAGCAAAGCTCCGTCAGCGGCGTCAGTCCGACGGCGAGACACACCGCGTCGCACTCGATATCCTGCTCCGTGCCGGGCACGGGCTGCCAGGAGGAGTCCACCTGCGCGATGCGCGCCCGCTGCACGCGCCCGTCGCCGTAAGCTCCGAGCACGGTGTGCTGCGTGAGTATCGGCACGCCGAGGCGGCGTATCTTGGAGGCATGCACCAGATATCCGCCGATATTGGGAGCGCCCTCTATCACAGCGGCGACCTCCACACCCGCCTGCATGAGCTGGTAGGATACTATCAGACCGATATTGCCCGCACCGACCATCAGTACGCGCTGCGCCGGACGCACGCCGGAGACGTTCATCAGCGTCTGCACCGCGCCCGCGCCGTACACGCCCGGCAGGTCGTTGCCCTCAAAGGGCAGAAACTTCTCTGCCGCGCCGGTGGCGACGATGATGCGCTCCGCGTCTATCTTCAGGTGCGCGCCGTCATGCTCCGCTGTGGCGATGCCGTCCTCGTATATGCCGAGCACCGTGGTGTCGGTGTATATCTCTATGTTGGGGTCGCTTTGTGTCTGCTCCAGCAGCATTTGTCCTATCTGAATGCCGCGGTCGCCGGCATACTGCTTTTCAGAGCCGAAAAACTTGTGCGTCTGCTTGACGAGCTGACCGCCGGGTACGCCGTCGCGCTCGCAGAGCAGTACCTTTGCGCCCAGTGAGGAAGCGGCGTTCGCGGCGCAGAGTCCGGCGGGTCCGCCGCCGATGACGAGTATCTCAGTTTTCTTCATACTGTATTACCCCCCTGCCTTGCTGCTCCTCGACGCGCATACCGCCGCGCACCTTTGTGACGCAGACGCGCACGTTCGGCTCGCCGTCAACGGTCATAAAGCACGACGAGCAGTTGCCTATCGCGCAGAAAATCCCGCGCGGACGTCCCAGCTCGTGGCTGTGACTGAGCGCCCGCACGCCGGCGGCGTGCAGCGCGGCGGCGACAGTCTCGCTCTCATAGCCCTCGACAGCCTTGCCGTTGTAGAAAAAGGTGACCTTTTCCCCGCGGCGGAAATCGAGGACGGGATGCTCGGTTATTCTCATTTGCACACTCCCTCTCTGAATTGTACGCCGATATATCTGTATACAATTAATATTATTTCATAGGATATCATAAAACATAGTTGATTTGTTATCCTTCCTTCACATGATTTTTGACATAAAATCGCATTTTGAGAAAACTTAAACAATTATCGGGCAAAAATATTATTGAACCTGCCCAAATTATAGACAAATCGGATATTATATGGTAAATTAATATAATATGAGTACGAAAGAAAAATGAGGTGTCAGGAATGAAAAAGAGCGCGGTATATTATCCCAGCGGCGTCTGCTCAAATCAGTACAACATAACGATAGAGGACGGCAGGGTAGAGAATATCGAAATAATCGGCGGCTGCCCGGGAAATCTTTTCGGCATATCGTCGCTGATACGCGGTATGGACGCGGAGGAGGCGATACGCCGCATGGAGGGCATCACCTGCGGCGGCAAGGCGACCTCGTGTCCCGACCAGATAGCCAAGGCTTTGAAAGAAATGATAGAAGGATAAAGAGAGGTCATGAAAATGTCGGCTGAAATAAGAGAAATACTGCACGGCGCGGAAAAATACGTCGGTCAGCAGGTCACGGTAGCGGGCTGGGTACGCACGGCGCGAGACGTCAAGGCGTGCGCCTTTGTGGAGGTGAACGACGGCTAGGTGGTCAAAAATCTGCAGGTCGTGGTGGACGCAGACTCGCCGTTTTACAAGCTCGCCGCTTCGCTCAACGTGGGCAGCGCGGTCGAGATATCCGGCACGGTGGAAAAGTCGCCCGCCGGCAAGCAGGCGGTCGAGCTGAAGGCGGCGGAGGTCAGGCTCTTGGGCGAGTGTCCGGCGGACTATCCGCTGCAGAAAAAGCGGCACACGCTGGAGTATCTGCGTACGATCGCGCATCTGCGCCCGCGCACAAATACCTTCAACGCGGTGTTCCGCATCCGCTCGGAGGCGTCGTTCGCCATACACAGCTTTTTCAACGCGCGCGGCTTCGTATATGCGCACACGCCGATAATCACCGCCAGCGACGCGGAGGGCGCAGGCGCCATGTTCCAGGTGACTACGCTCGACCTTGACAACGTGCCGCGCGGCGAGGACGGCAAGACCGATTACAGCAAGGACTTTTTCGGCAGCAGCGCCAATCTGACGGTTTCCGGTCAGCTTGAGGGCGAGATATTTGCCTCCGCCTTCAAGAACATCTACACCTTCGGCCCCACCTTCCGGGCGGAGCGGTCAAACACGACGCGCCACGCGGCGGAGTTCTGGATGATAGAGCCGGAGATCTGCTTTGCCGAGCTTGCCGACGTGCTCGATTTGGCGGAGGATATGGTCAAGTATATCATAAAGCACGTGCTGGAGCGCTGCCCTGACGAGCTGGAGTTCCTCAATAATTTTGTGGACAAGACCCTCATCGAGAGGCTTAAAAAGGTCGCCTTCGAGGAGTCCTTCGGACGCATCAGCTACACCGAGGCGGTGGAGATACTGGAGAAGGCTAAGGACAAGGCGGGCTTTGAGTTCCCCGTGTTCTGGGGCTGCGATCTGCAGACGGAGCACGAGCGTTATCTCACCGAGCAGGTGTTTAAGAAGCCGGTGTTCGTTACGGACTATCCCAAGGAGATAAAGGCGTTTTACATGCGACGCAACGACGACGGCAGGACGGTGGCGGCGGCGGATATGCTGGTGCCCGGCATCGGCGAGCTTATCGGCGGAAGTCAGAGGGAAGAGCGCGAGGACGTGCTGCGCCGGGTGATACAGGAGTCCGGGCTGGACGAGAAGGATTACTGGTGGTATCTGGAGCTGCGCCGCTTCGGCGGAGTGAAGCACGGCGGCTTCGGCATCGGCTTTGAGCGCCTTATCATGTACCTCACCGGCATCGGCAATATCCGCGATGTGCTCCCGTTCCCGCGCACGGTCGGCAGCGCCGAGTTCTGAGGCGGCGGACATGGGATACACGGTAGGCATAGACATCGGCGGCAGCACGACCAAGATAGTGGGGCTGCGTGAGGGCAAGCTGCTCAGCGGACTGATGGTGCGAGCCGGCGATCCGATCACTTCGGCATATGGCGCCTTCGGCAAGTTCCTCAGCACCAACGGGCTGACGCTTGAAAATGTAGACCGCGTGATGTACACCGGCGTCGGCTCATCCTTCATGCAGGATGGCATCTTCGGCATAGAAACGCAGAAGGTTGACGAGTTCATTTCCATCGGATTGGGCGGCAGGTATATCTCCGGCTGCGGAGACGCCGTTGTGGTCAGCATGGGGACCGGCACCGCCATGGTCAGCGTGCGCGGAGACGATATCCATCACGTCGGCGGCACCGGCATCGGCGGCGGCACGCTGCTGGGCCTGTGCCGCAAGCTGATAGGCAGCCAGAACATAGAGCATATAGTCGAGCTTGCCGAGCAGGGTGATTTGGGCAAGATAGATTTGTTCATCGGGGATATAACCAATACCAAGCTCTCCAACATGGATCTGCAGACCACGGCGTCCAATTTCGGCAAGATAGACGACGCGGCAAGACCGGAGGATTTTGCCGTCGGTGTGCTGAACATGGTATTTCAGGCGGTGGGAACCTTTTCCGGCATGGCGGCAAAGGCTTGCGGGACTAAGAACGTGATACTCACCGGCAATCTTTCGCGCATAAGCATGATGCGCCCGCTGCTGGACATGCTGGAGCTGCTCTACGACGTAAAATACATAATACCGGATAATTCCGACTTTGCCACCGCGATAGGCGCGGCGGTATATAACGAGCTGGGGAGGTAAATCATGGAGATAAGCAAGATGACAAGAGAGCAGATGGCGGAGGAAAAGCACCGTCTGGAGAAGGAGTACGAGGCGTGGAAGAGTAAAGGACTAAAGCTGGATATGTCCCGCGGCAAGCCGTCAAAGCTGCAGCTCGACCTTTCCGAGGGGCTGCTGACGGCGGTGAAGGACAGCGCCGAAGCGATAGACGAGGGCACCGACACGCGCAACTACGGCGTGCTGGACGGGCTGCCGTCCTGCCGCAGACTGTTTGCCGAGCTGCTTGACGCGCCGGTGGAGAACGTCATCGCCGGCGGCAACGCCAGCCTGACCATGATGTACGACACAATGCTGCGGCTGTGGGTGTTCGGTGACAGTGTGGTGCAGCGTCCGTGGAGCAGTGAGGGCAAGATAAAGTGGCTCTGCCCCGCGCCGGGCTACGACCGCCATTTTGCCATCTGCGAGCAGCTTGGCATGGAGATGATAACCGTACCGATGCTGGACGACGGACCGGATATGGATATGGTGGAGCGCCTCGCCGGCGAGGATGCGGCGGTAAAGGGAATTTGGTGCGTGCCCAAGTATTCAAATCCGGAGGGCAAGGTATATTCCGACGAGGTTATACGCCGCTTTGCAAATCTCAAGACCGCGGCGGAGGACTTCAAGATATTCTGGGACAACGCCTACGTCGTGCATCACGTCTCCGGCGACGGCGCGGAGGATATCCTCGATTTGTTTGCGGAGTGCAAAAAGGCAGGGACGGAGGACAGGCTGTTTGAGTTCGCCTCCACCTCCAAGATAACCTACCCCGGCGCGGGCGTCGCGGCGATGGTCTGCTCGGACAGGAATATCGCCTGGAGCAAGAAGATAATGACCGTGCAGATGATAGGTCCCGATAAAATAAACCAGCTCCGCCATGTGCGGTATTTCAAAAACGCCGCCGGCGTGCGCGAGCATATGAGAAAGCACGCGGCGCTGATGAAGCCCAAGTTTGATCTCGTTATAAACAAGCTGGAGCAGCAGCTTGGCGGCACGGGAGCAGGAAGCTGGTACGTGCCGCAGGGCGGATATTTCGTCAGCTTCAACGCTATGCCCGGCTGCGCGAAGCGCATAAACGAGCTGTGCAAGGCGGCGGGCGTCAAAATGACGGACGCGGGCGCCACCTATCCTTACGGCAAGGACCCGCAGGACAGCAATCTCCGCATCGCGCCGTCCATGCCGCCGCTGGAGGAGCTGGCAGACGCCATGGAGGTATTCTGTATCTGCGCCCGCCTCGCGGCGCTGGAAAAGTGCATGGGATAAGTAATATATAAGCAAATACCGCCGGTCGGATATTTTCGGAAGGCGGTATTTTTTGATTTTTGTGTAAAGAAAACTTGACAGGCCTCGGTTTTTGAAGTATATTTATTGTAAAGAAAACTTGATAAA
This sequence comes from Clostridia bacterium, assembly GCA_017453985.1. GTDB lineage: Bacteria > Bacillota > Clostridia > Oscillospirales > Butyricicoccaceae > RGIG3726. The sequence continues at coordinate 22,448 of JAFTDT010000100.1, forward strand.
AAGGAGGCTGTGCGATGGAACGTGAGGAAATACTGAAAAAAGCGCAGGCAGAGGCGGGAGGATATGACGAAAGAAGGCGGCTGATAAATGGCAGAGCGGGCACGGCGGCTTGTATTGCCGGGGAGCTTTTGTGCGCGGCGCTGCTGGCAATCAAGAGCATTAAGGGACTGCCATGCGGCGACGTGGGCGCGGTGCTGTTCACGCTGGAGGGCGCGGAGGCGCTGAGGATATATCTCGGCTCGCGGGAGCGGAAGCATCTGTTCATCGCCTGTCTGGAGCTTGGGGCGGCGCTGGTGCTGCTGACAGGATATTTGACGCGGGTGCTGCGCGCATGAAAAGGGAAGGGCTTGTTTTAAAAAATAATTTGCGGAGTCTGCGCACGGAGCGCGGATATTCGCAGGCGCAGCTTGCGGAGCTGGTCGGCGTTTCGAGGCAGACGATAAACGCCATTGAAAACGGACAGTTCAGCCCTACGGCAAGGCTTGCGCTCCTGCTGTGCATCGCCCTTGAAAAGAAGTTTGAGGATGTATTTTATTTTGAATAGGGGAGGGGCATGAGGTATGTAAGGCTTATCGCCGCGCTGCTTTTCGGACTGCTGCATCTTTATGCCGGCGCCGTGCAGCACGGACGGGGAGAGAACCGGGGAAATGCGCGCCTGCTCATGTTTGGGGGAGCGGTCGCTGCAGCGGGCGGGATATGCGGGATGTTTTTGCCCGCCGCTGCGGGAGCCGCGGTACTGCTCGGAAGCGTATTGCTCTGCTGCGGAGCATACCTGAACGGCAGAGCGGCGCACAATGTGCATATAGTGCATCATGTCCTGCGCGCCGTGACAGGCGTGCTGCTGGCGGTCTGGCATTGGGCGGCATGATAAAGGACAAAGCGGCGGAAAAGCTCCCGCCGCTTTTGCTGTGTGTATTCGTTTACTTCTTCCAGAGGCTGTGCAGATTGCAGTAGGCGTATACCGACTCCACCTCGTCGCCGTCGCACATGGCAAAGCATACCTGCGGCTTGTCACCCGGATGCAGCTCCTTGCGCTGATTGCCCAGCTTGGTCTTGAGCGATACCCACTCGATGTAATGCGCCTCGGTCATGGGATGCTCGACCTCGCCCACGGTGACAGTCACGATGTTGCCGCTGACGGAATACACCGGTACGTGCTTTTCCGCCGCGCCGTCCGAGGTGCCGGGGACGATTTCCTGCATTTTCTCGCCGCAGCATACCACGGGAACGCCGGTGTTTTTCACCATTGCGATGATATTGCCGCAATGCTTGCAGATGTAAAACTTCATGTCCATGCTCTTACCTCCGTTTCTGAATTGTATATATTAATTATACAACTATATTTGGCGTATGGCAAGCATAAAAAAGACTGCGTGATATTTTTCACGCAGTCCCGGCAGTCATTTCTTAAAATACGGTGCCCGCTCCGCAGTAATGCTTGGAATAATACGAGCTGTCGAGGCTGTCGTATTTCACCACGTCTCCGGGGGAGGAGGAGTGAATGAACTGGTTGTCCCCCACGTAAATGCCGACATGTCCGACCTTGGAATAGCTGTTGTTGTAGAAGAAAACAAGATCGCCCTTGTTCAGCTCGGACTTCTTGATCTTCGTCACGCTGGAGCTGTACTGGCTGGCAGCGGTGCGGGAGAGCGGGATATCGAAATTGGCGAATACGTACTGAGTAAAGCCGGAGCAGTCAAAGCCCTTGGGCGAGGAACCGCCGTAAACGTACTTCACGCCGAGATAATTTGCAGCGTAGTCAATGATCTGGTCGCGCAGATCCGAGCTGCCGGAGCTGCCGGAACTCTTAGCTGCGGAAGACGCGGACACAGAGCCGCCGGATTTGGAACCGGAGCCGGAAGAAACCGGCGCCTTGTACTTGGTAACGGTTACGTAATCGGGGTGGATATATCCCGTATAGGAACCGGAGGTCACCTTGAACCAGCCGGAATTGATGCCGATGATCTTGGCGACGGTATCCTCGCTGAGACGGGTGATGATATCGGACTCGATATCGGGCTTGCTGCGCATATTGAGCACCGCGGTGGTGACCTTGGCGCCGCCCGCCTCGATGTTCATGACCGGCTGCAGCTCGACGTAATCCTTGTGCAGATAGCCGCTTACGCCCTTATAGGCGACCTTGTAAAAATCGCCATCCTCGTCCAGCACCGCCACGCGGTCTTCATTGTAGAGATGGTCGATGATATCATCCTCGGTAGAGGGACCGCTGCGGAAATTGACAGCGGAAGAAGTGACGACCGTGCCGCCTTGGAGATCATAGGCAAGGGCGGTAACGGAAAGCGCCAGGATAAGCAGCGCGCTTACGATCAAAAACTTTCTAAGGGATCTCAAAAATATCGCACCTCCACGAAAACCGGCGCAGGGAACGCTTTATTTTCCGCTCAGAGCTCTTTCAAGCCAGATGGAACCGAGATCGACGGCGTTGTACAACCCGTCGCGCTCGGCGGATTTAACGACCCTGTCTTTTGAACTTATGTCGGGATCGGTAAGCTGAAGCTGGATCGAAACCTTCTTGGACAGCTTTATGTCGTCCTTTTTTTCGCTTGCCAGCACCTGAAGCATGATTATGTATTTGTCCGCCATGCTGCCGTAATAGATGATGCTGTCCTTTCTCATCAAAGGACGTCCCTTGTAGTAAAGGGGAAAATCTTTCGTAACAGCGGTATCGTTCATCAGCTTACCTCCATATTAATTATTATGATAGCAGAAAAAGTTACAAAAGTCAAACAAAAAAGTAACAAAAATCACAGAAAAGTTATTTTTGCGCCGGAGCGCGTAAAATAAAAGAAAAAGCCCCGCTGTAAGGCGGGGCTTTTACAGCTTCAGTCGGAAAGATAGCGCCTCACCAGCTCCTGCAGCAGCTCGTCGCGGTCTATCTTGCGGATAAGGCTGCGGGCGTTGTGGTGATTGGTGATATAGGTGGGATCCTCGGAGAGGATATAGCCCACGATCTGATTTATCGGGTTGTAGCCCTTCTCGCGCAGGGCATCGTAAACGGTGGTCAGGATACGCTTCATTTCCTGATCTGTGTCGGTGCCGATATTGAATTTGCGCGTTCCGTCAGTAAGCATATCAAAACCTCCCGTTTGAAAAATACACCTCAAGTATACACTAAAAAAATTATAAAGTAAAGTCTGCTTTTGGCATTTTAAGATATTTTTATGACAAAAGCCTTACAGGAGTGACGCGGCGGAAACATATTTCCGGACTTGCCAAACGGCAAAAACGGTTTTCCGCCGCGCCGATACCGTTATTATGCGCGCAATACGGCGCCGCATTCATCACCCAGCCGCTTCAGGATATTTGCCATTATCGCATCGGACTCTGCGTCGGTCATGGTGTGGTCGGGACTGCGGAGCGTGAGCGAAAAGGCGATGCTCTTTTTATCCGCGCCGATCTGTGCGCCGCGATAGACGTCGAACAGCTCGAGCTTCTCCAGCGCGGAGCCGGCGGCGGCGCGTATCACGTCCTCAAGCTGCAGGGCGTATATCCGCTCATCGCATATCACGGCGAGGTCGCGGGTGACCGCGGGATATTTCGGCACGGCGCGGTAGATTTTCTCGCTGCGCGAAAGCGCATACAGCGCGGACATGTCCATCTCGGCGGCGTATACGGGCACGCCGATGCCGTAGTTTTCCAGCACCTGCGGATGTATCTGTCCGCAGCGCCCGATGATCTGCCCGCCGCAGCTTATCGCCGCGCAGCGACCGGGGTGATAGCTCGGGTCGTCAGTGCAGGGGAGAAAGCGCCAGTCCTCGGCGTCGGCGGCGCGCAGCACGGCCTCCGCATTGCCCTTGATGGTGTAAAAATCTCCGTCGCCGTACATCGCCATGGTCAGTATCTTCTTCTCCAGCGGCAGCGTCGTCACGTCGGGCTTGCCGTCCTTTATCTGCGGAAGAAAGATCATCGACGGCTCGAACAGCCGCAGCCGCTCCGTGCGGTGGTTGCAGTTGTGCATCACTGCCTCCAGCATGGATGGCAGGGGAGTGGTGCGCATGATGCTCTGGTCCTCGCCGAGCGGGTTCATTATCGGCAGCGCCAGCCGCAGCGGGGAGTTTGCGGGCAGACATATCCGGTCGAGGTCACGGGGTCCGATGAAGGTGAAGGTCTTGGTCTCATAATATCCGGCGGCGAGGCAGGCGCGCTCAAGCACGCGGTCGAACCGCTGGCGGGCGTCAAAGCCGCCCTTGGTGGTCTCGCCTCGCACGAGAGTGGAGGGGATGCGGTCATAGCCGTATATGCGGGTGACCTCCTCGGCGATATCCGCCGTGCCCTCCACGTCGTCACGCCAGAAGGGGACGAGGATATCATATCCGTCTATCTCAAAGCCGAGGCTCAAAAGGCTATGGCGCATAAACTCCTCGCTGATATCTGCGCCGATGAAGGCGCATATCTTCGCGGGGTCGAGCGGTATCACGCGGCGCTGCTTTTTGTTGGGATAGGCGTCTATCACGCCGCCGATGACCGTGCCTGCGCCAAGCTCTCCGATAAGCTCGCAGGCGCGCAGCAGCGCGGGCATGGCGTTTTCGCAGTCCAGTCCCTTTTCAAAGCGGCCGGACGCCTCGCTGCGCAGACCGATGCGGCGGGAGGACGTCCTCACGCTCGGTCCTGAAAATGTGGCGGACTCGAAAACTATCATCTTGGTATTTTCGGTTATCTCGCTGTTTTCGCCGCCCATCACGCCGGCGATGCCGATGGCTTTGGTCGGGTCGGTTATCAGCAGCGTCTCCGGCCACAGCTCGCGCTCCTTGCCGTCGAGAGTGACGATGCGCTCGCCGTCGCGCGAGCGGCGGACGATGATCTTCTTTTCCGCGATGCAGGCGTAGTCAAAGGCGTGCATCGGCTGCCCGTATTCGAGCATGACGTAGTTCGTGATATCGACGATATTGTTTATCGGGCGCACTCCGGCAGCGCGGAGACGGTCGCGCATCCACTTGGGAGACGGCTCTATGCGGATATTCTTCACCATCGCCGCCGCATAGCGCGGGCAGAGATCGGGGTCGGATATCTCTATCTCCAGATAGTTGCGGATGTCGTCGCTCGCGTCCGCCTTAACGACCGGCTCATGCAGACTGAACGGACGATCGAAGGACGCCGCGCTCTCCCTCGCCAGCCCGATGACGCTCAGGCAGTCGGGGCGGTTGGGCGTTATTTCAAAGTCGAAAACCTCCTCGTCCAGCGCCAGCACCTGACAGATATCGTCGCCCTCCTTGGCGCCGAACTCGGCGGGAAGGACGAGTATGCCGTTGGGGTCGCCGTAGGGACAGTCGTGCTCCGTCAGTCCCAGCTCGCTCATGGAGCAGAGCATGCCGCGGCTCTCCTCGCCGCGCATCACCGTGCGCTTTATCTCGACGCCGCCGGGCAGCAGCGCGCCGTCCAGCGCCATCGGCACCAGGTCGCCGGCGCGGAGATTGGGCGCGCCGCTCACCACCTGCACCGGCTCGCCGGCGCCTGTGTCCATCATGCATATCATCAGATGGTCGGAGTCCGGATGCTCCTTCACGGAGAGTATGCGGGCGCAGACCACGTTCTTTATATTATCGGCGTAATTTTCCCATTTTTCTATCTTGGAGCCGGTCATTGTCAGCCGCGCCGCATATGTTTTGGCGTCGGCGTTTACGTCGGTATAATCGCGTATCCATTTATAAGGCAGCTTCATTTGTATACCCCCTTTTAGAATTGACGGAGAAAACGCATGTCGTTTTCAACCAGCAGACGGATATCGTCTATCATAAAGCGGCGCATGACAATGCGCTCCAGACCGATGCCGAGGGCAAAGCCGGAATATATCTCCGGGTCGATGCCGCAGCCGGCAAGCACGCGCGGATGCACCATGCCGCAGCCGAGCAGCTCGATATAGCCCTCGCCCTTGCAGAGCGGGCAGCCCTTGCCGTGGCATTTGAAGCAGGTGACGTCCATCTCGGCGGACGGCTCGGTGAAGGGGAAGTGATGCGGGCGAAAGCGCACGCTCACATCGTCTCCGAACAGCGCCTTGGCAAAGAACTCCAGCGTGCCCTTGAGATCTGCCATGGTCACGCCCTTATCCACCACCAGTCCCTCAAGCTGATGGAACACGGGGGAGTGGGTGGCGTCCGCCGCGTCGCTGCGGTAGACCCTGCCGGGAGCGATCATGCGGATGGGGGGCTTCTGCTTTTCCATCACGCGCACCTGCATCGGTGAGGTCTGCGTGCGCAGAACGATGTTGTCGCTGATGTAGAAGGTATCCTGCGTGTCGCGCGCAGGGTGGTCCTTCGGCACATTCAGCGCCTCGAAATTGTAATAATCATACTCGACCTCAGGTCCCTCGTGAATGGCAAATCCCATGCCGCTGAAGATATCACAGAGCTCGTTGATAACGGTGGTCAGGGGATGCGTCTTTCCGAACTCTGTACGCACGCCGGGCAGCGTGACGTCGATGGTTTCGGAGGCGATGCGCCTGTCCGCCTCATGCCGCTGTATCAGCGCGCGCGCGCCGTCCAGCGCCGCGCCCACCTTTTCGCGTACCTCGTTGGCAATCTGCCCGATGACGGGGCGTTCCTCTGCCGAGAGTGAGCCCATCGTGCGCAGCACGGCGGTCAGCTCGCCCTTTTTGCCGAGGTATTTGACGCGGATATTTTCCAGATATTCGTTGGAGTCCGCACCGGAAATCTCCTCCAACGCACGCTTCAGCATTTGCTCAAGCTGCTGCTTCATGATACTTACACTCCTTTTCAAGAAATAAAAAAAGCCTCCGCCCACCCAAGGGACGAAAGCACAGTTCCGCGGTACCACCCAAATTTCCGCATATTGCGGACGCTCGGAGCCTTAACGCGGCATACGCCGCCGCCTACTGTCATTTCAGCGGAGGTGCTCGGAAGTGAACTTCACGCTTCTGCGCGCAGGCGGCTCTCAGCCGGTGACCGCCATTCTCTGGGGCGCGTGGACGAAACGCTACTCTCTTCGTCTCAGCATCAAATATAACAAAAATACTCATACCACATTTGAGGTGAAAAGTCAAGCGAATAGAGGCAAAAAACATCAAAATGTAATATAAACGCCTCCCGCCGCATTTAATGAGCTATGGAGGTGTAAGGATGAAAAAGAGACTTTTGCTTCTGATGCTGCTGGCGGCGCTGCTGCTGACGCTTGCCGCCTGCGCGGGAAAGAAATTCGAGCCGGACAGGATAAGCGAGCTGTATTCCGCCGCGCGGCAGGTGAATGCGCGGATAAAAATAACCACAAATACCGGAGTTTTGCAGACCTATGTGATAGATTATGCCCGAAATGGCGCGGAATCGTCGTCGGAGATATTAGAGCCGGAGAGCCTGCGGGGAATACGCGCGGTGATAACGGACGGCAGCCCACGGCTGGTGTTCGAGGACGCGGCGGCGGAGACCCTTCTGCCGTCGGTCAGCGGCTTTACGCCGATGGACGCCATGGACGGGCTGCTGCGCGACCTCGCCGGCTCCGCACCGGCGGATTATGCGCTGGAAAAGAGCGGCGGCGAGGATATCGCGGCGCTGAACTATCCGCAGCATTTTACGGAATACGCGGCGGAAAAGCGCGTCTGGCTCTCGGCGGCTGACCTCGCTCCGCGCGCCTGCGAGTTTTACCTTGACGGCATGATGACCATGCGGCTGGAAATAGAGTCGATACAGATATATAAATAGGTGAATGCGCGTCCCGTCACTTCTTCTGTGACTTTATCTTGCTCCAGTATTCCTTTGCCTGCTGCTCCGCTTTGTTGACGCCCTCCTTATAATAACGGGCGTTTTTCAGCTTGTCCGGCAGGTATTGCTGCTCGACGTAGTTGCCGCTGAAGCTGTGCGGATATTTATAGGTCAGCCCGCGCCCCAGCTTTTCCGCGCTGCTGTAGTGCGAGTCCTTGAGATGGTCGGGCACATCGCCCCAGCTCCCGTCGTTTACGTCGCTCATGGCGGCGTCGATGGCGGTCACCACGGAATTGGACGTGGGCGCGGTGGCACTCAGCAGCGCCGCCTGCGCCAGCGGCAGCCGCGCCTCCGGCATGCCGAGCTGCATGGCGCTGTCGCAGCACGCTTTGACGATGGCGACCGCCTGCGGGTACGCCAGCCCCACGTCCTCGCTCACGGCGCAGAGCATGCGGCGGCAGGCAGAAGCCATATCGCCTCCGGCGAGCAGGCGGGCGAGGTAGTGCAGCACGGCGTCAGGGTCAGAGCCGCGCAGTGACTTGTGAAAGGCGGAGAGGATATCGTAATGGCTGTCGCCGTCGCGGTCATATCTTGCGGAGGACTTCTGCGTCAGCAGCACGGCGTCCTCCAGACGGATATTCTTCACGCCGTCCTCGGCTGGCGAGGACATGCATAAAAGCTCCACGGCGTTTATCGCCTTGCGCACGTCGCCGCCGCAGGACAGCGCGACGTGGTCTACCACGCCCTCCTCAAGCTGTATCTTCTGCTTTTCGTCGCGGGCGCATATCTGAAACGCCCGCCGCACCGCCTGCGCCACGTCGCTTGGAGATACGGGCTTGAACTCAAATATGGTGCTGCGGCTGAGAATGGCGTTGTACACGTAAAAATACGGATTTTCCGTCGTGGAGGCGATGAGGGTGATGCGGCCGCTCTCGATGAACTCCAGCAGGGACTGCTGCTGCTTTTTGTTGAAATACTGTATCTCATCCAGATACAGCAGCGCCCCGTTGGGCGCCAGCAGCGTGTCCAGCTCGCTGATTATCGCCTTGATATCGGAGGTGCCGGCGGTGGTGGCATTGAGCTTGTAAAGGCGGCGGCTGGTCTGGTTGGCTATTATCTGCGCCAGCGTGGTCTTGCCGATGCCGGACGGTCCGTAGAATATCATATTGGGTATCTGCCCGCTCTCGATTATCCTCCGCAGCACTCCGCCGGGACCGATTATATGCTCCTGTCCAACCACCTCGTCAAGTGAGGCGGGACGTATTCTGTCAGCAAGCGGCTTATACATGGCAAACCTCCGATGAGAATTATTTAACAAAAGTATAGCACATTTTTTTTATTTTGTATATTGCGTGAAAAATATCTCCGTGTTAAAATCTGCACGGAGGCGATATTGCTTGAAAAGGCTGATTTTTGTCGTATGCGCTTTGCTGCTGCTCACGCTCTGCGCCTGCGGAAAGCCGCAGAAATACTCGGCGGAGAGCTACGATGCGTTTGACACGGTGATAAGCGTGACGGCGTACTGCCGCAGCAGCGCGGAGTTTGACAAGCTTAGCGGACAGGCGTTCGCGCGCTTTGCGGAGCTGAGCCGCAAGCTGGATATTTATTACGAATACAGCGGCATGAACAATCTCCGCACGCTCAACCTCGCCGCGGGGAGAGAGCCGGTGGAGCTGGACGGAGAGACGCTTGCGCTGCTGCGCTTCTGCCGCGAGGTGTATGATATCACCGGAGGTAAGGTCAACGTCGCCATGGGCAGCGTGCTGCGCCTGTGGCACGACGCGCGCGAAAACGGCGTGCTGCCCGATGAGGACGCGCTGCGGCAGGCGGCGGAGCATTGCGATATAAACGCGCTGGTGATAGACGAGGCGGCAGGCACGGCATACCTGACGGACGGGGAGATGAGCCTCGACGTCGGCGCCGTGGCGAAAGGCTGGGCAGCGCAGCGCGTGGCGGACGAGCTGAAGGCGGGAGGCTTCGGAGATTTTGTCATATCGGCGGGCGGAAACGTGATAACCGCAGGCAGCGCGGAGGGAGGCAGAGCGTGGCGCGTCGGCGTGCAGAGCTCGGAGGAAAACGGCGGCATTATCGCCTCTCTCGATTCGCGCGACGAGGCGGTTGTAACCTCCAGCGGCAGCCAGAGGTATGTGGAGATAGACGGCGTGCGCTATCATCATATCATCGACCCGCAGACGCTCGCGCCGGCGAAATATATGCGCTCGATGACGGTCGTGCATCCCGACTCCGGCATGGCGGACGCGCTCTCCACCGCGCTCTTTCTCATGGAGCCGGCGGAGGCGCTGGCGGCGGCAGAGGCGGGTGGCTACCGGATAATAATGCTGACCAACGACGGCGAGCTGACAGACAGCGCGGACAGATAAACATAAGCGGGCAAAACGCCCGCTTGTTTTTTATATAAAAGGATTGCTGCGCATCATGCTGCCGACGCGGTATTTCTGATTGCATATCAGGTATTCCGCGTTGTCCAGCCATTCCTCGGTGAGCAGACGGTAAATGCTGTTGACCGTCACGGCGAGCGCAGCGCGGTCAATCGTAGAAAGCTCGTAGAGATTGTCATATACGTTCAGCTCCTCCCAGAGATGGTATATCTCCAGTATGAGGTCGGTAAAGCGGTCCTTTTCCATCAGCGCGGGGTTTTCTATCACCTTGAGAAAATAGCTGTGGCGGGTGCTGAGATGGTAATGAAGGGCGTAAAAGTCGATATCCTCCGCCCGCACGTCAAAGCCGCGGCTCGCCGTAAATTGCCGCACCGAGGCAAAGTCCGCCTCGCGCCAGCTCTCGTCCGGGCAAATGCGGCTTTGCAGCTCGTCGCGCCGTCGGTCAAGGCTGACGAGATAGCGCAGCATGTCTGAGCCGGACTCGCTGAAGAACACGCTCTCTATCATGTGGCTCTTCTGCATGGCGCTGCCTTTTTCCGCTCGCTCTATCAGCCGCTCGAAAACCAGCGACACCAGGATTACCTCCAGCGGCAGAAAGGCTATGTCATGCACGAAGAAGATGAATATATGATGCGCGTCGCGGAATATGGCATAGTGCAGCGCATACGTGCACAGGGATATGATTATCATCAGCAGAATAAGCCTTTTGAAAGAAAGCTTGCTTTTCATGCGCGCATACCTCCCGAAAATCAAGTATTATAAATAAAATACAATAAATATGCATGATTTGACAAGAGAAAACAGGAATTTAATTTTTCGCCTCGCAGCACGCTCTCCGCGGCATTCCGTATGTCCGCATATCTCTCGCTGCGCTCCGCCTCGTCGCGCGCCGCCTCCTCGATTTGATACTCCGCATAGCTTTCAAGCTCCGGATGCTCCGCCTTGAACATGCGAAAGTCCTCTCGCGCCATTTCCGTCGCTGCCGGATTGGCGAGGCTCATGCGGTCGATGTTGTGCTTGTGCAGCAGATATAGCTGGAAGTCGCGGTAGTACTCATCGTTCTTTCTTATCGGCGCAAATATCTCGTTCAGCCCCTTGCCGACGACCTCGCCGCGTATGTTCGTCTGCTTGTCCGAAATCATGTATATCGCCGCATTGCTCGACGCTCTGGCATGGTTGTAATAGGCGTACAGCGATTTGTCGCCGGTCGCCTTTGCCACGCGGGACACTGCCTCGCCGCTGTCCACCATCTTGCGCTTGAAATATGACCAGCCCTCGCGCGCCCGCTCGCCGAGGGTCTGCCGGTTTCCGGAGTTCTTCGTGTTCACCAGCGAGGAGGGCAGGTTCTCCGCCGCCTCGTCCAGCTCGCCGTATATCTCCTCCATTGCGGAGACATAGTCCGCCGCCGCCTCCGTGTCCGCGCCGCTCCTGTGTCTTCCGTCGCGGCGGCGCTCCTCGCGCGTCGTCTGCTCCTGCCGCTCCGTCTCCTCCGTCAGCTCTCGGATAAAGTCATACGAGCTTTTCTGCTTCGGCTTGACATTCTGCGGATTTTGTGGTACGCTTTTTCCCGCAGAA
>JAFTDT010000101.1 GCA_017453985.1 Clostridia bacterium
GAGCATGTATCACGGAAAAAACACCTTGACGCGCAGCGCCCGTGCGACCGCAGGGAGTGCGGGAAGCGAAGCGCAATATCTCAAATCGAAGCCCAGCGTAGCGGGTTCGATTTGATGAGTGCCGACTTTGTCGGCACTCTCATGGCTGCTTGCATATGCAAGCAGCCGTTTTACAGCTCAAAAGCAGAAAAAACGCTTTATTTTCGGAAGTATATCGGGTATAATCTGTACATAAATCATTTTTACGGAGGCGAGCGGGTATGAAAACGGCTATTGTTTATTTTTCCAAGCATCACGGAAACACGAAAAAGCTGGTGGACGCCATTGCCGCGGCGCACGAGGTAACGCTGATAAACGCCGCCGACGGCGCGGGCGCGAGCTTGAAGGAGTTCGACCGCATAGGACTTGCCTCCGGCATATATGCCGGTTCCTTCGGCAAGCCGCTCATCGCCTTTGCGGAGCGGGAGCTGCCGGCGGGCAAGCCGGTGTTCTTCATCAGCACCAGCGCCTCGCCGTCCGGAAAGGCATATCTCAAGTCGATACGGAGAGTGACGGAGAGCAAGAGCTGCAAGGAGCTGGGGGCGTATCACTGCACGGGCTTCAACACCTTCGGCCCCTTTAAGCTCGTCGGCGGCACGGCAAAGGGGCATCCGACGGAGGAAGAAATACAGGCGGCGGTCAAGTTTTATGAAAATCTGTAAAAAATACGGAAGAGAGGGGATTTTTTCATGAAGGAAAAGATAAAGGTCAGCGAATATGCCCGGCAGATAATGGAGGGACTGCGTAAAGGCGCTCTGCTTAACACCAAAGGCGACAAGTTCAATTCCATGGTCATCGGCTGGGGACATCTTGGCGTGATATGGGGACAGGATACCTTCGTCGTTTATGTGCGCCAGAGCCGCTACACCAAGGCGCAGCTCGACAAAACAGGCGAGTTCAGCGTCAGCTTCCCGCTTGGCGACGCCTCACCGGAGATAACGCGGATATGCGGAATGCAGTCCGGACGCGATATCGACAAGGTCAAGGAGGCGCGGCTCACGCTGGAGGATGCGGAGGTAATAAAGACTCCGGCTGTAAAGGAATACCCCTTGACACTTGAGTGTGAGGTGATGTACGCGCGCACGCAGGATATTTCGCGTTTGCCGGACGACATGCGGGACGCCATATATCCGCAGAATGTGGACGGCAGCGCGCCGCTGGCTAACCGCGACCCGCATTCGGCGTACATCGGAAGGATAGTGGACGCCTATATCATAAAATGATTGGCTGGTTCACGACTTGACCCTTGGATTGAGACGGAGCAGGAAAGGCGGGCGCTGTCCCGCCTGCTGCTTTATAACGCGGCAAGGCTGGTTTAAGATTTTTTTTGACCTTTTATTGCCTTTTTCTTAAGAATATCCTGATATAGTTAATGATATCGGGAATAAAGAAAATAAAATGAAGGAAGAGGAAAATATGCTTCTGTTTCTAAGGCAGTATATAAAGAATCCTAAAAAAATCGGAGCCATCGCGCCGAGCGGCAAAAGATTGGCAAACGCCATGATGCGGCAGATAGACTTTGACAGCGCGGAATGCATCGTGGAATTCGGTCCTGGTACCGGCGCTTTTACAGAGGAGCTTCTGCGGCGGAGAAGAAACAGGACGATGCTGATATTGATTGAGCAGAATGAAAAATTTTATCATTTGCTGAAGGAGAGGCTGGGAGAGCAGCTAAATGTGACGGTCGTTCACGGAAGCGCCGAGGATGCCGATTTAATCATGAGAAAATGTAATTTTTCCGCCGCTGATTATATCGTATCCGGACTTCCGTTTAATTCGCTGCCGAAGGAAACCTCGCTGAACGTATTCAGGGCGGCAAAGGAAATGCTTGGGGAGAACGGAGTGTTTATCACGTTTCAGTACACGCTTTTGCAGAGAAATTTTTTGGCGGAGCATTTTCGCTTCAGGGATATGCTGCATGTTTATTCCAATATCCCTCCCGCTTACGTTTTTGTTCTGAAAAACAGATAACTGAAAATATAAGTCAATCCCTCCGGCTTAGCCGGAGGGTTTGAGCAAGCATAAACCTTTTATCTCTCAACTATCGTGGCAAGACCCATGCCGCCGCCGATGCACAGCGTGGCAAGTCCCTTGTGTACGTCGCGCTTCTGCATCTCGTGCACGAGTGTGACAAGGATGCGCGCGCCGGAGCAGCCGATGGGGTGTCCGAGCGCGATGGCGCCGCCGTTGACATTGGTCTTTTCCGGAGGGAATCCCGCGTCCTTCATGACGGCGAGCGACTGCGCGGCAAACGCCTCGTTAGCTTCGATGAGGTCGATGTCGGAAACGGAAAGTCCCGCCTTCTCCAGCGCGTTCTTGCTGGCGTCGATGGGCGCCACGCCCATGACGGAGGGATCTACGCCCGCGCCGGCGCAGGAGATTATGCGGCACATGGGCTTCAGCCCGTATGCCTCGACCGCCTTGCGCGAGGCAAGCACCACGGCGGCGGCTCCGTCGTTGATGCCGCTGGCGTTGCCGGCGGTCACGGTGCCGTCCTTCTTAAATGCGGGCTTGAGGCTCGCCAGCTTCTCCGCCGAGGTCTTGCGCGGATATTCGTCGGTGGCGAACTCCACAGTCTCCTTCTTGACCTTCACGGGAACGGGAACTATCTCGTCCGCAAAGCGTCCCTTGGCGATGGCATCCGCCGCCTTTTCCTGCGAGGCGAGCGCAAACTCGTCCTGCGCCTCGCGGCTGATGCCCCATTTTTCCGCCACGTTCTCGGCAGTGATGCCCATATGATAGTCGTTGAAAACGTCCCACAGACCGTCCTTTATCATGGTATCCTCAAGGGAGGCGTGGTTCATCCTCGCGCCCCAGCGGGCGGCGGGGACGGCGTAGGGCGCCATGGACATGTTCTCCATGCCGCCGGCTACGACGATATCGCAGTCGCCCAGCTTGATATCGGCGGCGGCGAGATGTATCGCCTTCATGCCGCTGCCGCAAACCATGCTGACGGTGAGCGCGCACTTTTCAACGGGGATACCGGCGTTCAGCGCCGCCTGACGGGCGACGTTCTGCCCCTGCGAGGCGGAAAGGACGCAGCCCATGATGACCTCGTCCACCTTGTCCGGAGCAAGCCCGGCGCGGCGTACCGCCTCAGCGATGACTATTTTGCCCAGCTCGGCGACCGGAGTGTTGGCAAGAGCGCCGCCCATGGCGCCTATCGGGGTCCTTACCGCACTTATCACATATACGTCTTCCATTTGCAATTCTCCTTTATATCAATCTTCGGGTACCTGCATGACCTTGAGGTCTGCGGCGACCTCAAACGGCGCGCCGGTGGCGGCCTTGACGTCGTCCACGCTGTATCCCGGCGCCAGCTCCGTCATCAGCAGTCCGTTCGGCGTGACGCGCATCACGCACATCTCGGTAACGATGATGGTGACGACCTCCTTGCCGGTGAGGGGGAAGGTGCATTCGCTGAGTATCTTGTGGTTGCCCTTGGCGGTGTGCTCCATGGCGAGCACGACCTCCTTGGCGCCGGACACGAGGTCCATCGCGCCGCCCATGCCGGGGACCTTCTTGCCGGGCACGCACCAGTTGGCGAGATTGCCGCGGCAGTCCACCTGCAGCGCGCCGAGCACGGACATGTTCACGCGGCCGCCGCGGATGATGCCAAAGCTCTCCGCAGAGTCGAGAAACTTCGCGCCGGGCAGCACGGTCACGGGCGAGCCGCCCGCGTTGAAGATATCCTTATCCTCCTGCCCTTCGGCGGGAGCGGGACCGAGCCCCATGATGCCGTTTTCGGAATGGAAGGTCACGGTTATCCCCTCGGGAACATAATTTGCCACCATGGTGGGAAGTCCGATGCCGAGATTGACGACGTCGCCGTCATTAAGCATCTGCGCCACGCGCTTTGCGATAAATACTTTATTATCCATATTCTTCACCTCTTAAAGCTGCACAACGGCGTCTACGTATATGCCGGAAACGGTCACCAGATCGGGGTCTATCTCGCCGACGGGAACTATCTTCTCCGCCTCCACGATGCAGTATTGGCAGGCGGCGGGCATCAGCGCGTTGAAGTTCTTGGTGGCGCCGCGCATGTAGCAGTTGCCGAACTCGTCCGCC
Source organism: Clostridia bacterium (assembly GCA_017453985.1). Classification (GTDB taxonomy): domain Bacteria; phylum Bacillota; class Clostridia; order Oscillospirales; family Butyricicoccaceae; genus RGIG3726. The sequence continues at coordinate 4,111 of JAFTDT010000101.1, forward strand.
ACGGTGGCGTGGACGATGGCGACGTCGCCATGCAGCGCCTTTTCAACCAGATATTCCTTGCCGTCTATTACCTTGCTCTCCTTGCCCTCGGCGGCGATGGTACCGACGCCGGTGGGAGTGAGAAACTCCGGTATGCCCATGCCGGCGGCGCGGATGCGCTCCGCCAGCGTGCCCTGCGGAACAAGCGTGACGCTGCCGGGCTGGTTTAAGTACATGCTGCCGGTGATGCTGTTGCCGCCTATCCAGGTGGCGTAGACCTTGCTGACACGCCCCGCCTCCATGAGCTTGTAGGTGTTCATGGTGTCAAAGCCGGTGTCGTTGTTGACGATGGTAAGGTCAGTGGCGCTGCTGTCGCTCAGCAGAGCCTCCAGAATACGCTCCGGCGAGCCCCCCTGCAAAAAGCCGCCGACCATGACGACGTCGCCGCTCTTGATGCGGCTTACGGCGTCCTTGGCAGTTGTGATCTTGCGCATTTGCTTTCCTCCATTTCAATATAATTTTTCTATTCCAGTTATTTTTTCTGTCGGTAAATCAAAAGCTATTAAACATTATAAAAATCGACCGAAATAAAAAATGGATTTGTGAAAAATCTGGCAATAAACATTATATAATACAAGCAGTGTGTATTGCAATCCGATTTGAGAAATGGCATATTTAATATTTTTGTAACATTTAAGCCTGCGGAGAGGGCGCGATCTGCGCCGCGTCTGTCCGCAGGCTTGTTTTGCAGAGCCGCATCTGCACGGCTCAGGCGTCTATTATACGGATATCCGCGGGCGCGAGATATTCGCCGTAATCCAGCACGAGCTGCGCCAGCCGCAGCTCCGCGGTGATCTCGCATATCTTCTCGCGCGTCGCCACCAGCTCGATGAGCGCGGAGTCCTCGATGCCGCCGTCCGTGACGGCGAGAAAAATATAACGGTCTGCCTCCTTGACCGCGCGGCTTTTGCCGCCGAGCCGCAGGATCATATCATTGTCGCGGCACGAAAGCTCGGCGCCATTTATCAGCTTCATTTGCCGTCCCCCTTTCTATGTGCGAGCCCCAGCCTTGCAGCGGTGCGCTCTGCCTCTGCGCGCGTCTTTGCGCCCAGCTTGGCGTAAATGCTGCGGTTGTGTTTCTTCAGCCCGCTGTAACTTATGCAGCAGCTTTCGCATATTTCATCCGTGGATTTTCCGGCGCAGAGCATGCCGAGGATCTGCTGCTCGCGGGGAGTAAGCTCCACGCTGATTTTGGTTATATGCTTCAGATAATTCGGATAGCGGAGCGCCATGCGGCGCGCGCCTTCGGTCAGCTCGCTTAGGAATTTTTCGGAAACGCCGCCCTGCAGCTCTGTCAGCAGCGGCAGTACGGCTGCGCCCTCCATGGATATGACGCGCACGAGATGGTAACTCTCCGCACGTCGGAGCGCCGACTTCAGCACGGGCTGCCACTCCGGCAGCTCCTGCCGATAAAGAATGATCGCCTTCAAAAGCTCGTTTTCGATCCAGAAATAGGTGCGCTGATATTCCTCAAAATAGCGGGTCAGATAGCTTGCCGTGTCCATCGCCTCGGTGAGCCGGTCATGCGCGATCATGCAGCGTATCTGCGTCATATGACGAAAGCGGTTGGAAATATAGAAGTCCGTATGTATGTCCGGCAAGCTGTTCATATAGCGCAGCGCGCCGTCCATGTCGTCCCCGTAGAGTCCGAGCCACGCGCCGAAGGCGTCGAGATTGGGGAATAGCTGCCGCGCGTCCGCCGCCTCCGCCTTTTTGCGGAAAGCTTCATAATGCCTGACTGCGGTGGGGAACTGACCCTCCGCCAGATGCTGGCGTATCAGCACGCCCTCTGCGGCAAAGCACATTTCGATGTTTCCGTTGTGATCGGCGTCGGCATAGCCGTTGCCGAGGCGGGTGACCACCTCATACGGCTCCATAGTGCCGCGTTCAAAGCCGCTCTCTGCCAGCGCCACGTTCACCAGCCCCTTTGCGGGGCGGCCAAGCACCGTTTCCACCGGCTTCTGCATAAAGCGGGCGACCTGTTCGCCGTTTTTTGCCCAGTCGCAGAAATCGAGGCTGCCGTTCATCAGCGAAGGGGAGTTGCCGGTGACGGACAGCTCCGGCAGGGAAATGTTTTCGCTTTGGTGAATGGTATATATCCGCCGGAAGATGCCGATCAGCCCTTTTCCGGCGCGGTGGGGAAGCCCGATGTCAAGATAAGCCAGCCAAGCCTTCGCCTCGCGGCGCAGCTCCGGAGAAAGTCCCGACTGCCTTTCAAGCTCCGCCAGCGCACGGTACCAGCTTTCGCTTTCCTCCTTGCGCATGGTAAGGGAGCAGAGCATGCTCATTCCGGCGGTAAGGACGGGGCTTTGCAATATCAGCTCGCGCGGAAGGGAATTGTAATAATGCCGCAGCTCGTAATACTGCCCGATGCCGGGGTGCCGCTGTGCGTTTTCGGTCAGTATCCGCTGCACCTCCTCAAGCGCGCCGATCTTGTCGTAATAAAACAGCGCGTCCGCCATGAGTCCCTTGCCGCGGAAAAAGCAGGCGGCGCGGCGATAGTTTTCGTTTATGCGCTCCTTTGACCACACGATGTCCTGCTTCCAGCAGAGGAAGGCGCGCAGAATGGGGGAAACAGAATATTCCGCCGCGCCCTTTGTGTAGAGGAAGGAACCGATCTGCCTGCAGCGTTCGAGCACCTCCGGCACATCGCTCCGTCCCGAGAGCGTCTCTGCAAACTCCGGCGAAAAAGACGGATAGCGGCAGACGGATAGCAGCAGCGCCCGTACAGACTCCGACCAAAGGCTGAAAAAGCTGCTGTCGAAAAAGCGGAAGGTCTCCGCCTTTACCTCGGCGAACATTGCCGCGCCGAGCGGCTCGCCCTGAGAGAGATGGCGCAGAAACAGCTTTACCACGGGAGGATATCCGCGGGATACCTCCGTCACGGTGCGGATATCCTCGTCCGGCAGTTCCACGCCGGCGTCCGAAAGCAGTTTTTCCACCTGACTGTCGCCGAGGATCAGATCGCGTTCTGTTATGCGGACAAAGTCAAGGTCGAGAGCGGCGCGGGAAAGCCATGCGGGAGAAAGACTCCTGCCGATGATGATTATTTGCTTGTCGCCGCGGCGCAGCAGGCTCAGGATATATTCCTCAGAGGCGCGGTCAGAAAGCCATGAAACATCGTCGATGATCACCACGCTCTGCCGGATCAGCTCCGGATCCGGCATGCGGTCGAGCGCGCCGGAGGCGCAGGACAGCCGCAGCGTCGCCTTGTTGCGGTAATAATGCTCGACTGCCGAGGTCTTGCCCCAGCCCGCTTGGGCAAAAACGGTAACGGGAAAAAAGCCGCGTTCGGCTTTCTCCAGCTTTGCGTGTGCGGCGGGGGTCTTTACGTACACTCTGCGTTCACAACCTTCCAAGCTCATACGGTGGCTTCCCGTACTGTAATTCTACATGAGATCGTCGAAAAAGTATAGTGACCCTATGGCCACCATTGCATATTTTTTTGCGAGGGAGCCAGAGTAAAAAAAGGCGCGGCGCCTGTCAGCCTATCAGGCTCATGGCGTCAAGCCTTGCAAAGAGCGCAGCGATATATTCGGGCGTATATTTGCCGGAAACGTGATATTCCACGCTTTGCCTGCCGTGCTCGTGCAGTCCGCAGCGGTCCAGCTCGCGTATGAGCTGGTTGACGGTGCCCTCGTTGCCGTCCACGAATTTGACGCTCTCCGGCAGCACGCGGCGAAAGCTGTCCTTGAAAAAGTTGAAGTGCGTGCAGCCCAGCACAAGCGACGAATACTGCTCCAGCTCATAGCCGGCGAGCGCGCCGCGCAGATATTCCTCCACCTCCGGCGCGTCGAATATGCCAGCCTCGGCAAAGCGCACCAGCTCCGGCAGCGGCAACATGTCGGCAAGATGGCGGCTGTCCACCCGCTCGATGAGCGTCCGCAGCTTTTCGCCGCGCACGGTTATGGGCGTTGCCGCCACCAGCACGCGCCGCTCGCCGTAAAGGTCGAGAGCGCGCTTCACCGCCGGCTCCATGCCGATGACGGGCAGGGGACAGCGGCGGCGCAGGGAGGCAGCGGCGACGCTGGTGGCTGTGTTGCACGCCAGCACGACGGCCTTGACGCCTTGCGCCAGCATATAGTCCACGGCGGCGTCAACGTAGCTCAATATCTGCGCCTCGCTCTTTTCGCCGTAAGGCACGTGCGAAACGTCGGCATAGTATAAAAACTGTTCGGCGGGCAGCTTCTGCAAGGCGTGATGCAGGACGGAAAGCCCGCCTATGCCCGAATCAAAAAAACCTATCTTCAAGGCGGCAACTCCTCAAAAATGTTTTTGCATTTGTTTATGGCAGCGGCTTGGCAAATAGGTCGTTATAAAAGCCGCTGCTTTATCCATGAATAAAGAAAGCTCATCTGTTCTTCCGTGTGAAACCAGTGTTCACCGTTTTTCATGATCGTCAATCCTGCGCCGATGCGTTTTGCAAAAGCGGAGATGCTCGCATAAGGCGTCATGGCGTCCTTTTCGCCGTACAGCACCTCCGTGGGTACGCTCCAGCTTATCGGATCAGCTCTCGCATAACGCAGATATTCCCACGACAGCGTTTCGCCAAAGGCGGTGGGAATTTCACCTTTATCGCGCAATTCGTTTTCTGTGACATTCGCCCCTGTCATCATTTTGAGTATAAGAGCCTCCATGTCAACAATGGGAGAGATAAAAAACGCTCTTTCGATGTGCCGGGCATTCAGGGCGTGCATGGCAAAGTATGCGCCGATGCTGTTGGCAATCAAGGTCACCGCGCCGTATCGTTTGCGCAGCGACTCGAAAAAAGGCGGGAATTCTGCCTTTGCGTCCCAAGGCGTTTGCGATTTGTAATCAAAGCCGATCAAATCACGATCCGTAAAAAGGGAGAAGAAACGCGCGGCTTCATCCGCGCTGCCGCCCTTTCCGTGAATATATACGGCTGCTGCTTTTTTCATGGCGACCTCGTCCTTCTGATGTTTGGAAGCCTGCTTTGAAATCTTCTGTGCGTATTATACCAATTTTCAGCCGCTTTGTAAATATTTCAAAGCTGCCGTTCGTCCCGCGCAAAGCGGAAGAGGCGCAGGGCGTCCTCCGTGCGGATAACGCGGTAGGCGGGACGGTAAGCCCGCCGATAGCTTTCGCTGTGGCTCACCGCCGGACAGCCGGCTCGGATATATTCGGCAATATATCCGGCGGTCTGCGGGAGCGCCTCCGTCAGCTCGCGCAGGTCGCGCCGCAGCGCGGAGAAGCTGCCCGTGTGCCGTGAGGCGGAGAGAAAAGCGGTCAGCAAGCGCGGCAGCTCCTTGCGGGAAAGAGCGGAAAGATGCAGGCGGCAAAAGCCGCCGCCGATGTCCTCAAAGGCGGCGAGAGAGGAGCATTCCAGCCCCTCCCACTCCGCAAGCAGCCTTGCGCGGGCGGCGTCCGCGTCGGGGATGAAATGCCCCGGTCCCATGCGGCGCTGATACAGGAGCTTTGCCATGTCCTGCGGCTGCATCTGCGGATAGCGGCGCATGTGGCGGAGAATTATGTCCATGCCGGAGCGTTCTTGCATATGTACACCTCGCAGGTAAGTGATGAACAGATCCGCAATACCGGATTGCGAGACTTCTGTCGCCGCAGCGGCGTTGGCTCGGCGTTTGCTTAAAGCGCCGCGGAGAAAGGGGCTTCTCCGCGGCGGATATCGCGGCGCGCGCCGCGAGTACAGTATAACGGCAAATGCCGCGATTGTCAAATCAGTTGAAGATGCCGAAGATGCCGCCTCGCTCGTTGCGGCTCTGCATGTGACAGATCATCTGGTACAGCATGGCGCAGGCGTCGGAGCGCGTCACCTCGGTTGAGGCGCGCACGGTGTTGTCGGAAAACACCGGCACGATGCCAGCCGCGGCGGTGTTGACGATGGACTGCGCAGCCCATTCGGGCAGAGCGTCGCTGTCGGCAAAGTTCGGGCGGCGCCCGTCGTCCGCAAGCCCCAGCGCGCGGTCGATGATGCTCGCTGCCTCGGCGCGGGTGATGCTGCTGGAGGCGCGGAACACGCGGTTGCCGTCGTCGCTGCGCTCGCCGTACACCACGCCGCAGTTCAGCGCGGCGGCAACATAGGGCTGCGCCCAGGCGGGGATATCGTCGTTGTCCGCCATGCCCGTGCCGACGGCGGCGGTGGGCAGCGCCATCTCGCTTATCGCGGCGGTCATGGCGACGAACTCGGCGCGGCTGACGGGCTTATCAGGATAGAGAAAGCTCTCGCCGCCGAAGCTCTCGCCGGAGAGCACGCCCATCTCGCGCAGATACAGCGCCGCAAAGTGCGAGGGGTCGTTTTTCATATCCGTATAGGTGAAGGTCTCCTTGGAGGTGCGCTTGCAGATCTCAATATCGACGGTGGCGGCGGCAGAGGCGTTGCCATAGCGGTCGGTGGCGATATAGGTGAAGCTGTCCGTGCCGCTTTTGCCGGAGATGGGAGTGTAGGCAAAGCTGCCGCCGTTTATCTCCATGCTGCCCTTCTTGGGCTGGCGCACGACGGAATAGTTCAGCTCGTCGCCCTCCGGGTCGGAGCCGCGCAGCTCGCCGCAGAGCCGCACGCCGGCATAGGTCTTGAAATACAGATCGAGCGCCACCGGCGCGGCGTTGAATTGGTCGCTGAGGTTGAGCGCCACGGTGACGCTCTCCTCAGCCGCGCCGGAGCGGCTGAACACGGGGATGAAGGAAAAGCTGGTGTGCACGTCCTCCGCCGGGTCATGCGGAACATAGCAGAGCATGTCCAGCTTGTCCGTTTCCAGCAGCTCGCCGTAGGCGACCTCGCGCCCCGCGAGCCGCAGTATGCCGTCTTTCGGCAGCTCGGATATCAGAATGGAGGAAAGCTCCTCCTTTCCGCTGACGCGGGAGGTGAAGTCTCCGGCGGTAAAGGTCAGTATTTCGCCCAGAGACTGGGACTTTGCAAAGGCGGACACGGCAGGCTCGTCCGCGCCGCGCCCGAATACGGCAAAAACGCCGGAAACGGCGGCAAGCAGAACCGTGCAGGTCATGAATACGGCTGCCGCCGCAGTTATTTTTCGGTAAGTTTTGTTCAAAACGGTTCCTCCTAATACAAATATTTGTGAGAATAGTTTTTCTTTGCGAACGGGAATTTATTCTCGAAGGGAACCGTTGCTATTTTTTGTCGCTTGTGCATGCAAAAACCGCTCTCCGGCACTGCGCCGGGAGAGCGGCATTCGGGCAAATCATATCTCTCTGGTGATAAAATGCTTTACCTCGCGGGACGGCGCGCACAGCTCGCTGCGGAAAAATTCGGGGAAGTACTTTCTGTCCGAGTCAAAGCTCACCCATTCCAAAAACTCGCGCTTGCCGTCGTAGGCACAGCTCTCGCATACCGGCTCGAATACCTCCGGCACCTTCATGTAATAGTAAAATGCCAGCTCGTAGATGACCTTGCCGAGCGTCTTGCCGTTGTCGCCGGCGAAAAACGCCTCGTGGACAAAGCCAAGGCGGTCGATTTCCATCCGCACGCCCGTTTCCTCCAGCACCTCGCGCACGACGGCGTCCTCGGTCGATTCACCGAGCTTGACTCGTCCGCCGACAGAGTAGAGATAATCCGTGCCGGAGTTGCCCGCCATCAGAAACTGCCCGCCGCGCAGTATTATCGCGCCCACGCGGATGTTGACGTACCCCTCTCCCGCGGGCAGAATGAGGTCGCCGCCATGGACGAGGGAAGATAAGCTCATGAAAAAGCCTCCTTTCGGGTCAGATAAAGCCGCCGGACGGAATATACCGCCCGGCGGAAAGCAGCGCATGCAAAAATTTTGCCGTAAAGGCTTATTCCTCGACGATTGCCGCGTCGGGGGCGTTCTTTTTCACGGATTCGATGCCGTTCAGGCAGCTTGCGATAGCCTTGTAGCCCTCGCTGACGGCGATTATCTGCCCGTTGGTCGCCTTGAGGCGGAAGCGGAACTCGCCGCCCTTGTCGGTGTAGACCTCAAACTTGGGGTGCTTCTCGGTCGCAAAGCCCTCGACGGTCTGGTTTTCTATCGCTGCTTCGGGCGCGTTCTTCTGGACGCTGGCAATGCCGCCTCTGCACGCCGCTTCGGAAGCGTACACCTCGGAGGTGGCGATGACCTCGCCGTTGCCCGCCTTGAGGTCAAACTTGATACCGGTCTTAGTCTGCTTGATAACGAACTTACCCATAACTGCATCTCCTTTTTGATTATAAAAATTGTGTGCAAACCTTTATTTAAATATACAACAAAATGCGGCTAAAATCAAGAAAATATGTTAATTACCTCCGAAATGC
>JAFTDT010000102.1 GCA_017453985.1 Clostridia bacterium
CGCGCTCAGCCGGAGTGCGGGGAACGACTGGTTTTTTGTTACTGCGTAGACAGCTTACTGATAAAATCCCGCATCGGCGAGGCTGATTCTAAGGTGGTTGTGGGCTGCATATGATGGAATCTCGATTTTCAGGTCATTGCAGCCTCTTACGTCCACGTCGAAATAGACGGGGTAAGAGGTTTTTGTCATGACGGGGGAGGCGTATATCTGCTTGCCGTCCGCCGTTATGGTGATTACAGCGTCGCGATCACTTGTGACGCCTTCGGGAATATAGAGCGTGCCGCGGAAATGACTGTATTTCATGTTGAGAAGATATTCGTAAGTTTGGATGCCGCCGGTTCCGTTATACAGCGCCGAGCCGTAGCTGTTGCCGTAGTTGTCCACCAGACGTGTTTGATTATAAAATTTGTGTCCAATGCTCGTCATATCCTTCAGCATTACGGTCGGATATTCCAGCTTGCCGTCCATATCGCCGAGATAGACCGTGTAGGTCGGTCCGTCCCAGTATACCGCCTTGCCGAGTGCCGACGCCACGGCGCGCACGGGCAGATAGGTCGTGCCGTTGTAGATCATCGGGCTGACCGTTTTGCCGCTGGCGTCTGTGGGATGCAGCTCCTGCCCGTCGATGACGATCCTTATCCCGCCGACGAGTACATCTTTTAAATTGGTGAGACTCCCTGCTGCCAAAACGGGCAAGCCCAGCGCAAATATCAGCGCCATGGTCAGCATACCTGCGATAAACGACGTCCATTTCTTTCCCTGTTTCATTGTTCTTCCTCCTGTTTTTTATATTTAATGATTTGGACTGCGTGTTTTGCCGTGCCTCTGCCTCGCTCGCACTTCCGGATAAAGCCGCCGCGCCGACGTATGCGGAGCGATGAATTAGTAATAGGACTATTCAAACCATCAATTATTGATAATTATAATACGAATATATCGGCTTGTAAAGAAAAAATTAATATTAATAATACCAATGCATTGGAAATATTAGTATTAAAATAACATAAAGGAGGGAGAACGATGGACGAGCCGATAAATTACGAGAGCCTTTTGCGCGAGCATATCACGCGCCTGCGCCTGCGGAAAAATATATCCGAGCATCGCATGAGCCTTGAGCTTGGCAAGAGCGGCGCGTATATCAGAAGCATCACGAGCGGGGCGTCGCTGCCGTCTGTCAGAGAGCTGTTCAACATAATCAGCTATTTCGGCATTACTCCTGCGGAGTTCTTTGACGAGATCGAGCTGAACGCCTCCTCCCGCACGCAGCTATATGAAAAGCTCGCCGTACTGACCGACGACGAGCTTGATAAGGTGGAAACCTTTATAGATTGGATAAAAAAGTAAAAATTTGCATATAAAAGCCGCCGCGGAGCCTGTTTTCAAGCTCGGCGGCGGATTTGCATCTTACGGTCTGCGGCCGTTGCAGAGGTAGAACACCGTCAGCAGTCCGGGACCGCAGTGTGCGCCGATGACGACGCCCAGCCCGCTTATCGTGATATTGCCGACGGAGGGGAACGCCTTCTTTATCTCGCCGCGCACATATTCGGCGTCGGCGAGGCAGTCAGCGTGCAGGATATGTATCTCCGTGCCGTCGTGGTCTGTCTCGGCAAGGTCGCCCTTCACGCCGCTCAGAATGGATTCCAGCGCCGCACGGCGTCCGCGCACCTTCTGCGCCACGTCCAGTGTGCCGCGGTCTGGCACATACAGCACCGGCTTGATGGACAGCACGGAGCCGATGAGGGCGGCGGCGTTGGAGACTCTGCCGCCCGCCTTGAGATATTTCAAATCATCGACGGTAAAGCGGTGGGCGATGCGGAGCTTGTTTGCCTCGCCCCAGGCGATGACCTCGTCATAGCTCATGCCCTGCTCGCGGCGGCGCACCATATTGTCCACCAGCGTGCCGAGCCCGCCGGAGATGCAGAGCGTGTCCATCACGTACAGCTTTTGCTGAGGAAACTCGCCGCGCACCATTTCCGCCGCGAGCTTGGATTTCTCATACGACACGGACATCTTCTGCGACATGTCGAGAAAGATGACGTCCTTGCCGCTCTCCAGCAGAGACTTGAAAAAGTCGTAGTACAGATATTCGTTGATCATCGAGGTGTGGAGCAGGTCGCCCTCGCGCATGCCACGATACACCGCCGAGCGCGTCTCCTCGCGGCAGTCGTCCTCATACACCTTGTCGCCTATCGTGTAGGTATAGCTGATGAATGGGATATCGTGCTCCTCCAGATACGTCCGCGGAAGGTCGGAGGTGGAGGACGTGGCAATAATATAATCCTGCATATGAAATCACTCTTTCCTGTTTTTTTATTTCCGGTTTTATTCCCGAACCTCGACGCTGCCGCCGAAGAAGAACAGCGCCAGCGTGCCGGGTCCGACATGCGAGCCGGTGACTGGCTCGTAACATACTGTCATGATATCGCGCGGGGGCTTGCTGCGGTTCAGCAGCTTGATAAGGAACTGCGCGTCCTCCGGGCAGTCGGCATGGGCGATGCCCACGGTCTGCTTTTCCGGCTCGAACACCTTCTCGTCATATTCTCTGGCAAGCGCCTGTATGGCGCTCTGCCGTCCGCGCATTTTGGCAAAGGAGACTATCTTGCCCTCCTTGTTGCCCTTGAGTATCGGCTTTATGTGCAATATCGTGCCGACGACCGCCTCGATATTGGACAGGCGTCCCGTCGCCTTGAGATATTTCAGATTGTCCACGGTGAACACCTGACACATGCGGTGGCGCTTTTCGCTGATCAGCGCCGCAGTCTCCGCGACGCTCATGCCGCGGCTGCGGCATTCGATGGCGTCCACGACCAGCAGTCCCTCGCCAAGCGACGCGCCCAGCGTGTCCACAAGGAAGATCTGCCGCTCCGGAAATTCCGCGCGGAGCTGTTCCGCGGCGATCTGCGAGGACGCAAAGGAGCCGCTGATGCCGGAGGACATAGAAATGAACAGGATATCCTGCCCATCCCTCAGCAGCGGAGTCATGTAATCGATATATCTCTGCGGCGTCACAAGCGAGGTCTTTACGGAGGTGCCGCGGCGCATGGCGTCGTAAAACGCCTTGCCGTCAAAGCTCTCCGTTTCCGTGCAGGTCTGCTCCTCGCCGTTCACGTAGAAGGAAAAGGGGATAAGACCTATCGAATGCTTCCGCAGCAGTTCATCTTCAAGGTTTGCGGAGGTGTCGGTAATGATCGAAAACACTGTGCATACCACCTTAAAACTAATATACAAGATTACATTATCACATTGCGCGGAGCATGTCAACCGAATAAAAGCAAACTAATCTTTGATTTTTTATATCGCATGTGATATAATATACGCAAAACCGATAATGGGGAGAAGTATTATGGCTTATGATAAGGCGCTTATCGCCGGCAAGCTCCGTCGGTGGGAAAAATATCTGGACCGCTTCCGTCTTCCCGCGTGGGAGGAGATACCCGACTTTGGGTTGTATATGGAGCAGGTAGTGCTGCTGCTGAAGCAGTATTTGGACTACATGCCGCCGGAGCTGAAGGACGAGCAGGTGATAACCGCGGCGGCGATCAATAACTATGTCCGCACTAAGGTCATGCCGGAGCCGCTGAAGAAAAAGTATTACCGCGTGCATATCGCGTATCTCGTCATCATCTGCACGCTCAAGCAGAGCCTGAATATCGCCGTGCTGCAAAAGCTGATCCCAAAGGGAATTCCAGAGGAGCAGGTGCGCGAGATATACGAGGCATATGCCAGGAGGCACGCCATTTCCGCACGGTATTTTGTGGATCAGGTGCGGCTGGTGGCGGGCAAGCTGCTCGACCACGAGGAGGTAGCGGAGGACATCTCCGTGGAGGATACAGTGGAGCTGATCGAAAGCTCCGCGATAGTCAGCGGCTTTTCCCGCCTGCTGGCGGAAAAGCTGCTGCTGCTGGACGGCTATACGCTGGAAAACGGCGGCAGCGTGGAAGTGAAGAAATAAGCGGCTGCATGAATGCGCCCGGAACGGCTCCGGGCGCATTTATTTACGCAAGACCGTTTTGCAGCTTTGCCGCCAGCAGAGTATTCTGCATGAGAGTGGTTATCGTCATCACGCCCACGCCGCCGGGGACCGGCGTGATATAGCCCGCCCGCTCTGCCGCGGCGTCAAAGTCCACGTCGCCGCAGAGCTTGCCGCAGGAGTCGCGGTTCATGCCCACGTCGATCACGGCGGCGCCGGGCTTTATCATATCGGCGGTTATCATTTTCGCCTTGCCGACCGCCGCCACCAGTATATCCGCGCCGCGCGTCACGGCGGCGAGGTCGGGCGTGCGGCTGTGGCATATGGTGACGGTGCCGTGCCGGTGCAGCAGCAGCATCGCCATCGGCTTGCCGACGATATTGCTGCGCCCGACGACGACGCAGCTCTTGCCGGCGATCTCTATGCCGTATTCGTCCAGCAGCGTCATCACGCCCGCCGGCGTGCAGGGCGCGAACAGCACGTCGCCGGTCATTATGCGCCCGACGTTCACGGGGTGAAAGGCGTCCACGTCCTTTTCCGGCGCGATGGCGCAGATGACCTTGCCCGCGTCGATATGCTTCGGCAGCGGGAGCTGGCAAAGTATGCCGGATATGCGCCTGTCGGCGTTGAGCCGTGCGATAAGCTCCAGCAGCTCATCCTCGCCGGTATCTGCGGGCAGCGCGTATTTCTCGCTGTATATGCCGCAGCGGGCGCAGGCGCGCTCCTTGTTGCGGACGTATATCTGCGAGGCGGGATCCTCGCCGACGAGTATCACCGCCAGCCCCGGAGTGACTCCGCGTGCCTGAAGCCGCAGCACCTCGTCATATACCTGCTGCTTTTTTTCCTCCGCTATGCGCTTGCCGTCAATTATTATCGCTGTCATCGGCTTCTGCCTCCTTGTCGCTTTCCTCGGCGGGAGTCTCCTCGGCGGGAGCCTCGCTTTCGACTGTTTCCGCCGGAGCTGCCTCCGCCGGAGCAAACTCCCGCGGATATTTTTTGCTGACGTGGAAATATACCAGCAGCCCCGCCGCGCAGACGCAGCTTATGGCGGCAAGCACCTGAGACACGCGAATATCCGTGGAGCCTATATACAGGCTGTCGGTGCGCAGCCCCTCGATGAAGGCGCGTCCCAGCCCGTACCACGCGATGTAGAGCAGGAATATCTCGCCGCGGAACCGGCGGCGCTTGGAATAGAAATGCAGGGCGATAAAGCCGATGAAGTTCCAAAAGGATTCATAGAAAAAAGTGGGATGCACCGGCTCGCCGCCGTTGATGGACATGCCCCAGGGCAAACCGGTGACGGTGCCGTATGCCTCGGCGTTGATAAAGTTCGCCCATCTGCCGATGAACTGACCGATGAGCAGCCCCAGCACGCACAGGTCGAGCATGCTGAGTATATCAAGCCGGCGCCGCCGGCAGAACAGCCAGATGGTGACGACGCCGGCGATCACCGCGCCGTATATGGCGATGCCGCCGTTCCAGATGCGGTATATTTCGCCGGGGTTGGCACTGTAATAATCCCATTTGTGAACGACGAAATAAATGCGTGCGCCAATGACGGAGATGGGCAGCGTCCACAGGAGCATGTCCACCAGCGTGTCGGGGTTGGTGCCGAAGCTGCGCGAGCGCCGCATGATGTATATCGCGGCGATGACAAAGGACAGCGCGAGTATCACTCCGTACCATTTGATGGAAAACGAGCCGAAGGACAGCGCGATGCGGTCTATCTCAAACACCTTGTCGTATATGAAGGGCAGCTTGGGAAAGGATATGGAATTTGACATGATTACCACCTCGGTTTTATAATAGCTGTATGGCGGGAGCGCGGACGAGGTCCGCTTCTGCCGATGCTAACCAATTATACCACATAAACGGAAAAAAACAAACGCAAATATATATTTTGGAGCAAATGAACATAACGGCGCGGAAAAAACGGCGCTTTTTCTTAAAATATCACGGAATTGCCGCGTTTGCTCTTGACTTTTTCACGAAAATCGGGTATCATATTTGTTAGTGTAAAGCCGATGCACTTTACAGAGAGGGGTGCAAAGATGAAAAGCGATACCTTTTATATGTCGATGCTGTTCGATTTTTATGGCGAGCTTCTGACGGACAAGCAAAAGGAGTTTTTTGATCTTTATTACAACGAGGATCTTTCTCTGACGGAGATCGCGGAGCACGCAGGCATATCGCGGCAGGGCGTGCGCGACGCCATCGTGCGCAGCGAGGCGATACTCAGGGACGTGGAGGAGCGCTGCGGACTGGTGAAGAAGTACGGCAGATATGAGGACAATATAGGCCGCATCGCTGAGGAGGCGGCATATATCGCCAAGGTGAACGCGCTCAGCATCAAGAATTACGAGATAGCGACGCATGCAGAGCGTCTGCTGAAGATCACGGAGGAAATGAGATAAATGGCTTTTGAGGGACTTACCGAAAAGCTGAATAATGCGTTCAAAAAGCTGCGTTCACGCGGCAGACTGACCGAGGGCGACGTCAAGGAGGCGATGCGCGAGGTGCGCCTTGCGCTGTTGGAGGCGGACGTCAATTTCAAGGTGGTAAAGCAGTTTGTCGCGTCGGTGACGGAGAAGGCGGCGGGCGCCGATATATTGGAGAGCCTGACGCCGGCGCAGCAGGTGATAAAAATAGTCAACGACGAGCTGTGCGAGCTGATGGGCGGCTCGCAGAGCAAGATACGCATGGCTAACTCGCCCCCGACGGTGGTGATGTTCGTCGGGCTGCAGGGCGCGGGCAAGACGACAAATATCGCAAAGCTGGCGGCGTATTTCAAAAAGCATGAAAATCGCCGTCCGCTTTTGTGCGCCTGCGACGTGTACCGCCCGGCGGCGATAAAGCAGCTTGAGGTCGTCGGCGAGCAGCTTGGGATACCCGTGTTCCAGCAGGGGCAGGGCGACCCGGTGGAGATAGCCATGGCGGCGCGGGAGCACGCCAGAAGATACGGCAACGACCTTTTGTTCATAGACACGGCGGGACGCCTGCACATAGATGAGGAGCTGATGGACGAGCTGAGGCGCATCAAGGAGCAGGTAAAGCCGCACGAGATAATGCTGGCGGTAGACGCCATGACGGGACAGGACGCGGTGAACGCCGCCACGGCGTTTGACGAGCAGCTCGGCATAGACTCGGTGCTGATGACCAAGATGGACGGCGACGCCAGAGGCGGCGCGGCGCTCTCGGTCAAGGCGGTCACCGGCAAGCCGATAAAGTTCTGCGGCGTCGGGGAAAAGCTGGACGCCATCGAGCCGTTTTATCCCGACCGCATGGCTTCGCGCATACTCGGAATGGGCGATGTGCTGACGCTGGTGGAAAAGGCGCAGCATGCCTTTGACGAGAAGAAGGCGCTGGAGCTTGAGCAGAAGATGCGCAAGGGCAAGCTGACGCTGACGGATTTTTACGAGCAGATGCAGCAGATGAAGGACATGGGCAGCATGCAGGATATACTCAGCATGCTGCCGGGCGGAAGCAAGGGGCTTTCGCAGCTCAAGGTGGACGACCGCCAGCTTGCCCGCACGGAGGCGATAATCCTCTCCATGACGGAGAAGGAGCGCACCAGTCCGGAGATAATCAACTACAGCCGCAAGAAGCGCATTGCCGCGGGCTGCGGGCTGAAGATAGAGGATGTAAACCGCCTGCTCAAGCAGTTTGAGCAGATGCAGCGGCTGATGAAGCAGCTTTCGGGCGGGAATATGAAAAAGCTCAGCAAGATGGGCTTCAACCTGCCCATGTAACAATGTCGGTCAGATAACTGATTATATAAAGAAATTTACGGAGGTGAAAAGAATGGTAAAAATCAGGCTGAGAAGAATGGGAGCCAAGAAGGCGCCTTTTTACCGTATTGTCGTGGCGGATTCCCGCTTCCCCAGAGACGGCAGGTTCATCGAGGAGATCGGAACGTATAATCCTCTCAAAGAGCCTGCGGAGGTCAACGTGGATGGCGAGCGCGCAAAGAAGTGGATCGCCGACGGCGCACAGCCCACGGATACGGTTCGCGTACTGCTCAAAAAGGCCGGTGTTCTCTGAGTTATGGAAAACAACACTGTCAGGGACATAATCGCCTATATCGTGGAAAACCTGGTGGAATTTCCGGATCAGGTGGAGATAAACGAGCTGGAGAATGACGAGACGGTTACTTATCAGCTCAAGGTAGCTCCGTCGGATATGGGAAAGGTGATCGGCCGTCAGGGACGCATCGCCAAGGAGATCCGCGTGCTGGCAAAGGCGGCGGGTCAGCGCGAGCACAAAAAGGTGATGGTCGATATACTCGACTGATCGCCGCGCATAAAACTTAGAGAAAAGCAACTGAGGCGGGGAAGAACCCCGCCTTTTTGCGCGCGGTTTGAGGCGCTTTGCATGAAAAATTGCATGAAGAATTATTCAAAAAGCCGAAATTTAATGCGGGGCACGCGAAAACACTTGTAAAGCAAGCAGATAAGGAATAAAATGAATGCATACATTACATAAAAGAATGATTTTGTCCAACGCGGATGCTTGGCAAATGAAAGCAGGAGGACTGACATGAAATACGATATCATCATCAAAAACGGCACGGTCATCGACGGCAGCGGCGCCGCCGGATACGCCGCCGACGCGGCGGTGAAGGACGGCGTTATCGCCGCAGTAGGCAGGCTGGACGGCGCCGAGGCGGAGCGGGTGATAGACGCCTCCGGCAGACTCGTCACCCCGGGTATGATAGACATGCATTCGCACGCGGACATGAACAGCTGGGTATATCCGGAGATGGAATCCCTGCTGGGGCAGGGCGTGACCTCCTGCTTTTCCGGGCACTGCGGACTCGGCGTTGCGCCCGCTTATGACTGGTGGATAGAAACGGGTGTGGAGAGCCTTGCCGTAAACCGCGTGATACCGCCGATCCTCGGCGGCTCATATATGCCGGGCTTCAACCGCATCGTGGAAAAGTCCGCCGTGCAGGAGGCGGTGAGAAAATACATGGATGTGGATATTGGCTGGACGACCTATGCCGAATATCTCGACCATATGGAGCGGCTTGGGCAGGGCTGCAATATTTCCTTCAACGCGGCGCACAGCCAGCTCCGCACCGGGATCACCGGACTCGACTGGGAGCGGGAGCTGAGCGCAGAGGAGCTGGAGCTGGAAAAGCAGCGTCTGCGCGAATGCTTCGAGGCGGGCGCGTGGGGCGTGTCGCTCGGCTTTGATTACAAGCCGGGAACCTGGACGCCTTACTCAGAGGCGCTGGAGCTGGCGAAGGTAGCGGCGGAGTATGACCGCGTGGTTTGCGCGCATACGCAGCAGAATTATCGCGCCCGCTGCGGCGCCGCAAACGACCGTCTGCGCCCAATGGACGGTTATCGCGAGCTGATGGAGATAGGCTTGGCGAGCGGTGCGCGCGTGCATATCAGCCATATCGTGAACGGATATGAGATGATACCGGACGACGAGGCGGGTGCGCGGGCGAGCGTGGAGGCGACGCTGGCGGTTATCGAGGAATACCGTGCCAAGGGAGTGCGCGTCACCTGGGACGTGCTGCAGGACAACCGCTATGCGGGCTTTTTCCACTATCCGCTGCTGGCGACGCGCTTTTACGCCTATATCAAGGACTGCGGCGGCATGGGAGCATTTGCCCGCACGCTGGGCTATCAAAGCTACCGCCGTGCGATACACGAGGAGGTCACCGGCGGCAGACACCGCGCCGTCAGCCCGTTTTTGCGCATCGGCGAGGACTTTGCCGCGCTCAAGGCGCTAAAGGTGCAGGGCAAGACGCTGGAGCAATGGGGCGAGGAGATGGGCACGGATGCGCTTTACGCGGCGCTGGAGCTGCTGCACCGCAATCCGGCGGTCATCGCCGTGGCGGAGCGCAAGGTGCCGCAGAAGTTCGGGCTGATCGCCGACCTTTTCAGCATGCGGGAGGATGCGGCCATCGGCATCGACTCCGACATGTACAATTACGACGTGCATCAGAGCTGGGGCGAGGACATGCCGTGGGAATGCGGCACGCCCAAGGCTTTTTGCAGCTATGCGGGCTTTCTGGAGCGGCGAATAATGACGCCGGAGGAATATATGCGCAGGCTCTGCGGCAATGCCGCGCGCGCTGCGGGCTTTGAGCGGCGCGGACTGATAAGGGAGGGCTTTCATGCCGACCTGCTGGTGCTGGATTGGGACAATATCCGCGCCAATGCCAGCAATGAGAAGCCCGCCTCCGCGCCGGACGGCTTTGACTGCGTGATAGTAAACGGCAGGGTCGCCGTCGATCACAAGAAGCATTTGAACCCGCTGAGCGGACAAATACTGCGCAAATAGGCGGCGTAATTTACAGCGCGCCGGCAGCCGGCGCATGGCCGTGATAAAAACGCCGATCAGGCAGCAGTAATAGAGCAGAGGGAAATGTGCAAAAAAACATAAGTGATATTTTGTTGAAAACTGATAAAATTTCAACAATCCTTATAAAACTCTTGCAAGAAAAATGACATAGTGTTATAATCAATGCATGCATTGAATGCATGCATTCGAGAAACGGAGGGAAGAGTATGTGGAAATACGTGCTCAAGCGGCTTTTGCTCATCATACCCATACTGCTGGGCGTCGTGTTCATCGTGTTTGCCATCATGAGCCTGACGCCGAGCGATCCGGGACGCCTGATTTTGGGCATCTCGGCAAGTCAGGAGTCCGTTGACCAGCTCAACGATCAGCTTGGCTACAACAGACCATTTATGACGAGATTTCTGGACTACGTAAAGGAAGCCTTTTTGAAGTTCGAGTTCGGAAACTCCTATAACAGCGGCAAGCCCGTGGTGAGGGAGATAATGAACAACTTCCCCACCACGCTAAAGATGGTGGTGATATCCACCGTACTGTATTCCATCATCGGCATCACGCTCGGCGTGTTTTCCGCCGTGAAGCAGTATTCGGCGGGGGACAATATCCTGCGCGTCGCATCCATGGCGGTGGCGGCGTTCCCGCAGTTTTGGCTGGCGATGATGGGCATACTGGTCTTTTCGCTGTATCTCGGCTGGCTGCCGAGCAACGGCATAGACAACTGGAAGAGCTGGATACTGCCGATAGGGCTGTATTCGCTCAGCGCCTCGGCGCCGCTGCTGCGCCTGACGCGCACCATCGTGCTTGAGCAGATAAGGCAGGATTATGTGCGCACCGTGCGCGCCAAGGGCGCTCCGGAAAAGCGTGTTATCTGGAAGCATGTTTTCAAGAACTCCGCGCTTCCAATCATCAATACCGTCGGCGTGCAGTTCGGCGCGAGTCTCGGAGGTATGGTTGTCATGGAGTCCGTGTATTCGCTGCCCGGCGTCGGCAATCTGGCGCTGACGGCAATGCGGCAGAAGGACATGCCGCTCATCATGGGCTGCACCATCTTCATGGCGGCGATATTCTGCCTGATGGTGCTGGTCGTGGATATCGTCAGCGCATACAGCGACCCCCGCGTGAAGGCCAAGTATGCGGGTTAAGGAGGTAGCGGAATGAGCAAGGAAAACAAATCGAAAAAATCCGGCAGCGTATGGCGCCGCTTCCGCCGCAACAAGCCGGCAATGGTCGGTCTGGTGATACTGACGGTGCTGCTGCTGATAACGGTCAGCGCGGGCTTCATCGTGGATTATGAGACGCAGGTCATACGCAACAATGCGCGCGAGCGCCTTCAGGCGCCCTCCGGCGGTCATCTGTTCGGCACGGACAACGTCGGGCGCGACGTGTTCGCCCGCGTCATCTACGGCGGCAGATATTCGCTCTCCATCGCCTTCATCACCACTGCCGTCAGCATGGCGTTCGGCGCCATCGTCGGCTCTGCCTGCGGATATTACGGCGGATTGTTCGACAGCATCGTGATGAGGATCATGGACGTGCTCAATTCGCTGCCCGGCATGCTGCTGACGCTGGCGATAGTGGCGGCGCTGGGCGCCAACTACATGAACCTGCTGCTGGCGATGATAGTCAGCACGCTGTCGGGCTTTGTGCGGCTGATACGCTCCACGGTCATCGCGCTCAGCGACGTGGAATATATCCAGGCGGCGCGCAGCTACGGCAGCAGCGACTTCGGCATCATCATCAAGCACGTCATGCCCAACGCCATGGGCGTCATCATCGTCAATGCCGCCGGCTCCGTCTCCAATATGATACTTGCCGCTGCGGCGCTCTCCTTCCTCGGCTTCGGCGTGCAGCCGCCGCTGCCGGAGTGGGGAGTCATGCTCAGCGACGCCAAGACGTATATGCGGCAGGCTCCGTGGTGCATGATAGCGCCGGGCGTCTTCATCATGCTGTCCGCGCTGTCCATCAATCTCATGGGCGACGGTCTGCGCGACGCGCTTGATCCGCGGCTCAAGGACTGAGGAGGTAGAATATGGCTGAAATACTGCTTGATATAAAGGACCTTGTCGTAGAGTACAAGAGCGAGCTGGAGACCGTACACGCGGTGAACGGCATAAATTTGCGGCTCAACAAGCGCGAAACGCTCGGCATCGTGGGCGAGACCGGCGCCGGCAAGACCACCACGGCGCTGTCCATACTCCGGCTATTGCCGGACCGCGTGGGACATATCGCGGGCGGCAGCGTGGAGTTTGAGGGACGCGATTTGCTGACGCTGCCGGAGAGCGAGATGCGCGCCATCCGCGGCGAAAAAATAAGCATGATATTCCAGGACCCGATGACGGCGCTCGACCCCATAATGACCGTCGGCGACCAGATAAAAGAGGCGCTGGAGCTGCACAACCACGATAACAAATCGGCGGAGCAGATAGACCGGCGCGTGGACGAGGTGCTGGAGATGGTGGGCATACCGGCGTATCGACGCACGGAATATCCGCACCAGTTCAGCGGCGGCATGAAGCAGCGCGTGGTCATCGCCATCGCCCTTTCCTGCGAGCCGGATCTGCTTATCGCGGACGAGCCGACGACGGCGCTGGACGTGACCATTCAGGCGCAGGTGCTGTCTCTGATGCGCAGGCTGAAGAACGACCTCGACACCTCCATGCTGCTGATAACGCACGACCTCGGCATAGTGGCGCAGACCTGCGACACCGTGGCGGTCATGTACGCCGGATATATCATCGAGTCCGGCACGATAGACGATATTTTCACGGGAGAGCGGCATCATCCCTACACGGTGGGGCTGTTCGGCTCGATACCCAATCTCACGGTGCGTGCCGAGCGTCTGACGCCGATAGACGGGCTGATGCCCGACCCGACCAAGCTGCCGGCGGGTTGCCCCTTTGCGCCGAGATGTCCGGAGTGCCGCGCTGAGTGCGAGCGCGGCATGCCGCCGGTATCGGAGATGAGCGAAACACACAGGATATGCTGCTGGAAATACTCCTCTGCGGAGCAGAAAGGAGATGACGGGAAATGAGCGGGCACATCGTTGAAGCGGTAAATCTGAATAAATTCTTCAAGCGCGGCAAGGGCATGCTGCACGCGGTGGAAAACGTCAGCTTCACCATCGACGCGGGCAAGACGCTGGGCGTCGTGGGCGAGTCCGGCTGCGGCAAGTCTACGCTGGGACGCACGGTGATACGGCTGACAGAGCCGACCGCCGGCGAGATAAAGTTCAAGGGCGAGTCCATCACCGGACTCAGCAAACGCGAGCTGAAGGCGCGCCGCAACGGCATGCAGATGATATTCCAGGACCCGTTCTCCAGCCTCAACCCGCGCATGAGCGTGATAAGCCTCATCATGGACCCCATGCGCGTAAATCATCTGTATCATTCCAAGGAGGAACGTTACGCCAAGGCGCGCGAGCTGATGGACACCGTCGGTCTGGCGCGCAGGGTGGAGGACAGCTATCCGCACGAGCTGGACGGCGGCAGACGGCAGCGCATCGGCGTGGCAAGGGCGCTGGCGCTGGAGCCGGAGTTCATCGTCTGCGACGAGCCGGTGAGCGCGCTGGATGTCTCAATCCAGGCACAGATACTCAATCTGCTGATGGATCTTCAGGACGAGCGGGGTCTGACTTATATGTTCATCACCCACGACATGAGCGTGGTAAAGCATATTTCCGATGAGATAATGGTCATGTATATGGGGCAGTGCGTGGAGCGCGCGCCGGTGGACGATATGTTTGAAAATCCCTCGCACCCGTACACCAAGGCGCTGCTTTCCGCCATACCCGTGCCGAGCATCGAATGGAAGGGGCGCGAGCCGCAGATACTGCGCGGAGAGGTATCCAGCCCCGTAGACCCCAAGAAGGCGTGCCGATTTGCGCCGCGCTGCGAGCTGTGCATGGAAAGATGCCAGAGCGAGGAGCCGGCGGAGTATGAGATAACGCCGGGACATATGGTAAAATGCCATTTGTTTGACAAATGACACAGCAGGTCTTGTCATCCTGAGCGGAGCGGCGGCAAAGCGCCGCGAAGTCGAAGGATCTCCTGCGGAGGCTCCGCGCCTTGCGGCAAAGCACCGTCTGACGGACGGGATTCTTCGGCTCGCCTGCGCTCGTTCAGAATGACAGCAGGTGAATTTTATGGATAATAATTATTACGTTTACATCCTTACGAACGATAATAATAAAGTAATGTATATTGGCGTTACAAATGATTTGCGGCGGAGGCTGTATGAGCATAGAACGCATATTGTAGGCGGATTTACAAAAAAGTATAAGACACATAAACTGGTATATTTTGAGCATACGACAGATATCAATGCCGCAATAAAGAGAGAAAAACAGTTGAAAGGGTGGAAACGTGATAAGAAAAATGCGCTTGTGGAAGCAATTAATCCGGAGTGGAATGATTTAAGCGGAATCTTGTCATCCTGAGCGGAGCGGCGGCAAAGCGCCGCGAAGTCGAAGGATCTCCTGCGGAGGCTCCGCGCCTTGCGGAAAAGCACTGTCTGACGGACGGGATTCTTCGGCTCGCCTGCGCTCGCTCAGAATGACAGCAAACGATCTTTCGCATTTATGCTGAAGATAAATAAAAACGAAAAGGAGAAAACGAAGATGAAAAAGGCATTGGCACTCATTCTGGCGCTTGCCCTGTGCATGGCGCTGTTCGCCGGCTGCAACAGCGACACGGGCAATAATGACCAGAACAACAATCAGCAGCAGAGCAATCAAGACAATCAGAGCAATAACAACAGCAGCGAGCAGCAGGGCAGCCAGACTCAGGGCGAGCCTGCGGCGGAGCAGAAGGAGCTGACCTTCAGCTATAATCAGAAGCTCGCCTCCTGGGATCCGGTCGTGTTCAACATGACTGCGCAGAGCTACTGCGGGGACTTGATGTACAGCGCGCTGGTATTTTACGATCCCAAGGAGCCGGACGGTGTGACGCCGAACGTTGCCATCGCATGGGAGGAGCTGACCGACGCCGAAGGATGGCTCATTACCATCCGTGACGACGTAAAGTTCAGCAACGGTGAGATTTTGGGTGCTGACGACGTAGCCTTTACGCTGGAGCAGTATTCCGTCAGCCCCTACCGCGCCACCAACTACGGCATGATAGACCACTGTGAAGTCGTTGACGCTACCCATGTGCGCGTAATATTCAAGGAAGCGAACAACTACTTCATTCCGCTGCTCGCCGACGTATATCCGGTGGAGAAGGATTATTACGAGCAGGTCGGTTCCGAGGGCTGGTCTGAAAAGCCGCTGTTCTACGGTCCCTATGTGATGGAGAGCCTCGACGAGAGCACCGGAAACGTAACCTTTAAGAAAAATCCCGATTATTTCGGTACGCCGGGCGTTATGGAGACTATATATTACCGCGTAATAGTCGACCAGTCCACCGCCATGATTGCGTTGGAGAAAGGCGATATCAATTATTATAATCTCACCGGCAATCAATACGCCATGTTCAAGGACAATAAGGATGTAGACACTTACTTTACCAAGACGCCGATATTCGCTTACCTGACCTTCAATACCGAGGTCGCGCCGACCAACGACCCCATTTTCCGCAAGGCGATAGCTTATGCGCTGGACAGAGAATCATATGCCATCACCGTCAACGGCGACTACGGCTATACCTATGTCGATACCTTCTGGAGCGACATTTGGGGCGAGGACCCCGCGCCGAACGCCGTGAGATATGAGTACAATATCGAGAAGGCGAAGGAGCTGCTGGCGCAGGGCGGCTATCAGACGCCGTATGACCTTGGCACCATCGCCATCAGCGCCACCTATTCCGACCTCGGCGTCATCATCCAGCAGTGCCTGTCCGACGTAGGCATCAACTGCGAGCTGTCCACGGCGGAGGGCTCCACCTGGATAGTAGACCTCATCATGGGCAACTATACCGTCGAGTATATGAACGGCAACAACCTCGGAGACGACCCGGTGGGCGGTCTGCTCTCCGCCTTTGCCACCGACTCCATCAACGGACTCAATCTGCCGCGTTACAGCAATCCGCAGGTTGACGAGTGGCTGCTGAAGGCGCGCTCCACCAAGGACGAGAATGAAAAACGCGAACTGCTGAGCAAGGCTCTGACTCAGATTCAGGAGGACTGCCCCGTAGTGCCGGTATACGTTGCCGATGCGATAAGAGGCGTCACCGCCGGACTGGTGCTGCCGGAGGAAATGAACGCCGGGCACATGTATATCGAGCGCTGGTACTGGGCGAAATAAGCGAGTATGAAACGCCTGTTATCCGCACTGCTGATAATAGCGTTATTGGGTACGGGAGTCGCCCGGGCGGCGGCTCCCGTGCTTTCCTCCGTGCGCGATGCGGCGGGACTGCTTGACAGCGATACCGTTTCTTCGTTAGAATACTACAATGAGCTGCTGGGGCGAGAGGCGATATACGTCTTCACCGGCGGGGCGCCGCAGACGCTGCCGGAGGACGCCGTGGCGGTGGTGCTGGCGGAGGACGGCGGGGAGATATTGCCCGGCGCGGCATCCGGCGTCAGCGCGGAGCGCGCGGCGGAGATATGCCGGCAGACGCTGGACAAGGCGGATGAACCGCGCACGGCGGCAGTGCTGGCGGCGGATATGATATACCGCGAGCTGACGGGCGAGGGCGCGCGACGTCCGCTCTGGAGCGCGCTGATGTGGGTGCTGCTGGCGGCGCTGGTATTGCTCGCGGCGAGTGCGGCGCTCGGCTCCGGCGGGGGCGTGCCGCACCTGTTTCGTTTTGGAAGCAAGCGTGCCTATGACGGCAGAAAGGCTGCCGTAGGCAGGCTGGGGTTCAGAAAGGAAGATGGCGGATGGTTCAAAAGTTAGCACTCAGGAGCGCGGCGCAGACGCCGCCGCGGAGGGATGATATGGAAAAAAAGCCTACGCTGGCGCAGGAGGTATACGAGCGGCTGCGCCGGGATATACCGGCTATGGTGCAGGAGGCGGGCACGATAGTGACGGAGCAGTATTTCTGCTCGCTCTACGGCGTCAGCCGCACGCCCGTACACGAGGCGTTTTCGCGCCTGTGTTCTGAGGGCATGCTGGAAAAGCTCTCCAAGCGCGGCTACGCGCTGCGGCTGCGTAATTGGGACGTGGTGGTAAAGCGGATTGAATACAGGCTGTTTTTGGAGCTGGGCGTCGCGTACACGCTGGTGCTCAACGCCACGGACGAGCAGCTTGAGTCACTGCGCGGCGCGCTGTGCGACGAGCAAAATGACGACCTTGCGCGCTTTCAGGAGGAGTCGATGCACTTCCACCTGCGTATGGCGGAGCTTACGGGCAACGAAACTGCGGTGGAGGAGGTGCACGCGCTGATGCACGAGGTCGTCGGCTACTTCAACTGGGACATGAGAGAAGAGGACGAGGTGCAAAAGACCGCCGCCGCGACCAACCGGGCGCACCTGCGGATAATCGACGCGCTTTGCCGCCGCGATTTTCCCGCCGCCGCCGAGGCGCTGCGCATAGATTTGATGAACAAGCACGAGTAAAGAAAAAGCCCCTCGCGGGCGCGTTGACTTGTTTTTGGCGAAAAGGATTGCAAAAACCGGCGTGACCATTTGCGGTCACGCCGGCTTTGAATTTTGCGGAAAAGTTCGCTGCCGATTACAGGCGCTGACAATAAAATTTGATGCCGATAAACCGAAATGTCAGATTGAGCTGCAAAAAGCTGCGATATCCCGTTTCCTTGGCTCGACGTCTTCTTTATGCTCAACAGAAGTTAATCCCAGCCCTCCGCAGCACGCTATTTCCAAATGCCCGTAAAAATGTTCAATGGTGCCAATGATTTTTTCACATTCCTTCATGCTCGCGCCGGTACGCAATGCAATAGCATATCCCTTTTTGCCCGCTGGAATTGCTTTATAAGGCTTGTGCGTATTGCACCAAGGAGTGCATCGGTCTATAAAAGCCTTAAACTGAGCGGGAACGTCCGCCCAATAAGAAGGGGAAACGGCAACGACGGTATCGGCTGCTTCAAGCTCGCCCATCAATGCCTCAACGTCATCGTGCTGAACACATGCCGCTGTTGTGTGGCAGACTTTGCATCCTTTGCAATAGCTGAATTCGTAATCATCTATGCAAACTGACTTGACAGTATATCTGCCGGACAGTTCCGCAGAAACTATATTAACGATTTCTGCGGTTGCGCCTGTTTTTACGGGACTGCAATTAATTACAAGTGCGTTCATATACCTGCCCTCAAATCCTGTTTTTTGCAATAATTATACCATCGTTGACAGGCATGGTCAATCGTCTTGATTTCAAAGCGGAGGAGACGCTTTTTTATTTTAGTTGAAGCCGGGGCGCGAATGTGGTATTATAGAATAGTAATGTTATACGGCAAAGGAGGATATGCCGGTGAAAACGCTGCTCAGCGGAAAGGTGCTGAACACCCATGGGCTGCACGGAGAGCTGAAAACGGAAAACTATCTTGACGAGGGCTATATCGACCGCGTAAAGACGGTATTTATAGACGGCGAGAGGTATAAAATAACGGGCAGGAGAGAGCATAAGGGATTTTTGCTGCTGAAGCTTGCGGGCGTGGAGGATATCGACGCCGCCATGCGGCTGAAAAACCGAGAGATATTTATCGACCGCGCCGAGCTGGGCTTGCCGGAGGGACAGTTTTTTTACAGCGACCTTTACGGCTTTGAGGTGTTCGACCGCCGCACCGGACGCGCCGCCGGCACGCTCGTGCAGGTGATGGAAAACCCCGCCTGCCTGCTGCTGGAGATAGAGGACGGCGGGAAAAAATATCTGGTGCCGGAGACGCCGTTTTACGAGGGAGCCGACCTTGAAAAAAAGGTCGTGTTCATAAATACGATACCGGGGATGCTGCCTGATGAGAATTGATATACTGACGCTGTTTCCTGAGATGGTGGAGGCGTGCCTCGGCACGAGCATAATCGGGCGCGCCTGTCAGGCGGGGCTGATAGAGATAAACTGCCACAATATCCGCGACTATACCATGGATAAGCACGGGCGCACGGACGATTATCCTTACGGCGGCGGGCAGGGCATGATAATGCAGTGCGAGCCGCTGTACCGCTGTCTCAGCGAGGTGCGGGGAGACTCGCCCGCCCGCGTGATACTCATGAGCCCGCGCGGACGCAGCTTTGACCAGCGCATGGCAGTGGAGCTGCTGGCGCAGGAGAGGCTGATACTCATCTGCGGGCACTATGAGGGCGTAGACCAGCGCTTTATAGACAAATGCGTGGACGAGGAGCTGTCCATCGGCGATTTTGTGCTGACCGGCGGCGAGATAGCGGCGATGGCGGTGGCGGACGCGGTCTGCCGCATGGTGCCGGGGGTGCTGGCGGAGACGGCGAGCTTTGAGGACGAGAGCCACTTTTCCGGGCTGCTGGAGTACCCGCAGTACACCAGACCGGAGGTGTGGCAGGACGAGCGCGTGCCGGAGATATTGCTCTCCGGGCATCACGCCAATATCGCCAAATGGCGGCGCAGGCAGTCGCTGCTGTTGACGCGCGAGCGCCGTCCGGACATGTTTGCAGAGCTGGCTCTGACAAAGGATGATGAAAAGCTGCTGCGGGAAGAATAACGCAAATGCTTGTTAAAGGAGCAGGATTGTTATGAAAAAGATAGTCGCTTTGGCTTTGTGCCTGCTGATTTTGGCGGGCTGCGGGAGCACCCGCATGGATAAGACCTCGGAATACAAGAAGTTCCGGGATGACGCCGCGGCGGAGGACATACAGGGCATGTGCCGCCGCTTTTACGAGGATAACGGGCTGATGGGGCTTTCCGTCGGCGTGTATAAAAACGGCGAGGTGAGGTTCTTCAATTTCGGCAGGGTCAAGGCGGAGGGCGCCGCGATAACGGAGGACAATATCTTTGAGCTGGGCACGCTCAGCGAGATGTTCACCGGCATCATGTATTCCGAGTGGCTGAACAAGCAGTATTTCACCAAGACCGTGGAGTGCGACCAGTATTTTCCCTACATGACCGAGCTGATAAACTGGAACGGGCGCTATTTCACCAGCGGAGAGCTTGCCACGCATACCGCGGGGCTGCCGGCGGAGCCGGACAATCTGCCGGAGGGGCAAAATCCCTATGAGGATTACGACAAGCTGCAGGTGCGCAAGTATCTCAGCACGCATGAGCTGGAGCGTCAGCCCGGCACGAGCTACGAGCGGTCAAAGCTCAGCATGGGCATGCTCGGCTATATTCTGGAGACAGGTTTGGCGGGCGCGGGCAGGATATCGGATATCGAGGCGCTGTTCACCGGATATTTCGTCAAGCGCATGATGTTCACCGGCACGGAGATACAGCTTTCCGAGGCGCAGGAGGCGCGGCGGGCGCTGCCGCACGATGCGGACGGCAGGCGCGTCACGGCGATGGACTACGCCTCGCTGCAGGGCGGCGGCGCGGTAAAGAGCACGCCCTATGAGCTGCTGGTGACGATGGCGGCGTTCATCGACAAGGTGGGCGTGGACGCGACGCTCGCCGCAGCAATGGAGACGGCGCAGACGGAGCAATGGACGGACGGCAATATCAGCGTCGGCTTTGGGCTGAATATCGGCGAGCTGGACGGGCACAGATATGTGTGGCAGAGCGGCGACGGCGGCGGCTACGGCAGCGCCGTGGGCTTTGTCCGCGACACCGGCACAGCAGTGGTGGTGCTTACGAATAACGCGGTGCAGGTGCAGGAGCTGTGCGACGCCGTGATGGAAAGGCTGCAGTGATGACGGATACAGGCATGTACAGCTCATATTTAGAGATAGATATGGGCAGAATACGCGACAGCATCGAGCGGGTACGGCGCCATATCGGCGCCGGCTGCGAGATACTGCCGGTCATAAAAAGCAATTGCTATGGGCTCGGCACGGAGGCTATGGCGGAGTTTTACACGCGGGAATGCGGCATGCGGCTGCTCTCCTGCGCGCAGGTGAGTGAGGGCGCGCAGATAAGGCGCTGCACCCCGCCGGATACGGAGATACTCGTGCTCAGCGGCGTACCGCATGCGGCGGTGAAGCACGCCGTGCGGCACGGGCTGCAGCTCTCGCTGTATAACGAGGAGGGCGTGCGCGCCCTCTCCGCGGCGGCGCGGGAGGCGGGCAGAAGCGTCCGCGCACAGATAAAGATAGAAACGGGCATGAACCGCATCGGCGCGCGCCCCGGCGAGGAGCTGGCGCGGCTGCTCTGCGCCCTGCGCGAGTGCGGGAATATAGAGATAGCCGGCGTGTTTACGCATTTTGCCACCGCGTCGGAGCCGGAGAGCGCCTTTGCGCGGGAGCAGCTTGCGCGCTTTCGTGAGGGGCTGGCGCAGCTTGACGGCGCGGGAATACGTCCGGAATATGTGCATTGCTGCAATTCCGGCGGAACGGCGTGGCTGCGGGAGGCGTTTTACACCCATGTGCGCTGCGAATGTCTCAGCCTCGGCTATCCCTGCATGGACGACGGCAGCAATCTTCTGGGCGTGCGCGAGCCGGCGTCGTGGCGCGCCTTCATCACCAATATCCGCAGGCTCATGCCCGGCGAGAGCGCGGGCTATGACCGCGCCTTCATGGCGGAGCGCCCGACGGACGTGGCGGTGATAAGCGCGGGCTACGGCGACGGGCTTTACCGTCCGCTGGCGTCGCGCGGCGGTCCCGTGCTGGTCGGAGACGTGAGGACGCGCTATCTTGCCGTCTGCATGGACCAGAGCTTTGTCGACGTGACGGGGATAGACTGCCGCATCGGCGACGAGGTCACCCTGCTCGGCGAGTCGGCGGGCGGCGCGGCGCTGAGCCTCGAGGAGCTGAAGCGCCTCACGGGGCAGACGCTGACCTATCCGCTGACGATGATAAACAGCCGGGTGGCGCGCGTCTACAAATACTGAACGGAGTGAGCTGATGGATCTCAAGTTCTACAATTCATATATGGAGATAGACCTCGGCGCGCTGGAGAACAATTTCAAAAAGGTGCAGCGCCACGTCGGCGAGCGCCGCATACTGCCGGTGGTCAAGTCCAACGCCTACGGGCTGGGCGTGATGGAGGTCACGCACGTGCTGACGGAGCGGTGCGGCGTGGATATCGTCGGCATCGCGCAGGTGCTGGAGGGCATAGATTTGCGAAAAGCGGGCTATCTGGACATAGACATCCTCATCATGGGCTCGTCGCCCGCCCATGCGATACCCTACGCGGTAAAGTACGGGCTGCAGCTCACGGTGTTCAGCGAGGACTCCCTGCGCGAGATAAGCCGCGCAGCGCGCGAGCTGGGCAAGCGCAGCGCCAAGGTGCAGGTAAAGATAGAAACGGGCATGAACCGCATCGGCGTGCGCGGCGGCGAGGAGCTGGCGCGGCTGCTGAAGCTGATACGTGAGCTGGGGAATATCCAGCTCGTTGGCGCCTTCACCCATTTTGCCAACGCCGTATACCGGCAGGATGCCTTCACGCTCGAGCAGTACGGGCGGTTTAAGGCGGCGGTGGAGCAGATAAAGGCGGAGGGCTTTGAGCTGCAATATGTGCATTGCAGCAACAGCGGGGCGATGATGTGGCTGGACGACAGCGAGATATGCACCCATGCCCGCCCCGGCAGTCTCTACATGGGCTATTGCACCATGGCGGACTATTCCAACGACCTCGGGCTGCGGGAGCCGGCGTCGTGGCGCTCGTTCATCGTCAACGTCCACGACGTATATCCCGGCGAGAGCGTCGGCTATGACCGCCATTTCATGCCGGAGCGGCGCACCACGGTGGCGACGGTCGCCATCGGCTATGCCGACGGGCTGTTCCGTCCGATGGCGGTGGACGGCGGTCCGGTGCTGATAGGGGACGCCCGCACGCGCTATCTCGGCTGCTGCATGGACCAGTGCTTTGTGGACGCGACGGGGATAGACTGCCGCATCGGCGACGAGGTCACGATATTCGGATATTCAAGCGGCGGCACGCTGCTTTCGGCGCTGGAGATAACCCGCTTTACGGGGCAGTGCTATCAGAACGACACCATATGCTCGCCCAACAGCAGGGTGGAGCGCATTTATTTGAGATAGGCGGTAGGCGCGATGAAGAAGATATTGATATGTCAGCACGGCGGCAGCGGCAATCACGGCTGTGAGGCGCTGGCGCGGACAGTCTGCGGCGAGATACGGCGCTGCTGCGGCGACGCGCAGATAACGCTTTATTCCTACGCTCGCGGGCAGGATGAAAAATACCTGTCCGATATCGCCGGTCTGCGCGTCTGCGGTCTGCGCGGCGTGCCCGGTAAATATTCGCCGCACAACTTCGCCTATCATATGAACCGGCTGCTGGGCAGACCGGCTTCCAAGCTGCCGATAACGGACGAGTTCAGGCGGCTGGTGGAGGAGAGCGACCTCGTCATCGCCATCGGCGGCGACAATTACTGCTACAACATGGGGCAGGGATATTATCCCGTAGACCGCTATATCCGCGCCGCGGGCAAGAAATATATGCTGCTCGGCTGCTCGGTGGAGCCGGAGGATTTGCGGCGCGGGCTGGCGAGCCACCTCAGTCTCTTCGACCTCATAAGCGTGCGCGAGAGCATCACCTATGACGCCATGCGGGGGGCGGGCATGGAAAACGCGGTCTTTGCCGCCGATACCGCCTTTCTGATGCAGCCGCGCGAATGTGCGCTGCCGCAGGGGCTGGAGCCGGAAAACGCCGTGGGTCTGAACCTCAGCCCGCTGGTGATAAAAAACGAGTCTGCCGGCGGCGTGACGATGGAGAACTTCCGCAATCTGGCGCTCGGCATATTGGAAAAGACGGATATGCAGCTCGCGCTGATACCGCATGTGGTGTGGAAGGGCAACGACGACCGCACCGCGCTGCGGGCGCTGGCAGAGAGCCTGCCGCAGAACGGGCGGGTGTTCACGGTGGAGGATGCCGCCGCGCCGGAGCTGAAGAGCGTCATCTCGCGCCTGCGCTTTTTCGTCGGCGCACGCACGCATTCCACCATCGCGGCGTATTCGAGCGGCGTGCCGACGCTGACGCTCGGCTATTCGGTCAAGGCGCGCGGAATTGCCCGCGACCTTTTCGGCACGGAGGAGGGCTATGTAGTGCCCGTGCAGGGGCTGAAGGCGCCGTATGAGCTGCGCGACGCCTTCTTCCGCATCATGGAGCGGGAAGCCGATATGCGCGCGGCGCTGGCGGCAAAGCTGCCGGAAACGGTACGCTCGGCGCAGCGCACGGGCGAGCTGATACGCGAGCTGCTGGAGGCGCCGCAGAGAGAGCGCAGGGGGATATACAGACGCCGCGAATGCTGCGGCTGCGGAGCCTGCGCCGCCGTGTGTCCGCAGAGCTGCATCGAGATGCGGCGGGACGAAAACGGATTTTTGTACCCCGAAACGGATACGGACAAATGCACGGACTGCGGACGCTGTCGCGAGGCTTGCTTCGGTAGCAGCTCGCACGCGGACAGAGAGCCGCGGGCATATGCCGCCGCCGCGCGCGACGGGGCGCAGCGCGCCTCCGGCACCTCCGGCGGGGTGTTTTCCGTGCTGGCTGCCGACGTGCTGGCGCGGGGAGGAGCCGTGCTGGGCGCGGCGTTTGACGGCGATATGTCGCTGCGGCACGTCGCCGTGACGGAGAAGGAGGCGCTGGCGCCGCTCTGCGGCTCGAAATATGTGCAGAGCGATATCACCGGCGTTTACGATAAAATAGGAGCTATGCTGGGCGCGGGCAGACCGGTGCTGTTATGCGGCACGCCCTGCCAGACCGCCGCGGTGCGGCAGGTTTTCGGCGCGGCGGAGGGGCTGCTGCTGGCGGACGTGGCGTGCCACGGCGTGCCGTCGCCGCGTTTGCTGGGAAAATATGTAAAAGAGCTGGAGACGCGCTTCGGCGGCAGAATGACGGCGCTCAATTTCCGCGACAAGCGCAGCGGGTGGGAAAGCTCGTCCGTGACCGCCTCGTTTGAGGGCGGGGGAGAGTACTGCTGTCCCGGCGCGTCCGATTCGTATACGCGGCTGTTTCTTGCCAATCTGCCCCTGCGCCTCTCGTGCTATTCCTGCATCGGCAAGGAGCGGCGCGCGGGTGATTTGACGCTGGGCGACTTCTGGGGGATAAGCAAGCTGCTGCCGGATTTTGAGCGGCAGGGCGGCGTCTCGCTGCTGATAGTCCGCACCGCCGCCGGCGCGGCGGCGCTGGAGCACGTGCGGGACGCGCTGGAGCTGAGGGAGGCGGACTACCGCGCGGCGGTAAAATACAACCCCTGCGTGGAAAGCTCGGTGGCGGAGCCGATGGCGCGCATGCGGTTTTTTGACGAGCTGGACGGGGCGGACTCCGCGCAGCTTGCCGCCAAATATATCCCCGCGCCCTCGCGCCTCGCGCGCGTAAAACGCATCGCGGCGCGGCTGCTTGGCAGAGCGTAGCGCAGGCTCGATTCGCGTCACGTCCTTGCGGATATGAAAACGGCGTGACCGTTTCGGTCACGCCGTTTTTTCTCTCAATCAGCTTGTTTATTTTCCGCATCCTTATAGACTTTTGAACCGGTAGCGCCTGTTTGACCTTGATATTTTCCGTTATAAGGATTTAAAGCGTCGGCATCCATCTCTGCGAATACGAGTTGTCCGATTCTTCTTCCGGCTCTTAGCTCAATAGCGCATCGGTTGGCGTTATACAGCTCAAGGGTTATCTCGCCCTTAAAACCGGGGTCGACCCATCCGGCATTCTGTATAAACAAGCCCATTCTGCCCAATGAACTTCTTCCTTCAACAAATGCTGTCATATTATTGGGCAATTCAAAATATTCCATTGTTGTAGCGAGAACAAATTGCCCCGGCATTATCAGATACGTATCCGCGGTGATGGTCTTATACTCAATCTTCTTTTCCAAAGTAATTATGCCGGTCGGAGAATCGTCAACAACGCTGAATGTGTTGCCTAATCTGATATCTACGCTCGCGGGTTGAATTTGTTCATTTGTCAATGGCTCTATCCTCAGAATTTTTTCGCTCAACAGCTTCATAATGGTTTTATCGGAAAGTATCATTTTAATCTTCCTTCGACAGTTATATTCAAGCGGCGTTATTGTACCACAATTATGCCGCGATTGCAACGCATAAAAAGCATTTGCGTTTTTTGATTTATTTTTTACCCTAAAATCCCAAAATTAAAAGTTGACATTTTTCTCATAAAATGATATACTACTAAAGCCGCATTGAAAGGGTCAGCAAGCCGCGCCACCGGCGCGCACCCCCAGAGCGAGTCCGTAAATGAAGGAGAGGTGTGCAGAATGTACGCGATCATCAAGACAGGCGGCAAGCAGTACAAGGTTTCCGCCGGAGACGAGATCTATGTCGAGAAGCTCGACGCTGCCGACGGCGAGACCGTAGAGTTTGAGACCCTCATGGTCGAGAACGAGGGCGTTGTCACCATGGGCGGCAAGGTCACCGGTCAGGTAGTCAAGACCGGCAAGGGAAAGAAGATACTTGTTTTCAAGTACAAGGCGAAGAAGAATTACCGTCGCCGTCAGGGACACAGGCAGCCCTATACCAACGTCGTCATCGACTCTATCGCCTGATTTATCCTAATATTTCGGAGGTGCATTTGCATGGCTCATAAAAAAGGTGTCGGCTCGACAAAGAACGGCCGCGATTCAGAGTCTAAGCGCCTTGGCGTAAAGCGTGCCGACGGTCAGTTCGTTCTCGCCGGCAATATTCTCGTCAAGCAGCGCGGCACGAAGATTCATCCGGGCGCCAATGTCGGCAGAGGCAGCGACGATACGCTCTTTGCTCTGTCTGACGGCGTTGTCAGGTTTGAGAGAATGGGACGCGACCGCAAGAAGGTCTCGGTCTATCAGAACGTGCAGTAATTTCTGACAAAATCTGCATCCCGGGCGCTCTGCTCGGGATGCTTTTGTATAAGTGAGGTGAACGCCGCATGTTTGTTGATGTGGTAAAGATAAAAATAAGCGCCGGACGCGGCGGCGACGGCTGCGTATCCTTCCATCGGGAAAAATATATCGCAGCCGGCGGCCCGGACGGCGGCGACGGCGGCAGAGGCGGCAACATCGTCTTTCGTGTGGACGACCATATGTCCACGCTGCTGGATTTCCGCTACAAGCGCAAATATCAGGCGGCGAACGGCGAGCCGGGCGCGAAAAAGCGCTGCTTCGGCAAGGACGGCGGCGACCTTGTGATAAAGGTGCCGCGCGGCACGCTGATAAAGGACGCCGCCAGCGGCGCGCTGATAAAGGACATGTCGGACGCGGAGCCGTTCATCGCCGCGCGCGGCGGCAGGGGCGGCTGGGGAAACTCTCATTTTGCCACCCCGACCAGACAGGCCCCGCGCTTTGCCAAGCCCGGACAGCCGGGCGAGGAGCGCGAGATAGTGCTGGAGCTGAAGCTCATCGCTGACGTGGGGCTGATAGGCTTCCCCAACGTGGGCAAGAGCACACTGCTCTCCGTCATCTCCGCCGCCCGCCCCAAGATAGCGAACTATCATTTCACCACCCTCTCGCCCAATCTCGGCGTGGTATACGTGGGGGAAGGCTCGTCCTTCGTCGCGGCGGACATACCCGGCATAATCGAGGGCGCGAGCGAGGGCGTCGGGCTGGGGCACGATTTTCTGCGCCACGTCGAGCGCTGCCGTCTGCTGGTGCATGTGGTGGACGTTTCCGGCAGCGAGGGGCGCGACCCCGTGGAGGATATCGACGCCATCAACGCGGAGCTTTCCGGTTACAGCGGGGCGCTGGCGTCGCTGGGTCAGGTCATCGCCGCCAACAAGTGCGATATCCTGCCGCCGGACTCCGACAATCTGGAGCGCCTGCGCCGCCGCGCGGAGGAGCTGGACGCGCCTGTGTTTGAGATATCCGCGGCGGCTCATATGGGCGTGGACGCGCTTGTTGCCGAGGTATGGCGCAGGCTTGAGACGCTTCCGCCCGTCACCGTCTACGAGCCGGAGCTGGAGCTGGACGCGCCGCCGCCCGCCGATCCGGAGCGCGAGATAATCATACGCCGCGAGGGAGATACCTATTACGTCGAGGGCGCGTGGGTGGAAAAGGTGGTCGCCAACGTCAATTTCGGCGATTATGAGTCGCGCATGTACTTCGAGCGCGTGCTGCGCCGTGCCGGCGTGTTTGACATGCTGGAGCGCGAGGGCGTGCAGGAGCACGACAATATCAACGTGATGGGAATGGAATTTGAATACATCTACTGAGGAGTTTGAAATGAGGAAACTGTTCTGCGAGATATCGCCGCTTACCTTTAAGCTGTCCGTGTGGAAATGCCAGCTTGCGCGGCACGCCTCCGACGTTTTCAGCGGGGAGCGCATCGCGCGGGAGCGTTCGGCGGAGCCGCTGCCGCATCTGATATATTCCTCCAGCTCGCTCATTCGGCGCAGGCTGGGCAACGTAGATTTGCGGCTGCAGGAGAACAAGGCGGTAAATCTCGGCATCGCCGCGCCCAAGCTCAGCGGGCTGCTCGTGCGCCCCGGCGAGACCTTTTCCTTCTGGCGTACGGTGGGCAGCAATTCCGCCAAAAACGGCTATAAGGAGGGGCTGACCATCAGCCGCGGAGAGCCTTCGAGCGGCGTGGGCGGCGGCATGTGCCAGATGACGAATATGATACACTGGCTGGTGCTGCATTCGCCGCTGACCATCACCGAGCATCATCATCACGACTCACTCGACCTTTTTCCGGATTTCGGGCGGGTGATACCCTTCGGCACGGGCACGTCGATAAAATACAATTATCTCGATTACCGCTTCCGCAACGACACGGAGGCGGTGTGGCAGCTTATAATCTATACCGACGACACGCATCTGCACGGCGAGCTGCGCTCGGACAGACCGACGGAGCTGTCCTATCATATCCACGCGGAGGACGAGTATTTTTCCCGCGAGGACGGCGTGGTGTACCGCAACGGCACGGTGGTGCGCGACAGCATCGACAAGCGCACGGGAAACCGCGCAGCCTCCGAGGTGATAAAGACCAACCACGCACGCGTCATGTACGACACGGCGGGACTGGAGATAAGGGAGGAATAGGGGCGAGGGCTTGCTCCTGCCGCAATATGGCAGACTGCCGCCGTCAGACGCTCCTTAAAAAGCCTCCTTTGCTCTGCAAGGGAGGTGGCGGCGCATTCAGCGCCGACGGAGGGATCATATCAGATCATCTGCCGTCAGACGCTTCACTGCAAGCAAATCCCGTTCTCTGTACAGAGTAAAGCCTGAGGGCTTCGCAGATATGCGAAGCTCTCAGGCTTTGTATCTCTTTTGCCTTATTTCTTCCACGCCTGAAGCGTGAGATACATGATGGTCGTCCAGTCGTTGGCGTCCACCCTGTTGCTGCGGCTGCCGCTGACGCCCGTGCCTGTCATATCCGCCAGCAGCGCC
>JAFTDT010000103.1 GCA_017453985.1 Clostridia bacterium
GCCAAGTTCTTCCTCGAGTTCACCGTGGACGAGTCCTGCGGAAAATGTACCCCCTGCCGCATCGGCACGCGCCGTCTGCTGGAGATGCTGGACAAGATCACTCAGGGCAACGGCACGCTGGAGACCATCGACGAGATGGAGCAGCTCTGCTACGAGATAAAGGACAGCGCCCTCTGCGCCCTCGGCCAGACCGCGCCCAACCCCGTGCTCTCCACGCTGAAGTTCTTCCGCGACGAGTATGTGGCTCACGTCGTCGATAAGAAGTGCCCGGCGGGCGTCTGCAAAAAGCTGCTGCGCTACGAGATACTTCCCGACAAGTGCAAGGGCTGCACCGCCTGCGCGCGCAAGTGCCCGGTCGGCGCGATCAGCGGCACGGTCAAGGAAGCGCACGTCATCGACGTCGAGAAGTGCATCAAGTGCGGCGCCTGCATGGAGGCGTGCAAGTTCGGCGCTGTCATCAAAAAGTAAGCGTCGGGATTTTTTGGGAGCCGCGCAGACAGCGCAGCTTTGCGGCGGCAGACACGCCTTTGGAAAAGCAGAGGCGGCGCGCCGCCCTCCCCACGAGAAAATTTAAAGAATTTAAACATATTTAACGCGCTTAATCCCTTGACTTTTCCAGGTTCAGGAATTAAGATATACATGGCGGCTGCGGCAGGGGACATACCCCTGCCCGCAGCCTGCCGGAAAAAAGGAATTTCAATTATTTTTTGGGAGGTCTTTTAGAAATGAATGCTTACATGAAGAGAGTCCTTGAGCAGGTCAAGGCTCGCAACGCCGGCGAAGATCTGTTTATCCAGACCGTTGAGGAGGTTTTCAAGAGCCTTGAGGTCGTCGTAAAGCAGCACCCCGAGTATGAGAAGATGGGTCTGCTGGAGAGAATTACCGAGCCGGAGCGCCAGATTTCCTTCCGCGTCACCTGGACGGACGACGCCGGCAAGGTTCACGTGAACCGCGGCTACCGCGTGCAGTTCAACGGCGCCATCGGCCCCTACAAGGGCGGCCTGCGCTTTGCGCCCAACGTAACCCTCGACACCATGAAGTTCCTCTCCTTCGAGCAGACCTTCAAGAACAGCCTGACCAGCCTGCCCATGGGCGGCGGCAAGGGCGGCTCTGACTTTGATCCCAACGGCAAGTCCGACGCGGAGGTCATGCGCTTCTGCCAGGCGTTCATGAGCGAGCTGTATCGCCACATCGGTCCCGACGTGGACGTTCCGGCGGGCGATATCGGCGTCGGTGCGCGTGAGATCGGCTATCTGTTCGGTCAGTATCGCCGCATCACCGGCACCTATGAGAACGGCGTTCTCACCGGCAAGGGCATCGCTTACGGCGGCTCCCTGATCCGTCCCGAGGCGACCGGCTACGGCGCTGTGTATTACCTCCTCGAGGTCCTCAAGCACTTCGGAGAGGACATCAAGGGCAAGAAGATCGCCATCTCCGGCTTCGGCAACGTCTCCTGGGGCGTCGCCAAGAAGGCGGCTGAGCTGGGCGCCAAGGTCGTCACCCTGGCGGGTCCCGACGGCTATATCTACGATCCGGACGGCATCGTGACCGACGAGAAGATCGAGTACATGCTCGAAATGCGCGCTTCCGGCCGCAACAAGGTCAAGGATTATGCGGACAAGTTCGGCGTCAAGTTCTTCGCCGGCGAGAAGCCGTGGGGCGTCGAGGGCGTGGACATCTACATGCCTTGCGCTTTCCAGAACGAGATCAATATGGACGAGGCGAAGAAGATCGCCCGCAACAAGAACGCTTACTATATCGAAGTGGCGAACATGCCCACCACCAACGACGCGCTTGAGTATCTGCAGAAGCACGTCAAGATCGTCGCTCCTTCCAAGGCTGTCAACGCCGGCGGCGTTGCCACCTCCGGTCTGGAGATGAGCCAGAACTCCGAGCGTCTCGCGTGGACGGCGGAGGAAGTCGACGCCAAGCTGAAGGGCATCATGAAGAATATCCACGACGCTTCCGCGGCTGCTGCCGAGGAGTGCGGACTGGGCTACGACCTCGTGGCGGGCGCCAACATCGCCGGCTTCAAGAAGGTCGCCGAGGCTATGATCGCTCAGGGCCTCATCTAAGCATAAACTTCATACTCTCAAGAAAAGAAGACTGCCGCTTCCGGTATTCGGGAGCGGCAGTTTTAGGGCAATGAGGTTTTTATGAGTGTTGGCTCATGCGAAGATATCTCCTTGCGTATATCAACATAATTTATGAAAAGAGGTTTGAAAATGAAAAAATTGTTTGCATTGCTTCTTACTGCAGTTATGCTGCTGAGCCTTGCGGCGTGCGGTGAAAAGACGAACGGAGGAGATGCTCCGCAGCAGAATTCCGAAACAACTCCTACTGAAAGCAATAACCCTTCGGCGCCTGCCGAAAATAATACGACGGAGCCGTCTGCGCCTGCGCAGCAAGGCACTTCGGGCGGACTCGCGCCCGCCAAGGACGGCACGCTGACCCTCAGCAAGGCGGATATTGCCGTTGTGGTCAATGGGACCTCGGTGCCGATGCCCTATAATCTGAAGGCGTTGGAAGCCGCAGGCGTTCCCGCAGATGAAGACCGCAGTGAAATCAAGCTGGGAGCCGGAGATTTCTTCTCGGCAAACCTGTATCTCGACGAGAACCGCGATTATCTGCTCATTCCCGCCTACTACAACGGCGGCGATTCTGCCATCAGCATCACCGATGCCGAGGCTGAGGAGATCGCCATGATGACCTACGCGGATGCGCCGGCAGATCAGGGCGTGTCCATACTCGGAGTTCCCTTCGGAATGGCAAGGAGCGAGGTCAAAGCCCTGCTGGGCGAGCCTTCCCATGATGACGGAGATTATCTTGAATGGCATATCGAATTGCCCGATATGAATTACGAGGGAACTCTCTCCATGTATGTTACCGGGAACGCAGATGACGCAGGCGTTTCCCAAATCAATCTCACGGTCTTCGCAAAATAAAAGCAGCAAGCCCGCAGGCAGGCAAGCTCTGCCTGCGGAGCTTTTTACAAGGAGCGTAATAATTTATGAGGTTTATAAAAGGCTTGGGCTGGAAGGCTTGCTTCGATGAGGACAGAGATTATTACTCGGCTGAAACGGGCGGTCCCGGCGCGTACGATCTGTTCGAGATCTCAAAGGAAATTTACGAGCTGCTTGACACAGAAAACATTACGTCCGGCGAAGCGTTAAGGCTAATTCACTCCGGGCGACATCTGTATATGGATGTAAACGACAAATGCGGTCCTCCGTACACGGTGGTGCTTGACAGTGATTATGAAACCCTTTGCCCGTGGGCAAGCGTTTCACACAGTGGACAGGTCTGGTCTGAGGAGCTGACCGACGCGGCGGTGGAGCTATTTGACTCCGAGGCAAATAACCGCGAGCAGAGAAGAAGAAAGCGCGAACAGCGATGAAAGAGCACGTGGAGGATAATTTTATGAGCTTGAATGAATTGAAAAACGACCTTGCAAAAAAGCAAAAGAAGGGACTGCCGTTTATCTGCGCCTCGATTGTTATCTGGCTGTTGATTTTGGCGGTCACCGCTTTGAAATTGCCTGTCTTGCGGCAGAACATGCTTGTGTTCTGCTGCGCCTGCCCGCTGATGCCGCTGGCGTGGGTAATGGGAAAGCTGATGCGGGTCGATATTTTCGACAAGAGCAACGAGCTGTGGAAGGCGGGATTTTTATTCACGCTTAATCAGTTTTTGTATCTGCTCATCGTCATGTGGGTA
This sequence comes from Clostridia bacterium, assembly GCA_017453985.1. Taxonomy (GTDB): domain Bacteria; phylum Bacillota; class Clostridia; order Oscillospirales; family Butyricicoccaceae; genus RGIG3726. Next base: position 3,715 of record JAFTDT010000103.1, read on the forward strand.
CTCAGCGCCGTGCCGGATAAAATGGTGATGGTATACGCGATGGTCTTCGGCGCGCATCTGCTGCCGTATTCATGGCTGTATAAATCTGTCAGCTATCGGGTCTTTGCAATAGTCATCCCCGTGCTGGCGCTTGCCTTGGGCTGTCTTTATTCGGCTGTTGTTGTGGCGCTCGCCATGGTCGCGGTCGAGCTGCTGTTCGCCGCGCTGCTGCGGGCAGAGGCGAAGAAGCTGCAATAACGGTTATTTTGAATGCTATGCGTATTATAAATATAAAAAACAACTAAGCGTTTTTAAGCTTCTAAATAATAAAGATTCCGTCTGCGAAGACCGCAGGCGGCATTTTTGTCGAGAGCTTGCCGCAGCGTCCTGCCCGCATAATGAAAAGCCCGCGGCATTGCCGCGGGCTTCAGACTGTCCAAAAAGGTCAGAGCGGTGAAAACGGACATAAGAAAGCTGGTTTTTGATTTAAATAATTATATCTCATATTTTTACGCAGAATTCCGCTTTCTTCAAAAAACAAGTCTTTTTAAGGGTTTTCACCTATGTCACGAACGCGACCTTACCGTATCTGCATACGCCGACAGGTCGCGTTCGCGGTATTCTGTCCCTTTTTTGAAAGCCCGTCAGCGTGTCAATATATTTTTTGAATCGCAGAAGCCCGCGGCCGTGCCGCGGGCGTCTGTATCCGCATCTTGATTTTACTTCTGATACTTCTCTCTTGCCACGTAAGCGGTGTGGAGCAGATGATGCGCCTTGCCCTTGCCGGGACCCTCGCTGAGATAGGTGCTGTACAGCTCCTTGATGATGGGGTTCTCGTGGCTCTTGCGCAGCTTCATCGCCGCATCCTCGTTGTACAGCGCCTTGGCGCGCTCGGCGCGGACATTGACGTTGTTGCGGACACGCGCCGACACCTGCGGCTGACCGCCGCCATTGACGCAGCCGCCCGGGCACGCCATGACCTCGATGAAGTGATAATTCTTCTCGCCGGACTTGACCTGATCGAGCAGCTTGGCGGCGTTCGCCGTGCCGGAAGCCACCGCCACGTTCACGTCAAGGTCGCCGACCTTGATGGTCGCTTCCTTGATGCCCTCGGTGCCGCGCACCTCGTGGAAGTCCAGCTTGGCAAGCTCCTTGCCGGTGACTACCTCGTACACGGTACGCAGAGCCGCCTCCATAACGCCGCCGGTGGCGCCGAAGATGTGCGCCGCGCCGGACGCGATGCCGAAGATGGGATCGAAGGTCTCGTCGTCGGGCAGCTCACCAAACATGATGCCCGCGCGGCGTACCATGCGCGCAAACTCGCGGGTGGTGATGGTGATGTCGATGTCATAGAGACCGTCCACGGCGTTCTGATGCTCGCGGCGCACCTCAAACTTCTTGGCGGTGCAGGGCATGACCGTGACGACGACGATATCCTTGGGATCGAGCTTCATCTTCTCCGCGTAATAGCTCTTCATCAGCGCGCCGAACATCTGCTGCGGCGATTTGCAGGAGGAGAGGTTGGGGATAAACTCGGGATAGTAATATTCGCAGAACTTGATCCAGCCGGGGGAGCAGGAGGTGATGAGGGGCAGCTTGCCGCCGTTCTGCAGGCGGTCGATGAACTCGGTGCCCTCTTCCATGATGGTGACGTCGGCGGCGGTGTCCACGTCGAACACGCCGTCAAAGCCGAGGCGGCGCAGCGCCGCAGCCATCTTGCCCTCGGTATTGGTGCCCATGGGATAGCCGAACTCCTCGCCGATCTGGGCGCGGACGGCGGGCGCGGTGCCGACGACGACATGCTTTGTCGGGTCGTTGAGCGCAGCCCACACCCTGTCGGTATCGTCCTTCTCGCGCAGAGCGCCGGTGGGACATACGGTGATGCACTGTCCGCAGGAAATGCACGCCACGTCCTCCAGCGGCTTGTCAAAGGCGGGCGCGATATGCGTGTCATAGCCGCGCTCGTTGACGCCGATGACGGCGGCGCCCTGGTTGTGCTTACATACCGCGACGCAGCGGCGGCACAGCACGCACTTGGAATTATCACGGATAAGCACGCTGTTCACGTCCACGATGCTCTCCGTGGGATTTTTGTCATTGTACTTATGCTCGTCGCAGCCGTACTCGCGGGACAGCTCCTGCAGCTCGCAGTTCATGCAGCGCACGCAGGAGAGGCAGTCCTTGCGGTGGTTGGAGAGCAGCAGCTCGACGGTGTTCTTCCTCGCCTTGCGCACGCGCGGGGTGTTGGTGAGCACCTCCATGCCCTCAGCGACGGGATAGACGCACGCCGCGGCGAGCGCACGGGCGCCCTTGACCTCAACAAGACACATGCGGCAGGCGCCGATGGCGTTGATGTCCTTGAGATAACATAATGTGGGGATGTCAACATGCGCCTGACGCGCGGCGTCCAGCACTGTGGAGCCCTCGGGGACCTCGACCGGGATGCCGTTGACGGTAAGCTTTACAGTTGCCATTTTTTTAAAACTCCCTTTCCTTAACTTGCGATTTTTTATCTCATATTTCATTTCATATCTGAAACCGAAATAATTATGAAAAACATGAAAACAGCAAAAAAATTTCTACGGCTTAAAAAACCAAGCTGAGAAATGATAAAAATCTGCGTAAATACGCTTTTTTATAAAGCTACTATATCAAAATAAATATAACAGATTGCCTGTTCTTTGTCAACCGGTAAATCATTGATATAGTTACAAATTATATCACAGATGCGTCTCGCCGCGATTTTTGAGGCGGCGACGGGCGGCGGGAGCGAGACGCTGACGCCTATTTGCCGCATTTTCGGCGCGCCTCACAGCACGCCGTCCCTGCCGCGCACGGCGGCGTCCACGTATTCCTCCACGTGTATCAGCGAGGCGCGGTCGGCGGTGTAGTCAAAGGGTATGATCCTGCCGCCGCCGCGGATATATTCCTCCGCCGCGCCGGTGATGGCGGGATCGAGCACCAGCAGGTCGGGCGCGGCGATCACGGCGTCGAACCGCCGCATAAAGCGCGCGCTGGAGGCGGCGTCCGTCTCGAAATGCACCGGCAGCACGCGCCGGCGTCCGGTGAACAGCTCAAGCTGCTTTTGTATCAGAAAGGCGAACTTGTTGCTGCGCGTGATGATGCCCACGCTGCATTCCGGCGGCAGAGTGGAGATGCTGACGATGGTCTGCTTGCTGGGGGACATATCCACGGGCAGCAGCTTGATATCCATATGCGCAAGCGCCTGATGCAGCGGCTCGTAATGCGTGACGGTGGTCACGGCGAGATCGAAGTCCGAGAGCAGCGAGGCGGGGTCGTCGTCGAGCAGAATGCTGTCGAGCAGAAAGATCGAGATGGCGATGCCGGGGATATAGCCAAGCTGCCGCTTGAACAGCCCCAGCGACTCCGGATTGCAGTCGATCAGCGCGATGCGCACCGTGCGCGGCGAAGGCTCGCGCTTGATGAGGCTCATGCGGAAGAGCGCGGCGATCTCGCGCTGGCTCAGCTCCCACGCCGTCAGCCGGTCGAGCGTTTCCTCGATAAGCCCAAGAGCCAGCTTGCGCCGTTCGAGGTCGTAGGCGCTGCGGTCGTTGTAGACATAGCTGCCGCTGCCCTGTATCATCTCGATGATATTGTTGTCCGCCAGCTCCTGATATGCCTTTTTCACCGTCCCGCGGGATATCTCCAGCGCGGCGGCGAGGTCGCGCTCGGCGGGCAGCTTTTCGCCCGGGCGCAGCTTGCCCTCCTTGATCTCCGAGAGTATCTGCTCCACAAGCTGCTTGTATATCGGGCGCTTTTCGGAGAAATCTATCTTTATCACAGACACTGCCTCCCCCTGTCCATAAACAGCGCCGCTGCGCCGTATATGCCGGCGTAGCCGCCGAGTCTGGCGAGGCGGAACGCCGCCTTGGCGCAGTCGGCAAAGGCGTAGCGTATATAATACTTCTGTATGTAGTTGAGCAGCGCGGCGCCTGCCGCCGCCATGCCGCCGCCGATCACGATGAGCTGCGGATCGACCGCCAGCGACAGCGCCGCCAGCGCGCGTCCCAGCGCGTCGCCGAATATCTCCGCCGTGCGCACGGCGACGTGGTCGCCCTCGCGCACCGCCAGCCACAGACTTTCCGCCGTCAGCTCGCGCTCGCGCAGCAGCGAGGGGGCGGAGCCGGCGGCGAGCTGCTCTCTGGCGATGCGCAGCACGCCCGGCACCGAGGCAAGCTGGTCAAGACAGCCGCGGCTGCCGCAGGCGCAAGGCTCGGTTATATCGTCGCTGATATGCATATGCCCGATCTCGCCCGCCGCGCCGTGCGCGCCGAGCAGCAGCTTGCCGCCGCATATCACGCCCGCGCCGACGCCGGTGCCGAGGGTGACGAGCGCCATGTCGCGGTAGTCCGTGCCGCCGCCGAAAAGATGCTCGCCCAGCGCCGCCAGCGACGAGTCGTTCGCCGCGCGGGTCTCCAGCCCGGTCAGCACGGTCATGCGCTCGGCAAGCGGCATCGCGCCCCAGCCGAGATTTACAGCGCGGGAAAGCGCGCCCTCGCGGTCTACCGGCCCCGGCACGCCCAGCCCCAGCCCGGACACCTCGGCGGCGTCGATCCCGCGGCGGCGCATGCAGGCGTCTATTTCCGCGGTGATGTCCGCAAGTATGCGTTCGCCCGGTTCGGTGGGGCGCACCCACTTTTCCGCCGCTTCGCCGTCCGTGGTGAACAGCCCGTATTTGATAAAGGACGCCCCGACGTCCACGCCGAAACAGTATTTGTGCACAGTCTCACCCCTCAGCTCTGCGGCGCTGATGCCCGCAGATGGAATTGGTACATTTTTATTATACGTAAAGCAGCAGAAAAAGGCAAGGTTTTTAGGGCAAAAGGCGCATTGGTACATTTTGTGTCGGCGGCATTGACGGGCGCGGACAAAGGATATAAAATATAAACTGTACCAATTTAAATAAATTTATACCAATTTGGAGGTATGACTTATGATAACGCTAAACGGATTAGACCTGACGGTGGAGCAGGTCGCCGCCGTCGCCCGCGGCGGCGAGCAGGCGTGCATCGCGCCGGAGGCGATGGAGCGCGTGCGCAGAACGCGCGCCTACGTGGACAAAAAGCTGGCGCAGGGCGCGGTCATCTACGGGCTGACGACCGGCTTCGGCAAGTTTTCCAACGTCAGCATCTCGCAGGAGGACACCGCCGCGCTGCAGCGCAACCTGATAATCAGCCATTCCTGCGGCATGGGCGAGCCGCTGCCGGGCGAGGCGGTGCGCGCCGCGATGCTGCTGCGCTGCAACGCGCTTTCCCGCGGCAATTCCGGCGTGCGCGAGAGTACGCTGCTGACCCTGCTGGAGATGCTCAACCGCGGCGTCACCCCCGTCATTCCCGAAAAGGGCAGTCTGGGCGCGAGCGGCGATCTGGCGCCGCTTTCGCACATGGTGCTGGTGATGCTCGGCGAGGGCGAGGCGGAGTACCGCGGCGAGCGCATGAGCGGGCGCGAGGCGATGGAGCGCGCGGGAATTCCCGTCATCGAGCTGGCGGCGAAGGAGGGTCTGGCGCTGATAAACGGCACCCAGATAATGACCGCCATCGGCGCGCTGGCAATATATGACGCCATGGAGCTGGCGCGGACGGCGGATATCGCCGCCGCCATGACCTGCGAGGCGCAGCTCGGCATCACCTCCGCCTTTGATCCCAAGGTACACGAGCTGCGCGGGCACGCGGGGCAGAAGGCGACCGCCGCCAATCTGCTCCGGCTGCTGGCGGGCAGCTCTCTGGCGCGCGAGACGCAGCCCGACAAGGTGCAGGACGCCTACGCCGTGCGCTGCGTGCCGCAGATACACGGAGCCAGCCGCGACGCTCTGGAGTATGTCTACGGCGCGGTTACGCGCGAGATCAACGCCGTCACCGACAATCCGCTCATCTTCCCCGATGAGGATCAGGTGATCTCCGGCGGCAACTTTCACGGGCAGCCGATGGCGCTGGCGATGGACTTCCTCGGCATCGCGCTGGCGGAATATGCCGACGTGTCCGAGCGCCGCACCGAGCGGCTGGTGAACGCCGCGCTGTCCTACGGACTGCCTCCGTTTCTGACCGCGCACGGCGGGCTGCACTCCGGCTTTATGATCGCGCAGTATTCCGCCGCCTCGATGGTCAGCGAAAACAAGGTGTACGCCCACCCCGCCAGCGTGGACAGCATACCCTCCTCGGCAAATCAGGAGGACCACGTCAGCATGGGCACCACCGCCGCCCGCAAGGCGCGCATGATACTTGACAATACCCGCCGCGTGCTGGGGATAGAGCTGTTCGCGGCGTATCAGGCGCTGCACTTCCGCGGCGAGGACAAGCTCGCGCCCGCGACGCGCGCGGTCTGGGACCGCATCGCCCGCGAGGTAAAGCCGGTGGACGAGGATATCGTCATGCACCCGCAGATGGTGAAGTTTGAGGAAATGATACGCAAAGGCGAGATAAGCGCCGCCGCGGAGAGCGTCTGCGGCAAGCTGCTGTGATAAAATAAAAGCTGAAGGAGGCGTTTTAGTTGGATAACAAAATGATCGGCAAGGCGATGACCATCAAGCTGGACAGCACCCTGCCGCCGTACCCCAAGTTTGAGGAGGGGCGCCGCCGCGCACCCGACCGCGGCTACCGGCTGACGGAGGAGCAGACCAAGCTGGCGCTGCGCAACGCGCTGCGCTATGTGCCGGAGGAGCTGCACGAGGCGCTGGCGCCGGAGTTTTTGGAGGAGCTGCGCACGCGCGGACGCATCTACGCCTACCGCTACCGTCCGGAGGGGCGCATCTGGGGCAGACCGGTGGAGAGCTATAAGGGCAAGTGCCTCGCGGGAAAGGCGTTTCAGGTGATGATAGACAACAACCTCGACTTTGAGATAGCTCTCTATCCCTACGAGCTGGTGACCTACGGCGAGACGGGGCAGCCCTGCCAGAACTGGCTGCAATACCGACTGATCAAAAAATATCTGGAGGAGCTGACAGAGGATCAGACCCTCGTGTTGGAGTCCGGACACCCGCTGGGGCTGTTCCCCTCCAAGCCGGAAGCTCCGCGCGTGATACTTACCAATGCGCTGATGGTGGGCATGTTCGACAATCTTGAGGATTGGGAGATAGCGGAGCAGCTCGGCGTGGCGAACTACGGGCAGATGACCGCCGGCGGCTGGATGTACATCGGTCCGCAGGGCATCGTCCACGGCACCTTCAACACCATACTCGGCGCGGGACGCAAGGAGCTGGGCATACCGGAGCAGGGCGACCTCGCGGGGCGCGTGTTCGTGTCATCGGGGCTTGGCGGCATGAGCGGCGCGCAGCCCAAGGCGGCGAACATCGCCCGCGCCGTCGGCATCTTTGCCGAGGTCGATCGCTCGCGCATACAGACCCGCCTCGATCAGGGCTGGGTGGACACAGTCTCCGCCGATCTGGACGAGATATTCGAGCTGGCGGAGCGTCACCGCGCGGAAAAGACCGGCGTCTCCATCGCCTATCACGGCAACATAGTCACTCTGCTGGAGGAGGCGGTGCGCCGCGGCTTTAAGATAGACCTGCTGAGCGACCAGACCTCCTGCCACAACGTATACAACGGCGGCTACTGCCCGGTGGCGCTCAGCTTTGAGCAGCGCACGGAGATGCTGCACAGCGACCGCGAGCAGTTCAAGCAGCTGGTGGACGAGAGCCTGCGCCGCCACTTCGCCGCCATCTGCGAGCTGAAGAAGAACGGCACCTATTTCTTCGACTACGGCAACTCCTTTATGAAGGCGGTGTTCGACGCGGGCGTGAAGGAGATCTCCAAAAACGGCAGGGACGAGAAGGACGGCTTTATCTTCCCCTCCTATGTCGAGGATATCATGGGTCCCATGCTTTTTGACTACGGCTACGGTCCCTTCCGCTGGGTCTGTCTGTCCGGCAAGCCGGAGGACTTGGCTGCGACGGACAGGGCGGCGATGGAGTGCATCGACCCGGAGCGGCGCTTTCAGGACAGGGATAATTATATCTGGATACGCGACGCGGAGAAGAATCGCCTCGTCGTCGGCACGCAGGCGCGCATACTCTATCAGGACGCCGAGGGGCGCACGCGCATCGCTCTGCGCTTCAACGAGCTGGTGCGCGAGGGCAAGATCGGTCCCGTCATGCTGGGGCGCGACCATCATGATGTTTCCGGCACGGACTCGCCCTTCCGCGAGACGGCAAACATCAAGGACGGCTCCAACGTCATGGCTGACATGGCGGTGCAGTGCTTCGCCGGCAACGCGGCGCGCGGCATGACGCTGTGCGCGCTGCACAACGGCGGCGGCGTCGGCATCGGCAAGTCGATAAACGGCGGCTTTGGGCTGCTGCTCGACGGCAGCGAGCGCACGGACGAGATAATCCGCTCCGCAATGATGTGGGACGTGATGAGCGGCGTCGCCCGCAGAAGCTGGGCGCGCAACGAGCATTCCTTGGAAACCGTGGCGCTGTACAATGAAAAATGGAGCGGCAGGGCGCACATCACCATGCCGTATCTGGTCAGCGACGAGCTGATAGAAAAAACTATAAACGGAGGAAAGTAAAATGGCAAAGATAGTAGAATGCGTACCCAACATCAGCGAGGGCAGAGACAAGGAAAAGATAGAGAAGATCATCGACGCCGTGCGCGAGACGGCGGGCGTGACCCTGCTGGATTACAGCTCCGACCCCAGCCACAACCGCAGCGTGATCACCTTCCTCGGCAGTCCGGAGGGCGTCGAGGAGGCGGCGGTGGAGCTGGCGCGCCGCGCCGTGGAGCTTATCGACCTGCGCGTGCACGAGGGCGAGCATCCCCGCATGGGCGCAGTGGACGTCATCCCCTTCATTCCCATCAAGGAGATGGAGACCGCCGAGTGCGTCGAGCTTTCAAAGCGCGTGGCGGAGCGCGTGTGGAGCGAGGCAAAGCTGCCCGTGTTCCTTTACGAGGACTCCGCCTCCGCGCCGCACCGCCAGAATCTCGCCAGCATCCGCAAGGGGCAGTTTGAGGGCATGGCGGAGAAGGTCAAGGAGGACAAGTGGCATCCCGACTACGGCGAGGGCATAAACCCCTCCGGCGGCGTGGTCGCCGTCGGCGCGCGTATGCCGCTGGTGGCTTTCAATATCAATCTTTCCACCTCCGACGTGGAGATAGCAAGCAAGATCGGCAAGATAATCCGCCGCAGCTCCGGCGGCTTTGACTGCGTCAAGGCGCTGGGCGTCATGCTGGAGGAGCGCAACGTGGCGCAGGTTTCCATCAATATGACCAATTTCCACAAGACCCCGCTGTACCGCGTGCTGGAGCTGGTCAAGGCGGAGGCGGCGCGCTGGGGCGTGCATGTCATCGGCACGGAGATAATCGGCTTGACGCCGATGCGCGCGCTCATCGACAGCGCGGAATATTACAGGCAGATAGAGGACTTCGACGCCGATCGTCAGGTTCTTGAGAACCATATACTGTGATGCGGCTGCTGATAAAGAACATCGGCGCGCTGGAGGGCGGCGAGAGCGCCGAATGGCTGCTCTGTGACGGCGGACTTATCTCCGCCATGGGCAGCGGCGAGCCGCCCGCGGCGGAGCGCGAGCTTGACGCGCGCGGCGCGCTGGTCACGCCGGGGCTGATAGACTGCCACACGCACATGGCGTTCGGCGGCTGGCGGCAGCGCGAGATACCGATGAAGATCGGCGGCGCGGGATATCTGGACATACTTGCCGCCGGCGGCGGCATACTGGACACCGTGCGCCACACCCGCGCCCTCAGCGAGAGCGAGCTGCTGGAGCGCACGCGCGGCTTTGCCCGCGAGATGCTGGCGCAGGGCGTCACCACCGTGGAGGGCAAGAGCGGCTATGGGCTTGATACCGAAACGGAGCTGCGCCAGCTCGCGGTCATGCACCGTCTGGGCGAGGAAACCCCTCTCGAAACGGCGGTGACCTTCAGGGGCGCGCACGCCGTGCCGCCGGAATACGCCGGACGGGCGGACGACTATGTAGACTTCCTCTGCGGCGAGCTGCTGCCCGCCGTGCGCGAGCAGGGCTATGCCGAGTTCTGCGACGTTTTCTGCGAAACGGGAGTTTTCGACGTGCCGCAGTCGCGCAGAGTGCTGGAGCGGGCAAGGGAGCTGGGCTTCAGGCTCAAGATACACGCCGACGAGATAGACGCCATCGGCGGGGCGCAGCTTGCGGGCGAGCTGGGCGCGATAAGCGCCGAGCATCTCATCGCCACCGACGAGCGCGGCATGGAGGCTCTTGCGGCAGGCGGCGTGACCGCCGTGCTGCTGCCCTCCACCTCGCTCTATCTGGGCAAGAGCTTTGCCCGCGCCCGCGACATGGCGGAGCGCGGCGTGCGCGTCGCCGTGGCGACAGACTTCAACCCCGGATCCTGTCCCTCGCTGAACATACAGCTCTGCATTATGCTGGCGTGCCAGCGTTACCGCCTGTTCCCGCGCGAGGTGCTGGCGGCGGTGACGGAAAACGCGGCGGCGGCGATAGGGCGCGAGGGGCGCATCGGGCGGCTGGCGCCGGGCATGCAGGCGGATATCGTGATTTGGAACGCGCCGGACATAGACACCCTCTGCTACCGCTTTGGGTCAAATCTGGCGAAAACTGTGATAAAAAAAGGAGAGATAGTACATGAAGCTGACTGAAATGAAGCTGGCTGAATATATCGAGCTGCTCGGCTCCGACGCGCCCGCCCCC
>JAFTDT010000104.1 GCA_017453985.1 Clostridia bacterium
CTGGGCGCTGCTGGCGGATATGACAGGCACGGGCGTCAGCGGCAGCCGCAGCAACAGGGTGGACGCCAACGACTGGACGACCATCATGTATCTCACGCTTCAGGCGTGGAAGAAATAAGGCAGAAGAGATAAATAAAAGCCTGAGAGCTTCGCATATCTGCGAAGCCCTCAGGCTTTATTCGGGATAGAGAACAGGGTTTACTTGCAATGAAGCGTCTGACGGCTGGTGTTCGCCTCTTGACTCCCCTTCGAATGTAGGCAAGGCATTGAATACGCGGCAACGCCGCGTCCCCTCATCCGTCAGCGACGATGCCGCTGCCACCTTCCCCCGTGGGGTGGAAGGCTTGCGAGGCGCGGTGCGCTGACATTTTTGCGCCGCACATGCGGGGGTATCTCCCGCCGTCTGACGGAGGCGACTTGCCTGATGCGGCGGGAGATAAACCCCCGCCCTACGGCGCCGAACATATCATTCGCGGTGCAGATGCACCGCAATTATTCGTTTTTAAATTTTCAGTCTTCAGTATTCATTGACTCGCCCCGCGAGCCTTGCCCCTACCATACGCCGTCTGACGGAAGCGATTTGCCGCGCCCCTCATCCGTCGCCTGTGCCACACGGCGGCGTCACAGTCCGTATTTTTGCTTTATCCGCGCAAGCTTGCGCCCCAGCGGGCGCGCCAGCAACAGCAGAAATACCACGTTGCCGACGGCGTACATCGCCGTGAAGGGCAGCGCGGCGACGGTCAGCGCCAGCCAGCGGCGCAGGGTGAGATATCCATCCAGCGAGAGCGCCGTCCAGATATCCATGATGAAGGAAAACAGCACGCCGGAAAGCACGCCGTAGACGCACAGCAGCACGCGCGAGCGGCGCAGCGGCGCGCTGAGCAAGCCCGCCAGCAGTCCGCACACGCCCCACGCCAGCATCTGAAACGGCGTCCACGGTCCCTGCCCGAAGAACATGTTGGACGCCGCAGCGGACAGCGCCCCGCACATAAATCCCGCCGAGGGTCCGAAATACATGCCGCATATCGCCGCGACCGCCGACACGGGCTTGAAGCCCGGCACCGGCGCGAATATCACGCGCCCCATCACGCTCACGGCGGTCATGACCGCAATCAGCGTGACCGTTTCCGGCGAGGGTCGGCTGCGCTCGAAGCGCAGGAAAAACGGCAGACAGGCAAGCAGCGCCAGCAGCACGGACGCCGCCGCCCATGCCCTGCCGCCGTATGCCGCCGCGGCGGCGCATATCCCCGCCGCCAGCAGCGTCAGCCAGAGGCTCGGCAGATATTTTTTACCCACGGCGCGCCTCCCTCCCGCACAGCTCCAGCACCTGCTCCTCCGTCACCGCGTTTTCAAACACATGACGCGAGATACGGCGCGCGGCGGTGGTATAAAACAATCCTGATGAGAAAAACTCCGGCGCACTCAGCTCGGATATCACCCGTCCGTCCCAAAAAAGCCCGCAGCGGTCGGCGCAGCGGGCGACAAACTCCGCGTCGTGGCTGACCACGGCGATTGCCTTGCCCGCGTCCCGCAGCTCGCGCAGCAGCGCCAGCAGCTCCGCCTTGGCGGCGGCGTCCAGCCCCTTGGTCGGCTCGTCCAGCAGCAGAATATCGGGCGAGAGCGCCAGCAGCTTGCACAGCGCCAGACGCTGCTGCTCGCCGCCGGAGAGATCGAAAGGGTGGCGCGTTTCCAGCCCGTCCAGCCCCAGCCGCGTCCACAGCGCATGCACGACCTCCTCCGCCAGCGCGTTGTCCGCGCACAGACGTGACAGCTCCTCCGCCACCGTCTCCGCCAGAAACAGCGGCTTGATATCCTGCGGCAGCAGCGCCGCGCGTCCCCCGCGCCGGAGTCTGCCGCACAGCGGGCGGAGCTGCCCCGCGAGCAGGCGCAGCGCCGTGCTTTTGCCCGCGCCGTTGCCCCCCATCAGCGCCGTTATCTCCCCGCGCCGCAGGGAAAAATCCATGCTTTTCACCACGTCCGGCGATTTCCTCTCATAGCGGAAATACACGCCCCGCGCATCCAGCAGCATTTCGCCGGAGGGCGTCGCGGGCAGGCTTATCCGCATGCCTCTGTGCGGCTCGGCGGCGCTGACGCATGCCGCGCCCTCCGCCACGGTGAGCGGCGGCGCGCCGACGCGCCCCAGCGCGTCCCATATCCTCACCGGCGACGGCAGCAGCGGCGAAAGCGGCGTATCCGCAAGCTCCGCCGCAGCCTCACGCGGGGCGGCGCAGACGGCGAGGCTGCCGTCCTCCATCGCTATCACCCGCGTCACCGCCGGATATATATCCTCCAGCCGGTGCTCGCTCATCAGCACGGTCATGCCGAGCTGCTCGTTCAGCCGCCGCAGCATCGCCAGCAGCACGGCGGCGGAGGCAGGGTCTATCTGCGCGCACGGCTCGTCCAGCAGCAGAATATCCGGCTGCATCGCCGTGACCGCCGCCAGATTGAGAAGCTGCTTCTGCCCGCCGGAAAGGGAGGCGCACTCGCGCTCCGCCAGCCCGTCCAGCCCAAAAAATGCCGAGGTTTCGCCTATCCGGCGGCGGATTTCCTCCGGCGGCAGCCCCATATTTTCCAGCCCGAAGGCAAGCTCGGCGCGCACCGTGTCGCACACAATCTGCATATCCGGATCCTGCATCACCATGCCCACTCTACCGGAGGTGTGCACCGCGCCCTCCCGCGCGCCGACAGGCGCTATCTCCGGCATCAGGCAGCGCAGCAGCGTGGACTTGCCGCAGCCGGAGCGCCCGAAAAGCAGCCCGAACTCGCCCGCCTCCAAACGGAAGCTGACACGCTTCAGCGCGGGAGCCGCCGCGCCCGCGTAGGTAAAGCTCAGATTTTCGACAGATACAGCCGCCATTTTATCACCTCCGTAAGCTCCGCCAGCGCGGGCAGCAGAAAGAGCAGCAGCGCCGCCGCCCATATCGCGGGCGGCAGCGGCGTGCCCGTGATGCGCGGATAATACGCAAAGCCGGACGCACCCGCCTGCCATATGCACACCGCCGCCAGCAGCGGCGAAAGCGCGGCAAGCGCGATATCCGCCGCCGTCCATCTCCGCTTTTCCGCCCGCAGGCGCGGCGTCTTGCCATAGCCGCGGGCGCGCATGCTGCGGGCAGTAGTCACGCCGTCCTCCAGCGCGCGCCCCAGCACCGCCGAAAACACGCTCAGCGTCCCGCGCACGCGGGTACGCAGGTTTCCCTCGCGCACCGCGCCTACCGCCCGCTGCGCCTCGCGGGTCTTTTTCGCCAAGGCGACTATGCGCGGCACAAAGGCGAGCGTCATGGTCAGCGTCAGCGCCGTATACGGCAGTCTCCTGCCGAAGATATATCTTATGCCGTCGCCGCCGACGGCTTTGCTCATCAGCGCGCACCACAGCATGACGGACGCCAGCATCACGCCCGAAGCCAGCCCGTAAGCCAGCGCCTCCAGCGTGATCGCCCGTCCGTTTATATACAGCAGCGCGGTGTCCCCCGCGCGGGCAAACAGCGGATTTGCCGCCGCGATAAGCAGTATCAGCGGCAGCCAAAGGCGCAGCCCGCGCAGCAGGCGCGATATCCCCTCCAGCGCGGCGGAGGATATCAGCGCGCCGCACAGCGACGCCGCCAGCAGCAGCGGATGCACGGTCAGCAGCGTTGCCGCCGCGGCGCTGAGAAAATATATCAGCAGCGCCCCGGGATGTCTGTTATTTATCCCCGCCATCTTCCTCACCTCGCAGCTCGGTAATATATTCCCATTCTACTATGTCTCCGGCGTGCAGCTCGTACTCCCCGCTGCCCACGGACGGCGTTTCACCGTTGACGTGATACAGCCAGCCGGAGGTCGGTCCGCCGTCGAACTCGTAAAGCCCGCCAACGCCCGCGACATAGCCGCCGCGGATGCTGACGGCGATATCCTCCGTGCGGCACAGCTCGCGCAGGGCGTCCAGCGCGGTCTGCCCCGCGTCGATGCGCACCTCGCGCCTGCCGGTCTGCACGCCTCCGCCCGCGCTGCCGTCGATGGAGACATACACCGCCTCTGTGCCGGTGTTCTGCGCGGCGCGGTATTCCGCCGGGGTCTTGATATCCAGCAGACACGCCGCCGCGCCGAGGGCGGCGAGCAGCAATGCCGCAAGCAGCAGCGCCCGGCTCCGTCTGCCGCGCAGCAGCCACAGCAGCGCCAAAATCACCGCCAAAGCCAGCGCCGACGCGCCGACGATATATTTTGCCCGCCAGCCGCCGTGCTCCTGCGGCGCAGGTGTGGGGGCGAATTCAGCTTCCTCTGCGGGCATCGGCTCCGGCGCAGGAGTCGGCTCCGGTTCGGGTTCGGGTTCAGGAGTCGGCTCGTTTTCCGATGCGGGTTCGGGCGTTGGAGCAGGCTCCGGTTCGGGTTCAGGCTCCGGTTCGGGTTCAGGCTCCGGTTCGGGTTCCGGCTCCGGCTCCGGCGAGAGCGCCGGCAGCTTGCCCAGCGCCGCCAGCGCCAGCGCACCCTGCTCGGTCGCCTTATTGTTCGCCCTGCCGCCGCGCGTGTGGGCAAAGCCGCCCTCCGTCAGATAGCTCATCAGCGCATCCTCCGCCGAGCTGCCGTTTTTGAGAAAACCCGCGTCCGTGCGCGGGTCAACGCCGAGCGCGATGAGCGCCAGCACGACCTGCGCGCAGCTCTCCGCGTTTTCCGTGCCGTAGGAGGCGTAGCCGCCGTCCTCCTTCTGCAATGCGGAGAGGCGCTCCAGCCCGCGCCGCACAGCCTCCGCGTGCGCCGAGCGATAAGGCGCCAGCGCCCGCAGCGCCATGGCGGTCATATCCGGGTCGCCGCGCTCGCCGGTCAGCGCCCAGCCGCCGTCGCTCTTTTGCAGCGCCGCGATGCGCGAGGCAAGCTCTCCGCGCGTCACGGCTCCCTCCGGGCTTTCGCCGCCCCATGCGTCAAGCGCCATCAGCGCCCATATCAGCCCCGAAATCCCCTGCCTGTCCAGCGGCTCGCTTTGCTCGCGGAACAGTATTCCGTCCGCCACGAGGTCATGCCCCGCCACATCCGTGGGGTCGCCGCCGCACGCCAGCACCGCGATTATGCGCCGGTGCCATTCTGTCGCCAGCGGTCGCTCGCCCTCCTCCGCATACAGCGCCTCCGTCTCGCCGGCGATGCGCGCCAGCACCGCGGCGCGGTCAAAGCTCACGTCCGCCTCGTTCAGCGCCACCGCCATCCAGTCGCTTATCTCGCGCCCCGCCAGCAGCTCGCCCACCTCCGGCACGGCGGCAAAAGCCGCGCCGCACAGCAGCGCGGCGCAGAGCAGCAGACAAACGGTTTTTCTCCACATATAAAAAGCCTCCGACAGACGCCGGAGGCATGCAAGCAAAAACCGCAATATTTCCAAGCGCCCGAAATATTTTGATGCGTTTTCCCTGCGCGGCGGGCGACCCGACTGACGCACGCGGCGCGTGCGAACACGGTAATGGCTGTTGCGCGGGATTTTCACCCGCTTCTCCCAGCCTGCGCAGTCTTGCTCTATTGTATAATTTTTATGCTCATCTGTCAATCAGGCAGATGAATTCCCGGCACGGCATGCCGTCATATGCGCCCATCTCCCGCGCACGGCGGCTGACCGAGGCGCAGACGCCCGTAAGCATGGCGTCGACGTCCGGCGCGGAAACGCGCGCCGCCGTGTTGCCTATCATGTCCGCTATGCTCACGTCCATGATGCCGCAGAGCAAATATCCGCCCTTTGCCGCCACATACACCAGCGTGCGGCTGTCGCCCGGCACCGGTATCTCCATGCCTGTGACAACGTGCCCGTCAAGCTCTATGCGGTAGTGGCGCACGCTGCCGACCTCCGCGACGAGCTCCTTTTTATAAAACGCCTCAGACAAGCAGCACACCTCCGTTTACGTTCAGCTCCTCGCCGTTTACGTTGTCCGCCTCGTCGGAGAGCAGGAACATGACCGCGTTTGCCACGTCCAGCGTATTGCCGACCCTGCCGCGCGGGCTTTTTTCCGCATATGCCGCGGCGTCCGGCGGGATATCGCCAGCCGCCAGCCGCTCCACCGTCAGAGTGCGTCCGGGGCAGACCGTATTGACGCGGATGCCGTATGGCGCCAGCTCCAGCGCCGAGGTGCGCGAAAGGGCGATTATCCCCGCCTCGCAGGCGCCGTAAGCCGCCGCGCCCGCCAGCGGACGGTAAGCCACGCGCGAGGAGGTATTGACTATCGCCGGACTTGCGGAGAGGCGCAGCAGCGGCACGGCGTGCTTGGTCACTATCATCTTGGCGATGAGATTTATCTCTATCACCTCTCGCGCGCCCTCGATATCCTGCTCCTCTATCCGCGAAACGAAGTTTATCCCCGCGTTGTTCACCAGATAGTCCAACACGCCGAAGCTCTCACGCACGGCGGCGAACATGCGCTCTACCTCCGCCTCGACGGTGATATCCGCCTGCGCAAGCATAACGCGCGGCAGTCTCTCCCCCAGCTCCGCCTTCACAGCGGCGAGCGCGGCGGCGCTCTTGTCGCATATCACGACGCTCGCCCCGCGTTCGAGCAGGCTGAGCGCGATCTGCCTGCCGATGCCGGATGCCGCGCCCGTTACCAGCGCAACCTTGCCGTTGAAATCCATATCAGGCACCCTCTTTCTTTAAATATTGACAATATTGTATCAGCCTTATGCACGTATTGTCAATATGCGGGAGCGCCGCCTTCATATATCCTTTTTCCCGTATTTCAGAAACGCCGCCGAGACGCCTGCCGCCGCCAGCAGCAGCCCCACAGCGAGATATTTTATCTCCAACCTGCCGCTCGACATGATATCCGCGCCGTCCGTATAGCCGAATGGCGTGATGAACTTGAGGAACGCCGCCTTTTCGGTGATATTGGCAAGAATGTTGAGAAAATACAGCATTATCGCCGCGCCGATGCCGAGCCCCATGCCGCCGGAGCGCAGAAACGCCGAGACGCCGAAGGTGATCGCCGCCAGCTCCGCCTGCATCAGCAGATAGGCGAGAAAGAGCAGCAGAAGCGGCTTTGCCTCCGCAGACTCGCCGATGACGCGCATGGAAAGCAGCGCGACGGCGGCGACGGCGAGGTTGAGCAGCAATATCTGCGCCAGCACCGCCGCCAGCTTTTCGCCCACTATCCGCGTGCGGGTAAGCGGATGCGTATAAAGAAACTCGGCGGTGTGCTCCCGCTCCTCCCGCGCCAGCGCGGAAATGCCGAGTATGGCGGCAAACAGCGCGCCGCCCAGCCCCAGCACGTTGCCGCACTCGATGCTGAAATAGCCGCCGAACTCGCCGAAGCTCACCTTGTCCATGCCGAATGCCGCCGTAAAGCTGCCCATGTCGGCAAACACCTCGTTTATCTCCGCCATCTGCGCCGTCATCTGCGGGTATATCAGCACGGAAATGCCGAGCATGAAGGCTATCGCCGCCGCCCATACCGCCAGCGAAAGGCGGTTTCTCCGCAGCTCGTGAAAAAATACCGTCATCTCAGGCGTCCCCCTTTGCGTAATAGTGCATAAAGACCTCCTCGAGATCGGGGTCGCTTATCGTCACGTCCTCCGGCGCGAGCGCCGCCAGCGCCGTCAGCAGCTCCGCCGGTTTGCCGCCGTAGAGGAAGGTCAGCGTGCCGTTTTCCTCCCTTGTGTCGCGCACGCCCGCCAGCTCCGGCAGCTCCGCTGCTCCGCGCAGCGCGACCCGCTTGACGCCCGTATGCCCGAGGCTCTCCACGCTGTCCGCCGCCAGCAGCCGCCCGTCGCGTATCACGGCGGCGTGCGTGCACCAGCGCGCCACCTCGGACAGCACGTGCGAGGAAAGGAACACCGTCGCCCCCTCCGCATTGCGCTCCCGCAGCAGGGCGTAAAACTCCTGCTGCATCAGCGGGTCAAGCCCGCTCGTCGGCTCGTCGAGGATATACAGCTCCGGTCGGTGCTGCATCGCGCAGACTATGCCCACCTTCTTGCGGTTGCCGAGCGACAGTTCCTCCACGCGCCGCGAGTCGTCAAGCTCCAGCTTTTCGCACAGCCGCCTCGCCTCCGCCGCGCAGTCCTTTTTCCGCAGACGGGCGGACAGGGCGATGATATCCCGCACCCGCATTCCGCCGTAAAACGCCGCCTCGGAGGGCAGATAGCCGGTCTTTTCCAATATCCGCGTCCTTTCCCGCGAGATATCCATCCCCAGCACCTCCGCACGCCCGCCCGTTGCCGAGATAAGCCCCAGCAGCAGGCGGATGGTGGTGCTTTTTCCCGCCCCGTTGGGGCCGATGAAGCCGTAAAAGCCGCCCTGCTCCACCGTGAGGCTCACGTCCGTTATCCCTCTTGCCTTGCCGTAATACTTGCTCAGCGCCTCCGTCCGTATAGCTTCCATATTTCCTCCCGTTTAAATTGGCGGCAGCAGGAATATCACGCCCGCTGCCGCCCGTAATTCACTCAATATCCAGCTCCAACGGCTCGTCTATGGTGTCCGAGACGTATTTGCCGTTCTTTTTGCGCTGCTTTACGCATTCCGTCAAAAGATATTCTATCTGCCCGTTTACGCTGCGGAAGTCGTCCTCCGCCCACGCGGCAATAGCGTCATACAGCTTTGCCGAGACGCGCAGCGGTATTTGCTTTTTGCCCTGCTCAGCCATGTCAGTACAGGCTGCCCGAATTGACTATGGGCTGGGCGTCGCGGTTGCCGCACAGCACCACCAGCAGATTGGAGACCATCGCCGCCTTGCGCTCCTCGTCGAGGCTCACGACCTGCTTTTCATTCAGGCGGTCAAGCGCCATCTCCACCATGCCCACGGCGCCATCCACTATCATCTTGCGCGCGTCGATTATCGCAGACGC
This sequence comes from Clostridia bacterium, assembly GCA_017453985.1. Classification (GTDB taxonomy): domain Bacteria; phylum Bacillota; class Clostridia; order Oscillospirales; family Butyricicoccaceae; genus RGIG3726. The sequence goes on from JAFTDT010000104.1 coordinate 8,782, forward strand.
CTGCTGGCGCTGCAGCATGACCGCCGCAATCTCCGGCGCATAGGCAAGGTAGGTGATGCGCGCCTCGATTATCTCCAGTCCCGCCTCCTCTACCTTCTGCTGTATCTCGTCGCGTATGCGGGAGGCGACGACCTCGCTGGAGCCGCGCAGGCTGCCGTCGTCCGCCACGCCGTCGCCGGTGGTATCCACGTTGGGCGCCACGTCGTAGGGATACGTGCGGACGATGTTGCGCAGGGCGCTGTCGCACTGCAGGGACAGATATTCCTTATAATTGTCCACGTTGAACACCGCCTTTGCCGTGTCCACCACGCGCCACATGACCGCGATGCCTATCTCCACCGGATTGCCGAGGCAGTCGTTTATCTTTTGACGGTTGTTGTTGAGAGTCATTATCTTGAGCGATATCTTCTTGCTGGCAAGCTCCACGTTGCCGGCGTTCTGCGCCACCACCACCGGCGCCGCGTCACGCCCGACGTCGCCGCTCTGCTTCAGCTTGGTCTTTGCCGCCGGGTTGAGCGCCGTGCAGAACGGGTTGACGTAGTAAAAGCCCTCCTCGCGCAGCGTGCCCTTGTATTTGCCGAACAGGGTCAGCACCAGCGCCTCCTGCGGCTTCAGCACCTTCAGCCCCGGCAGCAGTATCCAGCCCAGCGCCAGCCACGCGACGCCCGCGATAAACACCGGCAGCCACACGCCTTCCTGCTCGTGCAGCGCGCCGAGCACCGTGCCCGCAACGGCGAGCGCGTACAGCGCGAGCATCGCCAGCAAGACTGCCATGCCGTTCTTCTTTTTGTTGAGTACCTTTTCCGTCATTTCTTAACCCTCCGTTTATATGATATCAAAATAATATCATATAGATTTTATTTTGTCAATAGTGAGACAAAAAAAATACGGCGGGAGCAAGCCCCCGCCCTACGGTGTCGAATATATCTCATCGCAGGACGGCAGCTCGCCCCCGCCACGGACAAACAGAAAATCTTATGAGTGTCCCCAGCCACGGCTTGCGCCGCGCGTCTATTCCCAGCTCACCGCCAGCGGGGCGTAGTGGTCGCTTTCCACCAAAGCCTCTTCCCTGCCGAAATCGTAGCGTCCCGTGTAGAGCCGCCCCGTGCGGTCAAATACGTTAAGATATACGGAGACGTCGTTATACCACGAATACGCATACGCCAGCACCGCAAGCCGCCTGCCGTCATACGCCATGACGCATCTGCGGTCATAGTCCCAATGCTTTAGCGGCTCGGAAGCATAATCGTACACCTCGCCGCGCAGCTCGCGCACATAATCCAGCGAGCCGCGGGTAAGCAGCGCCACACTGCCGTCGAAGTACACCGCTCCGATGAAGTCCTCGCCGCGCGTCAGCACATCCAGCGTGGTATTTTTCTCGTGCAGCACCAGCCGCTGGCGCAGCTCCGGCTCCTCCCCGTCGCGGAAAAACAGCAGCAGCGGCACGCCCTCCGGATGCACGGTGTACAGCGACGACCACGGCTCGCGCTCCACCGGCACTCTCTCCGCCCTCGCAAACAGCAGCACGTCGCCCTCGCGCAGTCCCGCGCAGAAGTGCGCGTCATCGAGCGCGGTGAACTCGCAGCCGTATATCAGTCTCATTCCTTCCGCGTCCACGCTGACTCTGCCGTCGGCGTCCCGCACGAGCGGGATATAATGCACGCCCGCCATCTCCGGCGGCAGCGGCGCCGGAGCCTCGTCATCCACGCCCACGCTGCATATCGCCAGATATATGCCGTTTTCCGCAAGATAGCTGCTGCTCTGCAATCTCACGCCGCCGCTGAAATCCTCCAGCTCTATGGAAATTATCCTGCCCTTCTCATCCTTCTGCACGGTTACGCGCATCCGATGCTCCTCCCGCACGGGAATGCGGATATAGTCCCGCACGGCGTCCGCCGAAGCCTCGTCAAAATACGCTCCGTCTTTATAATACAGGAAAAAGCGCAGCGGATAGTATTCGTAATAATCCGCCAGCCGCACCACCTCGCCGTGCGTTTCTCCGGCAGCGGCGCGGTCGGCAACATCGCGCACAAGCCGCGAATACGGATAGTCGTCCTCAATTTTCAGGTCGCCCCCCATCGTGCTCATGCTGTAAAACGAATCCTCCATCTCCAAAAGCACCTCGTCGCCGCTCTCCAATTTCCGCGCACCGCCTCCCGACTGCTCAAATCGGAAGCTCGTCTGCGCGGAGGCGGAGGCGTCAAACTCCGTCTCCCAAAGAAGGTGTCCTTCCCAATTAAAGCGGCTTACCATACGCAAGCCGTCGGCGGCTGCCGGGTCGCCGGAAATCACCGTGCGGCTCACCTCTACCTCCGTGCCCTCCGCATTCAGCCTTTCCGCGCAAAACACCGTCAGCACCGCCGCCGCGCAAAGCAGCAGCGCCAAAAGAACAATGCTTCGTTTCATTCCCCGTCCTCCATCAGCTCGCTCAGCGCCTGACTGACTCGGTCGGCGCGGTATCTATACTTCTCCTTGACATAGTCCAGCAGTCCGCGTCCCTGCGCCTCCAGCTCCTCTGCGGAGGCGTCGCCCACGATGCGCCCGCGGCTTATCAGCACCGCTCTGCCGATGAACTGCTCCACCTCCTCCAGCAGATGAGTGGAGAGCAGCACCGTCTCCTGCGGCTCCAATATGCCGGAAAGCACCTTGTAAAAATCCTCGCGGTTGAAAACGTCGTTGCCGGCAAACGGCTCGTCCATCAGAATGTAGTCCGCGCCCTGCGCCAGCGCCATGATGACCTCAAACTGGTTCTTCTGACCGGTGGAAAAGCCGCGCAGCGCCTTATTCATCGGCAGCCCGAAGAACTCCATCAGTCCGCGAAAGCGTTTTTCACGGAAGGCGGGAAAGTGCATGGCGTAAAAGTCGCGGTGCTCCGAGGCGCTCAGCGCGGGGAAAAAGCTGTGCTCGCCGGTTGCGAAGGACAGCCGCGCAAGATTTTTGCGCCCGACAGGCTCGCCGGCCAGCATGATTTCGCCCTTGTACCGCAGCAGCCCCAGCACGCACTTCATCAGCGTGGTCTTGCCGGCGCCGTTCTCTCCGAACAGCCCCACTATCTCGCCGCGCGGCAGCGTCAGGCTCACGCCCTCCAGCGCATTTTTGCCGCCGTATGATTTGCTTACTTCTTTTATCTCCAGCATGTTCGTTCCTCCCTCAAAATCCGAAAAGTCTGCCGAGCTGCCCCGGGCGCACGCATTCCGCGGGCATGACGCTCATGTATATCAGAAAATACGCCGCCGTCGTCAGCGCCATCAGAAGCAGCAGCGCCAGCACGGAAAAAATCGGAAACGCCAGACAGCGCCGATGCAGCTCGCCCCGCTGCGGCAGACGCCGCATGAGATATATGCTGCGGCTGCCCTGATAATGATAACCGTAAAAGTACGACGCCCACAGCAGCGCCGCACCTGCCATCACCCAAAAGCCAATCATGCTGCCGCGCAGCAGCCTTGCAAAATCCTCGGCGACAGCGCCTTTTATCAGCACCCTCGTACCGTCCCGCAGCTCGGTGTAAAGCTCGCCGTGCGCGCCCGCCAGCCTGACCAAAAAGCCCATGCTGTATAAAAGCGCCGCGAGCGCGGCATACAGCAGCCGCCTAAGCTCCCGCCGGCGCTCTATCCCGACGGGAAAATATCTGCTCAAATCAAGCTTCATAGCATCCGCCCTCCCATATGCGATACAGCGAAATGCCCGCCGCGAACAGAAAGATGAGGCTCATCAGCATATCGTGGACAAAGCTGCCCGTGCCGTAGGGGAAGATAAAGGCGGCATATATCCCCCACGCCGCCGCAGGGTAGTCCAGCTTGCCGCGCCGCTGGCGGTAGGAGAACGCCGAGGCGGACAGCCCCAGCCCCGCCGCCATGCAGAAATTGCGGAGCCAGCGGCTCGTCTCGTCCAGCGGCAGCAGGCTGTGCAGCAGCCTGTTCTGATAAAACAGCACGAAAAAGGTCTGGTTGTCGTACGCCTCCGCGCCCACGCGGGCGGCGTACAGCCTGCACAGCAGCAGGGAAGCTCCCGCCTGCGCCGCCCAGAATATCAGCAGCGCCGCCGCGAACACCGCCGCCCACAGCACCGCCGTCACCCGCTCCGAAACGCGCAGGCGGTACAGCGTATAGCCCGGATGCCCGCCGCGGGCATGCAGCCCCACCGTGCAAAGCGCGGCGTACAGCAGAATAAAGCATATGCCGAATATCAGGCTTTGGCGGCTGTCATTCAGCAGCCATTGAATATTCGGCGCCGCCTCGGGAAGCTTCAGCTCCGCCCTCAGCCGCAGCCAGAACTCGCCCGCGCGCAGCAGGGCACACAGCAGCGTCAGCCCCAGCAGCTTGTACACGACGCCGCGTGCCGCCAGCGCCGTTACCGAAAGATATTTTTTCATGCTTCTCCTCCCGTCTTGTCCCACATAACCTCAGTCATCCGCAGCGCCTCCTCGCGCGTCAGCCCCATCTGCTTCATGGCGCTTATCCACGCGGCGGCGTCCTGCTCCAGCAGCTCTGCGCGCAGGCGCAGCTTCAGCTCGCCGTCCGCCGTGACGAAGCTCCGCGCTCCGGAGCGCGACTCGATGATGCCCTCCTCCTCCAGCAGATGATATGCCTTCTGCACCGTGTTGGGGTTCACCCCTAAGAGCGCGGACAGCACCCGCCGCGAGGGCAGCTCGTCGCCGCCGCAGACCGTGCCTGCGACAATGCCGCGCTTGATATATAAAATGAGCTGTGTGTATATCGGCAGACTGCCGCTGATGGCAAAGCCTTCAAAAGATACCATGTCCGCGTCCTTTCCGGCAACTGTATTATTGCCGTAGTACAGTTTAAGTGTATTATATCCGTAATACAGTTTCCTGTCAAGCGTTTTTTGCTTTTGCGAAAAAAATGTGCTATCATTTGCTCAGAAGCTTTGCGGAGGTGCGGCATGAAGGACGACGGAGCGGCGCTGGGAAAGCGGCTCTCAGAGCTGGCGGAGCGCGCGGACAGGCAGGGACGGGCGATATGCTCGGAGTTTCTCGATTTGGCGGAGCAGGACGTGCTGCTGCGTCTGCGGCTGCGCGTGCCGCATGTGCTGTACGGCGGCTGCGAGGCGGCGGAGCGGCGGGTAGCCGTGTTCGGCGCGGAGGAGCCGACGGGCGGCGAGCTGGCGCTCTTGCGCATAGCGCCGCTGAACGCGAGGTTTGCCGACGAGCTGACGCACCGCGACTTTTTGGGCGCACTGATGTCGCTGGGCGTGCGGCGCTCTACGCTGGGCGATATCTTCACCGACGGCAGCGAGGCATATCTCTTTTGCCTGCCGTCGGTGGCGGCGCTGATAATCGACGAGCTGAGTGAGGTGCGGCGCACGCGCATTTCCGTCACGCGGGCAGCCGCCGTGCCGGAGGGTCTTGCCGCCCCGCCGGAGCCGCAGAGCATAACTCTCGCCTCCGGGCGGCTGGACGCGGCGGTGGCGGCGATATACGACCTGTCGCGCAGCGAGAGCGCGGAGCTTTTTGAGGCTCGCCGCGTGTTCGTCAACAGCCGCCTGACGGAGAACCGCGCCGCGGAGCTGCGCGCGGGCGATATCGTTTCCGTGCGCGGGCTGGGGCGCTTTGTTTGGGAAGGCATAAACGGCGAGATCCGCCGCGGCAGATTGCGGGCGACGGTGAGGATATACGGAAGATAAACGGCATTAAAACGGCACGCGCTGCGGACAAAAGTCCGCAGCGCGTTATTATCTTATTTTCCTTTATCTTGCGACAAGCTCGCCGTTTTCCTCGTCCACGGTGATAACGCTGCCCGGCTCCGGGTCGGAGGCTATCACGCGGCGGGCGATGAGCGTCTCCACGTGCTGCTGGATATAGCGCCGCATGGGACGCGCGCCGAAGCTGGGGTCGTATCCGCGCTCGATCAGATGCGCGCGGGCGCGCTCCGTCACCTCGATATTGAGTTGCCGCTCTGCAAGGCGCTTTTTCAGCCCCTCCAGCATCAGGTCGGCTATCCTGCCGATGTCCTCGCGGCTGAGCGGACGGTAGAACACGATATCGTCCAGACGGTTGAGAAACTCCGGGCGGAACTGCCTTCGCAGCAGCTCCTGCACCTGCTCCCGCGCCTGCGGCAACAGCTCGCCGCCGGCGTCGATGCCGTCCAATA
>JAFTDT010000105.1 GCA_017453985.1 Clostridia bacterium
CGCCGCACGGAAAATGCGGACAAGCTCATCAAATATCTGGAGGAAAACCCCGCCGCCACGGCGGAGGATATTTTTCGCGCGGCGGGGGAAATCTCCGTGAACAATCTGCGCGAGGAGCCGAATATCGGTCGCCGCCGCCACCGCCGCGGCTGCACCTGCGGACTCTGCGCGGGAGCGGAGGATGAAAAGGCGTAAAGCAAAAGGCTCTGCCGACAGGCGGAGCCTTAAAAACAGATTTGAATGCAGCGGCTTGCGCCGCTGTTTTTATTTTTCCTTAAAGCTGGCGCATTCCGTTTCGTGACACTCCTGCGCTCCATCGCCGTGTACGCATATGCTCTCTGCCTTGCAGATATTCGAGTCGTTGTACACGCATTTATGCGCGTCGCAGTTTACGGTGGTCTCCGGCGCGGCATAGGCGGTGAAGTCCGAGACGGAATTGGTAAAGGAGCTGCTGTGGTCGCTGAAGCTGAAGCAGCAGGTCTCGCTCTCGGAGGAGGCGTGCATGCCCTCCACCTTGATGTGAGTAAGCGCGCAAAGGCTGTCGTAATTGTTGATGCAGTTTTTCGCGGTACATTTTAAATCCGGCATATTTTAGTTCTCCCTTCCGCCGCAGTGCGGCATTATTTTATATCATCAGCATGCCCGCCGCGGCATGCTTTATTCATTCGGAAAAACCTTCAAAAAATCGAACACTTGTTTTATATTTCAAAAAAAGACGATTTTTTATTAAAAATTCCGCCTTTTTTGCAAAAAAAATTCCGAATTTGATATTGCAATTTTATAAAGCTCGTTCTATAATAAAAGAACCAAGTGGAGAATTGTGGTGTTTTTATCCATTCAGTGGCGGATAATAGATGAAGGGTGGCAAAAATGAGGGGCGAGTACCAGCACAACATAGACGCCAAGGGTCGTCTTATCTTTCCCATCAATCTGCGGAAAGAACTGGGCGACAAATTCGTCGTGTTCAAAGGGCTGGACAACTGCCTGTGGGTATATTCCGTTCCCGATTGGGAGGAGTTTGAAAGGAAGATAGCCGCGCTGCCCACCAAGGCGAGAAAGCTGCAGCGTTTTTACTCCGCCAATTTCGAGTGCGAGCCGGACTCGCAGGGACGCATACTCATACCGCAGAGCCTGCGTGCCTATGCCGGACTGCAGAAGGATGTCGTGGTTGTGGGCATACAGAACCGGGCGGAGATCTGGGACAGCAAGGCTTGGGATGAGTATAACGGCGACCTCACCAGCGACGATATAGCGGAGCTGATGGAAGCGATGGACGTCTGACATGGAGTTTTCGCATCTGCCGGTCATGCCCGCGGAGTGCATAGCCGGACTTGACATAAAGCCGGACGGCATATATGCGGACGCCACTACGGGCGGCGGCGGGCACTCGCTGCTGATAGCCCGGCAGCTGCGCGGCGGCAGGCTCATCTGCATCGACCGCGACAGCGACGCGCTGGCGGCAGCGCGCAGGAGGCTGGAGCCGCATCTGGACAAGATAACCTTTGTAAAAAGCAATTTTGAAGATATCCGGCAGGTGCTGGACGGGCTGGGCATAGCGGAGATAGACGGGGCGCTGTTCGACCTCGGCGTGTCATCCTATCAGCTCGACAACGGAGAACGCGGCTTTTCTTATATGACGGACGCGCCGCTGGACATGCGCATGGACAGGGAGCAGCAGTTCACTGCCCGCGAGGTGGTGAACGGCTACTCCAAGGAGGAGCTTGCCCGTGTGATACGCGAGTACGGCGAGGAGCGGTTTGCCGGGGCGATAGCCTCGCGCATCGCAAAATACCGCGAGGATAAAGAGATAGAGAGTACGCTGGAGCTGGTGGAGATAATAAAGGGCGCGATGCCCGCGGCGGCAAAGCGCGAAAAGCAGCACCCGGCAAAGCGTACCTTTCAGGCGATAAGAATAGAGGTAAACGGTGAGCTGAGGGCGGTGCGCCGCGCGCTTGAGGACGCGGTGGACTGTCTGGCGGACGGCGGGAGACTGGCGGTGATAAGCTTCCATTCTCTTGAAGACAGGATAGTTAAGCAGGTGTTCGCGGCGGAGGCGCAGGGCTGCGTCTGTCCCAAGGACTTTCCGGTGTGCGTCTGCGGCAGAAAGCCGCGGGTAAGGCTGGTGACGAAAAAAGCCCTCACCGCCGGAGAGGAGGAGCTGAGCGCAAATCCGCGTGCGCGCAGCGCGAAGCTGAGGGTGGCGGAAAGAACAAAGGGAGGAGAATAAAAATGGCGACATATGTATCATCAAAGCAGAGCGCGGCGCTGGATCTCGACCATTTTGCGACAAAGAAGGCGAAGCCGCAGCCGCAGCTTCAGGCGCTGCCGGAAAACGAAAATTACAAAAAGACGCAGGCGGCGCGTGTGCCGTATGTGAAATACGGGGTCATTGTCGCGTGCATTTTTGCGGTCGTGATCGCGATACTCAGCGGCTATACGCAGATGATGGAGCTGACGAGCCAGAACGACAGGCTGCGCACCCAGCTCGACGGGCTGAAGAGCGAGGAGAACGCGCTCAACGCCAAGAAGGAGCAGCTATACAACCTGACCTATGTGGAAGAATACGCGAAAAACACGCTCGGCATGGTCAAGCTGGATAAGAGCGACATCGAATATGTAGAGTTGTCCAATCCGGAGAGGATGACGCTGGAGCAGAGCGAGGAAAGCTCGGGGGGCTTTTTCGGCAACGTCCTGAAAAGCTTTAATGTTATTTTGGAATATCTGAACTGACAAAAAGAATATAGTATTTGCAGGGGAGTGGGGAATGTGGACATTTCCCGCTCCGTTTTCCTAAATTGAACGGCATGTCCGGGAGCAAAGGAGCGGCGCGGCGATGCAGAGAAAAGCTGAAACATCTACAATGAGAAGACTTATTTTCGTGGCGGTGATGCTGGGCGCAGTATGCTTTGCCGCGGTGATAGTCAGGCTTTTCAAGCTGCAGGTGCTGGACTTCGGCTTCTATCAGAAGGAGGCTGTCACCCAGCAGACCAAGGATAAGACGCTGTATCCCGTGCGCGGCGCGATATATGACCGCAACATGAAGGCGCTGGCGATATCCACCGGCACCGAGATGGTGACGCTGGAGGCGGTCAAGATAGAGGACGACAAGCAGGGTCAGCTCATCGCGGAGACTCTCAGCGAAATACTGGCGCTGGATTATGACACGGTGCTGGCAAAGGTGAACAAGCGGTCTACTTACGAGGTGATAAAGCGCGGAGTGGACAAGGAGACTGCGGACAAGATACGCGCCTTCATCAAGGAAAACAAGATAAACTCGATATATCTGGTGGGCGACTCCAGCCGCTCATATCCCTACGGCAATTTTCTCTCGCATGTGCTCGGCTTTGTCGGCACGGATCAGCAGGGTCTGTATGGGCTGGAAAAGCAGTATGACGACGTGCTTTCCGGCACGCCGGGGCGTGTCATAACCGCGACCAACGCCAGAGGCGAGGAGATGCCCTTCCAGTATGAAATGTACTATGAGGCGGAGGACGGGCGCAGCCTCGTGCTGACGATAGACGAGGTGCTGCAGCACTATCTGGAGAAAAATCTGGAGATAGCCCTCAATGACAACAAGGTGCAGAACAAGGTCACGGGCATCGTCATGGACGTCAACACCGGCGGCATACTGGCGATGGCGACATTGCCGGATTTCGACCTCAACGACCCGTTTACCATAACGGACGCCAAAGAGGCGGCGCGGCTTGCCTCGATAACCGACCCGGACGAGCGCCGGGAGGAGCGCAGCATAATACTCAACGCCCAATGGCGCAACAAGGCGATATCCGATGCCTACTACCCCGGCTCGACCTTCAAAATAGTCACCATGTCGGTGGGGCTTGAGGAGGGCAAGGTATCGCTGAACAGCCATTTTTACTGTGGCGGCAGCAAGAAGATAGAGGGCTGGAGCAAGCCGATAAACTGCTGGAAAAGGGGCGGACACGGCGACCAAAATCTCGCAATGGCGATAAAGAATTCATGCAATCCGGCGTTTATGGAGATCGGTCAGTCGATCGGCTGGCGCACCTTTGAGGAATATTACGAGGCGTTCGGGCTGAAGGATAAGACCGGCATCGACCTGCCGGGCGAGTCCACGGGCGTGTTTTTCAGCACCCGCAGCATAGTCGACCTCGCGGTGCTGAGCTTCGGACAGAACTTTTCCGTCACCCCGCTGCAGCTTATTACGGCAGTCTCGGCGGTGGCAAACGGCGGCACGCTGCTGAAGCCGTATCTGGTGCAGAGCGTGCTGGATGCCGAGGGCAACACCGTGGCGAGCTGCGGACGCACGGAGGTGCGGCAGGTGATCAGTGCGGACACCTCGGCGCTGATGGCGGATCTGCTGGAGGGCGTGGTTACGACCGGCACCGGCAAAAACGCCTATACGGCGGGCTACCGCGTGGCTGGCAAGACGGGCACCTCGGAGAAAAAGGACAAGGAGGCGCTGACGGGCGACGACAGTCTGCGCATTTCGTCCTTCGTGGCGTTTGCGCCGGCGGACGACCCGCAGATAGCGGTGCTGATAATACTTGACGAGCCGACGGTGCAGCCCGTCACGGGCGGACTGACGGTGGCGCCGGTCATACGCCGCTTCATGGAGGAGGCTATGCCGTATCTCAACGTGGAGCCGCAGTATACCGAGGCGGAGCTGCAGCAGAAGGACGAGACGGTTCCGAGCGTGAAGGGAATGGGGCGCGCAGAGGCGGAAACGGCGTTGAAAAACGCCGGACTCAGCTCTCGCACCAGCGGCAGCGGCGACACGGTAACGGATCAGATACCGGCGGCGGGCGCGGTGGTAGCGCGCAATTCCACGGTGATTCTTTACATGGGAGAGAGCGTGCCGGATAAGCTGATAACCATGCCGAATGTGCGCGGCATGAGCTTAAATCAGGCAAAGAGTGCGCTGCAGGATCGCGGGCTGTACGTGCGGATAACCGGCGTTACCAACACCAAGGAGGGCAATCTTGCGGTGACAAAGCAGAGCATAGAGGCGGAGACACAGGTGGCGTTCGGCACCGTGGTGACGCTGGAAATAAGCGATATGGATCAGAGGGCGGAATAACAAACGGAAAGGAAGTGCGCGGGATGAAGCTGTCACAGATAATGCAGGACGTGGATATAGTCCGCCAGTCTTGCGATTTCAACATGGAGATATCCGATATATGCTATGATTCCAGACAAGCGGTCAAGGACTGCGCGTTTCTGGCGATCAGAGGCTTTCGCACGGACGGACATCTCTTCATCGCGGAGGCGGCGCGGCGCGGCGCCGCGGTAGTGATAGCCGAGCGCACGCCGGAGGAAAACGTGCCTTACGTACTGGTGAGGGACAGCCGCAGAGCTATGGCGCAGATGGCGAAGAACTTTTTCGGCAGACCGGACGAGGAGCTGAAGCTGATCGGCGTGACCGGCACCAACGGCAAAACCACCGTGACCTATCTGATAAAGCATATTTTGGAGTCCAACGGAAAAAAGTGCGGGCTGATCGGGACGAACGACATATACGTAGGCGACCGCGTGCTGCCAGCGCAGCGCACCACGCCGGAGTCCTGCGAGCTGTATAAGCTGCTGCGGGAGATGCGCGACGCCGGCTGCGGGCATGTGGTGATGGAGGTATCCTCGCATGCACTGACGCTTGACCGGGTATACGGACTTACCTTTGAGACGGCGGTATTCACCAATCTCAGCCGAGACCATCTCGATTTTCATGAGGATATGGAGCATTATCTGCAGGCGAAGGCAAAGCTGTTTGAGGTCTGTCGCAGCGCCGTGGTGAATTACGACGATCCGGCAGGGCATAAAGTGATCGAAAACAAGAAATGCTATAAGATGACCTATTCGGCAAAGGAGAACAGCGCCGATCTGGTGGCGAAGAATATCCAGCTAAAGGCATCCAAGGTAGAGTTTGAGGCGGTGACCACCGGCGAGATAAACCACGTGGCGCTGGGTATACCGGGCATGTTCTCGGTGTATAACGCGCTGGCGGCGATCGGCTGCGGCATGAGCCTCGGCATATCTCTCAGCGACGCGGCGATATGCCTGCGCACCTGCCGGGGCGTCAAGGGACGCGCCGAGGTGGTGCCGACGGATACGGACTACACGGTGATAATAGATTATGCGCACACGCCCGACGGGATCAACAGCATACTGAAGGCGGTGCGCGGCTTTGCCAAGGGGCGCGTGGTGGCGCTGTTCGGCTGCGGCGGCGACCGCGACAAAACAAAGCGTCCGCTGATGGGCAAGGCGGCGGCGGACAACGCCGACGTCTGCATCGTGACGAGCGACAATCCGCGCTCCGAGGATCCAAAGGCGATCATAGACGATATCCTGCCGGGCGTCAGGGACAGCAAGGCGCAGCTTCACGTGATAGAGGACCGGCGCGAGGCGATAGCCTTCGCGCTGAAAAACGCCAGACCGAACGACGTTATCGTGCTGATGGGCAAGGGACACGAGACTTATCAGGAGATCAAGGGCAAAAAGCTGCATATGGACGAAAGGGAGATCGTTGCCGAGCTGCTGAAATAATTATTTCGGATATGGAGGAAGTATGGGGCGTTGGGTTTTTGTGCTGGAAAATGCAGGGCTTGCTTTTGTCATAGCGGTGCTGACAGCGCCGCTGATCATCAAAAAGCTCAATAAGCTGCATATGGGGCAGAAGATACTGGAGGACGGCCCCACATGGCATATGTCAAAGCAAAACACACCGACCATGGGCGGACTGATATTCATCGCCGCCATGTCGGTGCCTGTCCTTTTGTCGATACCGTCGATGCTGGAGACGGGCGACTGGCGTCCGCTGCTCATGCTTTCGCTTTCGCTGATATTCGGCGTGATCGGCTTTATTGACGATTATACCAAAAAGCGCCGCGACCGCAACAAGGGCATCTCGGCAAAGCAAAAGCTGCTTTTGCAGATAGCCGCCGCGGTGCTGTTCCTCACGGTCATGCGCGTGATGGGCTATATGACGCCGACGCTGTATATCCCCTTCGCAAGGGTTTCGGTGGAGCTGCCGTGGGCGGCGTATCTTCTGATATCCACCTTCATAATCGTCGGCACCGACAACGCGGTAAATCTGACCGACGGCATCGACGGGCTGTGCTCGTCCGTGACGTTCATCGTAGCGGTGTTTTTTTCGGTGATGTTCATGCTGCGTGACAGCAGCTCGGCGATATTCTCGCTGGCGCTTGCCGGCGCGCTGCTGGGCTTCTTCTTCTTCAACAAGCATCCGGCGCGGGTGTTCATGGGCGATACCGGCTCGCTGTTTTTGGGCGGGGCGGTGTGCGCAATGGCGTTTTCGCTGGAAATGCCGCTTATTCTGGCGCTGGTCGGCTTCGTCTATCTGGCGGAGGCGGTTTCGGATATAATACAGGTCATATATTTCAAGCTCACCGGCGGCAAGCGGTTTTTCAAGATGGCGCCGCTGCACCATCATCTGGAAATGTCGGGCTGGAGCGAGTGGAAGATCGTGGGCGCCGCGGTGACGCTGACGGCGGCGATGTGCCTGCTTTCCTATGCCGCGTAAAAAACATACTGACGGGAGGACGATCGAGATGACTGCGGGGAATATGAAGAAAAAAAGCGATCCCGTCCCGATCGCCAAGCAAAAAAGCGAGCTGAGAACGGAAAATAAAATACAGGAGTTTCCCGAGCGCGAAAGGCTGCCGAAAAGAGGCAAGCTTGATGAGCCGCTGCTTGTGCTGACCCTGCTGCTGCTGGCGGTGGGGCTTATCTGCCTGTTTTCTGCGAGCTATTCCGTCGCCTATTACGGGCAGGACGGAGACTCTACATATTATATAGTCAAGCAGGGCATCTTTGCCGCGGCGGGAATCGTCGCCATGCTGGCGGCGTCCAGGTTCAACTATCACAAGCTGCATTATCTTGCCATGCCCGTGCTGATTTTTTCTCTTGTGCTGCTGGCGAGCATCAAGATAGTTCCGAGCATGTGGGTGACGATAAACAACGCAAGGCGGTGGATAAGCCTTGGCTTCACCACCTTCCAGCCCTCAGAGATAAGCAAGTTCGCCGTCATTCTCTCCTTTTCCAGTCTGGCGACCATCTGGGGACCGAAAAAAATGCACACCTTCCGCTGGGGGCTTTTGCCCTTCATGCTGATAATCGGCGCGACGGCGGGGCTGCTCTATCTGGAGCCGCACCTTTCCGCGACGGTCATCATCGCCATGACAGGACTGGTGATAATCTTTCTCGGCGGCGCCAATATCGCCTGGTTCACCATCGGCGGCGGCGCGGCGGGGGCGTTCGTCTTTTGGTTCATAAAAACGCATGAATACGCGCAGACGCGCATAAACGTATGGCTCGACCCCTTCAGCGACAAGCTGAACGACGGCTGGCAGGGCGTGCAGTCTCTGCTGGCGATAGGCAGCGGCGGCTTTTGGGGGCTGGGTCTGGGGCAGAGCCGGCAGAAACATCTGTTCCTGCCGGAGCCGGCAAACGACTTCATCTTCTCCGTCATCTGCGAGGAGCTGGGCTTCATCGGCGCGGTGCTGATAATCCTGCTGTTCGCCGCGCTGATATGGCGCGGATACTACATCGCCATGCACGCCGGAGACAAGTTCGGTACGCTGCTGGCGGCGGGCATAACCACGCAGATCGCGGTACAGACCGTGTTCAATCTCGGCGTTGTCACGGGGCTGCTGCCCATAACCGGCGCGGCGCTGCCGTTTTTCAGCTACGGCGGTACCTCGCTGCTGATACAGCTCGGTGAAATGGGGCTGCTGCTGGCGGTATCCAGGCGCATGCCCGCGCCGAAGGGAGGCTGAGCATGAGGATAATATTTGCGGGAGGCGGCACAGCCGGACACGTAAATCCGGCGATAGCTGCAGCGGATTATATAAAGAGCCGTGAGAACTGCGAGATATATTTTTCCGGCAGCAAGGGACATATAGAGGAAAAGCTGGTTCCGCGCAGCGGTTACGAGATATTCCTCTTTCCGCTGCGCGGTCTTTCGCGCGCGCTCAGCCCCAAGGGGCTGCGGCAGAACGCCGCCGCGGTGCAGAATGCGCTGGCGGCGGTGCGGGAGTGCAAGCGCATAATCCGCCGCCTGCAGCCGGATATCGTCGTCGGCACGGGCGGCTACGCCAGCTTTCCCATGGTATATGCGGCGCAGAAATGCGGCGTCAGGACTGCGCTGCTGGAGGTCAACGCCACTCCCGGCATGGCGACGCGCAGACTGGTTAAGGGGGCGGACTGCGTGATGATAAGTCATGCCGAGACGGAAAAGCTGCTGGGCGCGGCAAAGCGCGTCGTGCTGACAGGCAGTCCCGTCCGCCGCGAAATAGCGGAGATCGCGGGAAAAAAGGCGTCGTCGCCCTTTGGCGGAGAGCTGCCGGTGGTGCTGTCCTTCTGGGGCTCCGGCGGAGCGCAGTATATGAACGAAAAAATGGTGGATTTCATCTGTCTCGCGGCGGAAAAGCGCGAGCTTGCCAATATCCACGCCTCAGGCAGCCGTGACTACGAAAAAATGAAGGAGGCGCTGGCGGCAAGGGGCTGCGACCCGGAGCACGCCGAGAACATACTTCTTTGCGACTATATTTATGATATGGATAAAAAACTGGCGCAGGCAGACCTCGTGATCTGCCGCGCGGGCGGCACTCTGGCGGAGCTGTGCGCGGCGGGCAAGCCGGCGATAGTCGTGCCTTCGCCGCACGTGACGGACAATCATCAGGAAAAAAACGCGCGCATACTGGAGCGCGCGGGCGCGGTCAAGGTGGCGCTGGAAAACGAGATAAGCGGCGCAGAGCTGTACGATATGGCGGCGCGGCTGCTGAAGGACAGAGAGGAGATGGCGCGCATGAGCGCGTGCGCGCTGAAAAGAGCGCAGCCCGACGCGCTGGAAAACATATACAACGCGATCAGAGATACCGTCATGCATTAACCACAAGGACGCAGACCGCATAGTATGTCATGTAAACTCCCAAGCACAGAGAGGAGAAAAACATGGAAAAGTTCATCGTGCAAGGCGGGAAGCGTCTGGAAGGCGCAGTACATATAAACGGAGCAAAAAACAGCGTGCTGCCGATATTGGCGGCGACGCTGATAAACGCGGGCGAAAATATCCTGCACAACTGCCCGGATCTGCGGGACGTGGACTCGGCGATCAAGATACTGCGCTATCTCGGCTGCCGCGTGGAGCGCAGCGGCAAGACGATAACGGTAAACTCGGCAGGCATGGATCGCTGGGATATCCCGCACGAGCTGATGCGCGAGATGCGCTCGTCGGTGATTTTTCTCGGTCCCATCATCGCCCGCTGCGGCAGGGCACGGCTCAGCATGCCAGGCGGATGCGAGCTTGGACCGAGACCGATAGACCTGCATCTCGGCGCGCTCTCCAAGCTGGGCGTGGAGATAAGCGAGGAGCGGGGCGAGATAGTCTGCCGCTCGGGCAGCATGAGGGGGCGCGACATAATACTCAGCTTCCCCAGCGTCGGCGCGACGGAGAATATCATGCTTGCGGCGACGGCGTGCAGCGGCGTGACTCGGATAATAACCGCGGCGCGCGAGCCGGAGATATACGACCTGCAGCAGTTTTTGATAAAAACAGGCGCAGCGATATCGGGCGCGGGCGAGAGCGAGATAACCGTCACCGGCGGCAAAACGCGCAACGACGCGAGCCACAGCATCATGCCCGACCGGATAGAGGCGGCTACATATCTTTGCGCGGCGGCGGCGTGCGGCGGCAGCATAATGCTGGAGGACGCCGAGCCGGAGCATGTGGGAACCATGATATCGAGCCTTGCGGAGGCAGGTTGCGACATAAAAATCGCCGGCAGAAGGATTACAATAGACAGCGAGCGTCCTCTCGGACATATCCCGCCGGTGCGGACGATGCCCTTTCCCGGCTTTCCCACCGACGCGCAGGCGCAGCTGATGGCGGCGGCTTGCGTGGCGCAGGGCAGCACCCTGTTTCTGGAGACAATATTTGAAAACCGCTTCCGCCACGTGGGCGAGCTTGTGCGCATGGGGGCGGATATCCGCGTCAGCGGCAGAGCGGCGGTGGTCAGCGGAGTGGAAAGGCTGCACGGCGCGCCGGTGCGCTGCACCGATCTGCGCGGCGGGGCGGCGCTCATCATCGCCGCGCTGTGCGCGGAGGGCGAGAGCGAGATAAGCGATATATATCATGTCGATCGCGGCTATGAGCATATGGAAAAAACGATCGCGTCTTTGGGAGGGCGGATCAGGAGAATTTAAAGATCAGGAGCGTGCCCGATGGCTGGAAGCAGCGCGTACAGAAAAAAGCGATACCGAAGGCGGAACCGGCGTATAATAGCGTTTTTATTATATGTTTTATTCGTCGTGCTCACGGTGGCGGCGCTGGCGGCGGCGATCACCATATTTTTCAAGATACATGAGGTGAGGATAGAGGGCGAGAGCCGCTATCCGGCTCAGAAGATAATCGCGGCGTCGGGCATAGAAACGGGAAAAAACATGTTTTCCTTCAACAAATTTGCGGCGATAGAGAGAATTTTTGCCGAGTGCCCGTATTTGGACGAGATAGCCATACGCCGGAGACTGCCGGATCTGGTGACGATAAAAATAAAGGAATGCAGCGCGGTAGCGGTGATACGCGACAGGGAGACCGGCGGCTCCTATGTCATGGATATCAACGGCAAGCTGCTGGAAAAGCTGGGTTACGGCGAGACGGCGGAGGGCATGTGCCTGATAACCGGCGTTTCGCTTGACAACGCGCAGGAGGGAGCCTATTCCGTATTTTTGGAGCAGGAAAAGCAAAAGCCGCTTTTTTTGCTATTGAATACGGCGGAAAAAAGTGATATACTCAAAAATATAGGTGAAATAGATATTACCGAAAATTATGACATAACGCTGAGGTACGACGGCAGATTTTTGGTCAAGCTCGGCACCGCGGAGGATATTGAGAAAAAGCTGCGGTATATGCAGGTGCTCGTGGAGGAAAAGCTTGGCTCCGGCGTGCGCGGCACGATCGACGTTTCGGACACTCAGACGGCAAGATTTTTGGCGGATTAAAATCAAAGATTGAAATAAGTTGGAGGTTGCATATGGGCTTTTCGTTTGAAGTAGGCAGGGATTCTACCGTATCTATAAGAGTAATAGGCGTTGGCGGCGGAGGCGGAAACGCGGTCAACCGCATGATAGCAAGCGGCGTGCGCGGAGTGGAGTTCATCGCCGTCAATACGGACAAGCAGGTGCTCAATTATTCCGCGGCGACGGTAAAGCTGCAGATCGGTGAAAAGCTCACGCACGGGCTTGGCGCCGGCTCCAATCCGGAGATCGGGCGCAAGGCGGCGCAGGAGAGCGAGGACGAGATACGCAGACTGCTTGAGGACGTGAATCTCGTGTTCATCACCGCCGGCATGGGCGGCGGCACGGGTACCGGCGGCGCGCCGGTCATCGCCCGCATAGCAAAGGAGATGGGCATACTGACGATAGGCATCGTCACCCGCCCCATTGCCTTTGAAGGACGCAAGCGCATCGAGCAGGCGTCTGCCGGCATCACAGAGCTGAAGGAGGAGGTAGACGCGCTCGTCGTCATACCAAACGAACGGCTCAAGCTGGTCAGCGATCAGAAGATAACCTTCCAGAACGCCTTTGAGGTGGCAGACAATGTGCTGCGTCAGGCGGTGCAGAGCATAAGCGAGCTGATGACCGTCCCCGGACTGATAAATCTGGATTTCAACGATGTGGTGACCGTGATGAAGAACGCGGGCTATGCGCATATGGGCACGGGACGCGCCTCCGGCAAGGACAAGGCGGAGGAGGCGGCGCGCATGGCGATACAGAGCCCGCTGCTGGAGACCTCCATCAACGGCGCGCGCGGCGTGCTGCTGAATATCACCGGCTCGCCGGATATCGGGCTGGATGAGATAGAGCAGGCTGCCGGCATGGTGCAGGAGGCGGCGCACCCCGAGGCGCATATCATCTTCGGCGCTGCTGTTGACGAGTCGCTCGACGATGAGGTACATATCACCGTGGTGGCAACGGGCTTTGATTCCAAGCCAGTCATGCCCGCGACCTTTGACACGCCGGAGAGCCAGACTGCCGCCGGAGAGCCGGGCATAGATGCGCCGGGCGCCGGAGCGGCGGATATGTTCGGTGAGGATGTGCCCTCGCCCGCGGATTTTATCAAAAAGGAGAACGAAAAAAAGCCGACGGGCGGCGACGACCCCTTTGAGGCAATTTTGAATATTTTTAAAGACAGATAAACGGCAAATGAAAGAAGCGCGTCCGCAGACGCGCTTTTATTATTTCATGACTGCCGAATGCAGGCGCATATATGCCGTTTGGCGTATCTGCAACAAAACCTTACATAAATGTCAGGCGTATTTGATTGACAGCGTCGGGCTTTTTGCGTATACTTGCGGCAGACGCCGAAGAAAAGGCGCAAAGAAAAGAGGTAGGATCGTGAAGGATTTTAATGGCTTTGGCGAAAGGCTGCTGGAGCTGCGAAAGCGGCGGGGCATGTCGCAGGAGGAGTTGGCTGAAGCGCTGAAGGTTTCCCGACAGACCGTATCAAGCTGGGAAACGGGGCGCACCGTGCCGAATGCGGAGCTGCTGCGAGAGATAGCCGAGTGCATGGGCATGGATGTGGGCGCGCTGCTGGAGGGAGAAACGCTCCCGCGCGCGGCGGAGCAGAAAAGCGCCGACAGGGCGCTGCCGTGGCTTGCGCTCGCCTTGGCGCTGGCGCATCTGGTCATGGCATTTCTCGGCAAAGTGCCGATGATATGCGTGATGGTATCGCCTGTGTTGATCGCGGCAATGTATGGGGTGATGAGCCTCGCCTTCCGTGCGGGCATCCGAAGCGGAGATTTTTCCATGATAGCCGGATATGACCCGAAGGAGCCGCGGGAAAAGACGATGCGGAAGCTTGACGCCGCTGCGCTGTATTGCGGCTGGTTTGCCGCGGTATGCGAGCTGCTGTTTTTCATGGTATACGGCAGCGAGCGGCAAATGCTCGTAAGCATGATCATCAGCGGCGTATACACCGCCTGCCTCGCCGCGACGACCGCAGTCGTAAATATAAAATACAGATAAGCCGCGAGAAAAGCGCAAAAACGCCCTGCGAAAACTTCGCAGGGCGCAGGTTTTATTCTGTCTCTGCGGGCTGCTGCGGAAATCGCTGCCGCACCTTCTTCATCACGATGAAGAAGCAGATGAGATGCGCGGCAAAGGTCAGCGCCCACGAGACGGGATAGGAAAGATAGAGCATCTTTATGGTGTGGAACCGCTCCTGCTGAAAGATGGTGGCTATCCACGCCAGCCGGAAGGCGCAGGCGCCGAGCAGCGACACTATCATCGGCATCACGGAGTACCCCAGCCCGCGCAGCGCGCCCACCATCACGTCCATCATGCCGCAGATGGCGTAGGTGGCGGAGACCACGCTCAGGCGCGTCAGCCCGGCGGCGATAACGTCGGGGCTGGAGGAATATATGCTCAGAAGGTCGCCGCCCAGCAGATAGGCGGCGTTGCCGAACAGCAGCCCGCTGACGACGACACAAAGCTGACCCGTCAGCAGTATCTTATATATGCGCCTGATATTTCCGGCGCCCATGTTCTGCCCGGTGAAGGATATCGTCGCCTGATAAAAGCAGTTCATGGAAACGTAGACGAAGCCCTCGATATTGCCTGCCGCCGAGTTGCCCGCCATCACGATCTCACCGAAGGAGTTGACGGAGGACTGTATGACGACGTTGGAGAGGGAAAACAGCATGCCCTGAAATCCCGCGGGCAGTCCGGTCTTGACGATCTGGATCAGCTTGTCCTTGTGGATTTTCAGCTCCTTCAGCTCCAGCCTGATCCAGCCCTCCTCGCGCATGAGGCACATCAGCACGAGTCCGGCGGAAACGCACTGCGAGATAATGGTCGCAAGCGCCACGCCCGCCACGCTCATCTTCAGCACGATGACGAAGAACAGATTGAGCAGGACATTGATGACGCCCGCAAGCAGCAGAAAATACATCGGACGTCTGGTATCTCCGATGGAGCGCAGCACCGCGCTGCCGAAATTGTATATCATCGAGGCGGTCATGCCGAGGAAATAGATGCGCAGATAGAGCGCGGATAGGTCGATGACCGCCTCCGGCGTACCCATCCATGTCAGCAGCCGCCGCGCCATGACAAGCCCCAGCAGCGTCAGAAATACGCCACCGATAAAAGCGAGCAGCATGGAGGTATGTACCGTCTTGGAAAGCTCCTTGGAGTTCTTGGCGCCGTATTCTCTGGCGGCAAGGACGTTGGTGCCGACTGACATGCCGATGAACACGTTGACGATGAGGTTTATCAGCGAGCCGTTGGAGCCGACCGCCGCCAGCGCGTTGTCGCCGGCATAGCGCCCGACTACGACGATATCCGCCGCGTTGAAAAGAAGCTGGACGATGCCGGAAAGCATCAGCGGCAGCGCAAAAGCAAGCATCTTTTGCAGCAGCGGTCCGCTCGACATGTCCATGGCATAGCTTTTCGTTTTAAACTTTTCCATCATTCACCCCCGTGCCGGATACCTGCCAGCCCTTCAGCGGCGAGCGCTGCAGCCCGCCGAAAATATTCTGCTTCAGATTGGGGTATTTGCCCTGCAGCTCGTACAGCAGCCGCTTCACATCCTCGCGCTTGGTATTTTTGTCGGCGGGACATGGGTTAAATACCACCGGCAGCTCCTGCTTTTTGGCAAAGTTTGCCACCGTCTTTTCGTGTATGTAAAGCATGGGACGTATCAGCGTGATATCCCGCCGGTCGAGATAAGTTACCGGGGAAAAGCAGTTTATCCGTCCCTCGTACAGCAGCGAGAGCATAAAGGTCTCCACCGCATCGTCAAAATGATGCCCCAGCGCCACCTTGTGCGAACCGAGCCGCAGTGCCGCCTCGTGCAGCGCGCCGCGGCGCATCTTGGCGCAGAGCGAGCAGGGATTGCTCTCGCGACGGATGTCAAAGATGACGCGCTTGATGCCCGTTTCCACCGTCGTATACGGCACGTCGATATCGCGGCACAGCGCGGAGACGGCGGAAAAATCCATCTCCTCATATCCCATGTCCAGCGTGACCGCAAAAAGCTCGTAGGGCTTGGGGTAAAAGCGGCGCAGCTCCGCCAGCAGCACCAGCAGAGACAGCGAGTCCTTCCCGCCCGAAACGCCGACCACTATGCGGTCGCCGGGCGATATCATGCCGTAATCGTCTATACAGCTCCTTGTCAGAGAAAGCATATGCTGCAACTAAATCAACTCCAGTACAATGATTTTAAGACAGTAAGGACGAAAATGCAATATATATAAGGAAAAAATATCTGAGAAAAAATGAAAATGAAAATCAGAAAAATGCAGTAAATAAAAGAAAATAGGAGAAAAACAGACTTATGGCGCTGTAATTTAAAAATTGCGCGAAAAAAGTATTGACAGCCCGCAGCGCCTGTGTTATAAATATAAAGCTGGATTTTATCGGAAAATTGAGTAAATATAAAACGGAGGAATAAAGAATGTCCACATTCATGTTGAAAAAAGAAGCCGTTCAGCGCAAGTGGTATGTGCTGGATGCGGCGGGCAAGCCGATGGGTCGCCTCGCCGCCACCGCCGCCTCTATCCTGAAGGGCAAGCACAAGGTCGAGTACACCCCCCACGTCGATTGCGGCGATTTCGTCGTCATCATCAACGCGGACAAGGCGCTGCTGACCGGCAACAAGCTGACGCAGAAGTATTACCGCACCCATTCCGGCTATGCCGGCGGTCTCAAGGAGACGCAGTATAAGAAGCTGATGGCGGAAAAGCCGCAGCTCGCGGTCAAGCTGGCTGTCAAGGGCATGCTGCCGAAGAACGGCATCGGGCGTCACGCGCTTGTCAGGCTCAAGGTCTACGCCGGAGCGGAGCATAAGCATCAGGCGCAGAAGCCCGAGCTTTGGGCAGCCGAATAAGGGGAGGTAAAAGCACATGTATACACCTAAGAAAGCTTATTTTTACGGCACCGGACGCAGAAAGAGCTCCGTGGCGCGCGTTCGCCTCATTCCGGGCGGCAGCGGCAGCATAGTCATCAACGGACGTACTCTGGACGATTATTTCGGACTGGGCACGCTGAAGTATATCGTGCGCCAGCCGCTGGAGCTGCTCGGCGTGACTGGCAAGTTTGATCTGGACGTAAAGGTGCAGGGCGGCGGCTTTACCGGACAGGCGGGCGCTATCCGCTTCGGTCTGGCTCGCGCGCTGCTGCAGGCGGACCCGGAGTACAGGGGAGAGCTGAAGAAGGCTGGCTTCCTGACCCGCGATTCCCGCATGAAAGAGCGTAAAAAGTACGGCCTCAAGGCGGCACGTCGCGCTCCCCAGTTCAGCAAGCGTTAAAAGAAAGCATATTGCTTGGTATCGGCTGCCGTCGGCAGCCGATACTTTCTGCGTTTTGGGGTTCCGACGCTGGCGGGACGCGCGCAGACGCAGTGTCAATTCATTTATTTGTGCTGATGCTGCCGAAATATGAATAAGGCAAAAAAAGAAAGGAGTCAGTTAAGTATGGAAAAGAAGCTGAAAACATGGAAAGCCGCGGCTGTCGCAGCGATATGTCTGCTGCTGATCGTCAGCGCTTTATACGCCTTGGGCGTGGGCTGGAAACAATCTGCATCCGGTATGAATACCGATGATGAAATGAAATTTGATGACGGTGTTGATCTGAGTGCGGAGGATGGAGCGGACAGCGTCGAGAGGGACGGCGATCACGCTGACAGCCCGTATTTCAGTCATTTGGATTTTTACAATCTGAAATCTACGGATACATTGACGATCCTGCCGCATTTCAAAACCATTCAGCAATCCAGCGAATGGAGCTGCGGCGTGGCGTCCGCGCTCATGGTGCTGGAGTGGTATGGTCGGCGTGGAGCTTACACCGAGGAAAGTCTTGCCGAGCTGCGCCCCCAGGGGCTTGAGCCTGGCGCAACCAGCCTCGGCGAGATGGTCGCCATGTTTGACGGCGTCGGCGGGTTTAGCTGCTATTCGGCTATCGACGCCGGTGAAGATGTATATGATATCTTCACCTTCGATTACATTCGGGACACGCTTGCCGCAGGCAATCCAATTATGATCGGTTGGAACGATTGGGGCGGTCACTGGCAGGTCATCATCGGCTACGATACAATGGGAACGGAAACGACTCAGGACGACGTGATTATCGTGGCTGACCCGTATGACACCACCGATCACAACCAAAACGGCTACGGAGTATACGGCGCGGAGCGGTTTTTGTACAATTTTACGTTTTATAATTTCTTTGAAGACGATGAATTGAACGATATGTGCTTTTTGGTGGCAAAGCCGGAATGAGGAAACCGCCGTCTTTGACGGGTCAACTCGTGAGGTAAAATCGGGACGCCTTGAGAGTACGGGAGAAAAAGCAATAACATTGCTTGAGCGCCTGCACGTCGTGCTCCGCAGTTCAGCAAGCGTTAAAAAAAGCATATTATTCAGCATCGGCTGCCAAACGGCAGCCGATGTTTTTTTTCTTGCGGGCGCGGAGATAAACAACAAATATTTATTGAAAAACAATAAAATATTATTGACAAACGGAGGGAAAGGGTGTAATATAAGCCCAAACAATGCCGTGACGAAGGCGGCGCCGCAAACCGACAGCGGGGAGGAAGTCTTATGAAAAGCGAATGCATCATGATTGGCATAAGAGCAAGCGGACGACCGAGAAAGAGGGGTGCGCTATGCGGGTAAAGCTTATCCAGCCGCGTATGCTCAAGCGTCCGATGGACACGGATATCAAGCTGCACATGGCGCCGCCGCTGGGACTGCTGACGGTGGCGGCGGTGCTGATGCCGGAGCATACCGTAAGCGTGGAGAATGAGAATATAGCGCCGGTGGATACGACGGACAGCCCAGATATCGTCGGTATTTCCGTAACTGTGGACGTGCTGCCGCGCGCCGCGGAGATAGCGCGGCAGTACCGCAGCCGGGGCATTCCGGTGGTGGCGGGAGGAATTCATATTACCACGGCGGCGGACACCGTGCCGGAGGATGCCTTTGACGTGCTGTGCATCGGGGCGGCGGAGGGAACATGGCGCGATATCATGACGGATCTGGCGGCGGGCAGGCTGCAAAAGCGTTATCGCTGCAAAGGTCCGCTGCGGGGCGAGGATATAGCTTCGCCCGCATATGAGCTGATTGCCGAGTCTCCGTATCTTTATTGCAACGTGGTGCATACCAGCCGGGGCTGTCCGTATCGCTGCGATTTCTGCTATAACAGCGGCAGCGAGCATCAGTATGTCAACCGACGCATAGAGGATGTGCTGGCGGACATACGGGCTACGGGACAGAAGCATATCCTTTTCATCGATGACAACTTTACGGGCAATCCGGCGTGGACGCGGGAGTTTTTGCAGAGGATACGTCCAATGGGGCTGCTGTGGAATGCGGCGGCATCCATCGATATCGTCCGCGATGAGGAGCTGCTCGACCTCATGCGGGACAGCGGCTGCCGCAGTCTGTTTATCGGGTTTGAGAGCATCGACCCGCATTCCATCAGCAGCGTCCACAAGCGGCAAAACAACATCGAGGCATATGAGCATGCCGTGGCGGAGATACATCGGCGGGGGATAATGATAAACGGCAGCTTTGTATTCGGGCTGGACGGCGACACGCCGGAGACCTTTCGGGCGACGCTGGAATGGATAGTGAAAAATCGCATCGAAACGGTCACATCTCATATTCTGACGCCATATCCGGGGACGGTTTTGTATGAACGAATGCGAACAGAAGGGCGATTGCTTACCGATGATTTGTCAAAATACAACACGGCTCATGTGATTTTTCAGCCCAAGGGCATGACGCCGGAGGAGCTGATGCAGGGATATCTGTGGATGTACCGACAAATATACAGTCTGAAGAATATCGTCAGGCGTCGTCCGCAGGCAAAGCATCAGTGCATGACCTATTGGCTGTTCAATCTGCTGTACAGAAAGTACGGCAGCTTTACCGACCGCCTGTGCCGACTGATAACCTACGAGCGTATCGGCAGGCTGGCGCAGCTTTTGGCGCATTACCGAAAAAGCGGGAGGAAAAGCGCGGCATGGCAAGCGGACGCAGCCGCGCCGCCGGTTGAGGCGGAGGGGAGGCGTGCGGCTCCGCGTGATTTGGCGCGTGAGCGGTAAACGGGGCGGACATGCGTCGCGCACTTGATTTATTGCGCGGAGGATAGTATAATAAAATGCAAATCTATCAGGGGAGGGGATAACAGCGTGCAGATAAGAGAGGCTGCGCTCACGGAGGCGCTGCTGGAGACGCTTATCGGCATGTCCGCCGCGTGGGAGGCGGAGGATAACTGCCGCGGCTACCGCAAAAATGAACGCGCGGATATCGAGGGCAACCGCATCTTCATCGCGGAGGAAGGCGGCGAGACGGTGGGCTATCTGCTCGGACACGTTGAAGACGCCAAAAAGTCCAGCTCCGTGATGGCGGATGGCACGCCGTGCTTCGAGCTGGAGGAGCTGTATGTCGTGCCGGACCTGCGTTCGCAGGGCGTCGGCAGACGTCTGTTTGAATATGCGGAGGCGGCTGTGCGCCGGGACGCTGAATATATCATGGTGAGCACGGCGACGAAAAACTGGCGCGCCATACTGCATTTTTACATCGACGAGCTTGGCATGGATTTCTGGAGCGCAAGGCTGTTCAAGAGAATAAGATAAGGAATAAGAAAAACGCCGCATCGCGGCGTTTTTGCTTTTCTCCTTATAGCTCAAACCTTTGATTTGCTTCCGACTGATAATGCAGTGTCATCGGCGCTTTAATATAATGAGTCAGAGGCAGTATCTTTTCTCTGACAAAACGGTCCAATACATCGATGGTCTGCTGCGGTTGGTCCAAAAAGATTTCGTGGCCGCTGTTTTTGATGACAACCGTGGTGCAATCTTTAATTCGCTCGCGAATTTGGTAGGTCTGGTCAATGGTGCAGATCCAGTCCTCTTCACCGCCAATCAAAAGCACGGGACAATTAATCTTATGGAGAACGGGCAGAAAATTAAACGAATACAGCTCCGGAGATGCCAATAGCTCATGGTTCAAAATGCAGCGGTCAACTTCTTCGGCATAGCGCTCTTTGCCATACAGCGTATATAAGGGCGCAAAGGTGATCAAATATTGGCGGGCGTCTTCCGGGGTTTTTATCTTGCCGGCCATCAATACGTTGACGAAGAAATCCTTCATCTCCGGTGTGCCGCGTATATTAAGCTGCTCAGAAGCCTTTGCAAAGGTTTCACCGGTAGGGACGGCAGACATCAGTATCAAGGCGCATACGCTATCGGGATATGTTGTAGCATATGCCTGTGACATAATGCCGCCGTAGGACTGCCCCATCACAACAATTTTATCAAGCCCCAGGGACTTTCGCAAAGCCTCCAGGTCCTCAACATTCTGCTTGATGGTGTATTTGCTGGCGTCGCCATCTCTGCCGCTGCGGCCGTTGCCTCGATAGTCAACGAAAATCAACTGCATATATTCACTGAGCCAGTGAAACAACTCGCCGTAGATATAATGGTCTCCTCCGGGGCGACCGTGCAGTATGAAGCAAACAGGCTTCTCCTTCATACATTTCTTCTCTTCGTCCCAAACTACCTGTTTACCGTCGACGTCATAAAATATTTTAGTTCCATTTACAAATGCGTACATAAAGCGTCAACCTATCAGCATCTTTACTTCTGATATCCGCAGGCAAATGCCGCATAAAGTGCGGAACCCCTTTCAAAGGCCGCTTCATCCGGCGAGAAGTGCGGATTGTGCAGGGGGAAAGACTGCTGCCGCTCATTGCTGCAACCTATAAAGCCGAAAACAGCAGGCGCTTTTTTGCCATAATAGCTGAAATCCTCACTGCCTAAAGCAAGCGGGAAGCTTGCTGCCACCGCGTCCTCACCGTACATGGCAGACAGTGCTTTGCGGGCATGCTCCGTACAAGCGGGATCATTTTCCGTGCAGTGACAGATATCTGTAAATTCCACTTCAGCCCTGCAATCATACATCGCGCAGCTGTATTCGGCGATTTTTTGGATGCGTTCACGGGCAATCTGCTGGGATTCGCGATCAAACCATCGAATGGTACCGCCCAATTCTCCGCTGTCGGGAATGATATTCATGGCGGTTCCGCATTTAATATAACCGACCGTCAGCACCAAGGGCGTATCGCCGCGGAGTGACAGAGATTTTACTTGATGGATCCCGTCAGCGATGGCGGTGCAGGCAGGAATGGGGTCGTGGCAGCGCTCGGGCTGCGAGCCGTGTCCGCCTTTTCCGAGAACGCGGATGAGAAATTTGTCGGCGCCGGCCATCAAAGGACCGGATAGCAAGCCAATCTGACCGGCAGGCAAATCAGGCCACACGTGGGAGCCGTAGATAACATCCACACCGTCAAGGGCATTGCCGTCGAGCATCAGTTTTGCGCCGATGCCGAACTCTTCTGCCGGCTGAAACACAAACACCGTGGTGTTGGGACGTTTCTCCATAGAGGACAGAATCTTTGCTGCACCCAACAGCATGGCGGCATGAGTGTCGTGACCGCAGGCATGCATTACCCCCTCGACCTTTGAGGCAAAGGGCAATCCTGTGGCTTCGCAGACAGGCAGTGCATCAATATCCGCGCGAAGCGCCACCGTATAGCCGCCGGGCTCTGTGGCAGGCAATGTGCCAAGTACGCCGGTCTCACCGATTGTCCTCCAGGAAATTCCCATGGAATCCAATTCCTGACGAATAAGCGCCGCGGTCTTATATTCCTGCATGCTCAGCTCGGGGTTCTGATGAATGCTCCTGCGAATATGAATGGTATATTCGCTATATTTCTCGGCAAGATTGCGTATTTGATTATACATGTCCACAATATCTACTCCTTTGAGAACACAGGTTAACTATTGCTTCCCGAGATAGACTCACGGGAAGCAATAGGCGGAGTGCATGGAAATGATGGTCACAAAAGGTGAAGCATCAAATCGATCACTTGTCGTAGTGCTTGTCAATAAACCGCTTCAAGATGGGGAACACAAGCTCGGGGCAATCGGCAAAGATCTCATGAGAAGCACCCGGGATCACATGGAACTCCGCGCCGGGAATTGCATCGGCAATCTCTTTGTTGGCTTCCACATCGCAGATAAAGTCTTGCTCGCCGGCCATGACCAGACAGGGCAGATTTACCGTCTTCAAATCGGGAATAAGATCGTACTCTGCCAACTCACCCGTGAACTGCCAACCGACTATGTCGTCGTTGGTTATTATGCGGAACTGAGCGTCGATAGCTTCCTGTCCTTTGAACTTGCCCTTGCCATGATAAAGAGGGAGCATTTTTTCCAAATATTCATGGAAAGTGATTTTGCCGGTCTGCAGTGCGCCGGTAGTCCAGATCTCATACTGCTCCTGGGTGCCGTACTCCAAGATGTGCTTTGCTACACGCTCATTAGCTATGCCGGCGGCATTGGGAGAAGTACAGATGATCATGGCGCCGTACAGATGCTCAGGATGATGTGCCGCATAATACTGCGCCTTCATGCCTCCGTAGGACTGTCCGAGAATGAATACCTTATCCAGTCCCAAGTACTCGCGCAGAGCCTCGATATCTTCCACATTCTGCTTGATAGTGTTGGTCTTATAATCGATGCGCTCGCTGCGACCGCAATTGCGGTCGTCGATATAGATGAGCTGGCAATATTCGGACAGAGGGGACAGGTCCGGCATAAAGTGTGCATGGTCAGCGCCGGGACCGCCATGCATGACCAGGCATACGGGCTTTTCGCGCATAACGGGACCATCGGGAACAAGCTGCAAACCCTCGACATCAAAGAAAATCTTATATCCGTTAACTTTTGCGAACATATTGATACATCCTTTCAAAATAATAAATATTTCTGCACGATATTTGAATTGCTATCATCTCATTTCCGACAGACTTACTGGCGGAAATGAGATGATAAGCTCGGAATTACCTATCGGACTTCTTGCCAAAGGTGCGGCGAACCAGGAAGCTGCCAAGGAACAGGGCGCCAACAATAGAAATGCAGGCAAAGGCAATCAGAGCGATATCGGCAATGGGATTATCGAAGGTCGGGAATGCACCCAGCTTTCCGGTGAGACCAAGACCGCAAATAATTGCTGCCGCAATAATCAAAATACCGCCCACAACGATATCCTTGGCGCCGTCCATTTTTGAGAAGGGCTGCTTGTTTTCAAACAGGGCACGGAACTCGGGACCGTTATCCTCGACAGTATAGGGCTTGGAAAAGCTCAAGCCGACAAATACGATGAGCACAACGATCCAGCCCAGGAACAGCGTCGGAATGCCGAAGAAGCCGCCGCCCATAATGGCAGCATAAGCACCGCCGGCATAGAACATTGACGCCATCGATATCACGATGCCCAGAACCACACCCCAGAAGGCGGCACGTTCGTTGAAACGCTTCCAGAAGCAGGTACACAAAACAGTGGGGGTCAGCGTTGCCACCAAAATCATCTGAACGGCAACGGCTGTAATGGAGATGCCGCTGTAGCCGAAGATCTTTGCCATCAGCAGAGACAATATGGCAACAATCAAAGTGGAGCAGATTTCAGCAATCTTGTAGTGCTTTTCACTCTGATCTTTCTTAACTTTCTTATAGATGTTGACGCAGGTCATACCGACGGCGTTGATATAGGCGCCGACGGTGGAAAGGATAGCGGCAGCGGTGGCAAGCAGGAACAGCACAGTACCTGCGCCTCCCATGATTTTCTCAGCAACCAGCAGCACAACGCTGTCGGGAGCATCCAGGGAAGCAAACATGCCGCGCCCCCAAATGCCATAGCTGGCCATCAAAAGGACGGTAGGGAGGAAAATGATGGTATAGGCACGCATGCCGCGGGTGCCGTCGCCACGGGTGCGCTGGGCAAGGAAACGACCGATGACGCCCAAATCGCAGCATGCCCACAGGGAGCAAGCCAAAATGTAAGCTATAAAGCCCTTGGCGCCCCAGCCGGGCATATGGAACACATCGAAAAATCCCGGTGTAATACCGAGAGCCTCGCCGGCAGCAGTGAGATTATAGCCGGTATTGCCCAGCAGGGCAGAGGCAAATGCGGAGAAGGAGCCGTATTCCTTAAACAGCAGGAATGTCAGAATGCCAACTAAGATACCGATAAATATGTACTGCACAGTGTCCACGATAGACATGGCTTCCATGCCGCCAAGCGCATTATAAACAATTGCTACGCCAATTACGATAACGGCGCCGACCCAGAAGTTTACGCCCAGCAGAGTCTGCAGAACGACTGCGCCTCCGAAGACGCTCAGCGCGTTTGCAAACAGACCCCAGAACAGGCTCCATGCCGTCAGGACAACATTCATGCGCGTACTCTTCGGAAAACGCTTAACAGCCAGCTCTGCCAGCGTATTGCATTGTACGGTGCGCATACGGTTAGCCATCAAAGGAACGGTGATGAACATGAATAAAGCGGCAAAAATATTTGCCCAGAACATCTGCGCATAACCCACCTGGAAGGATGCGCCGGCATTGCCCAGCAGCTGCGCTGCATTAGTGATGGTGGCCATCGTGCAGCCTGCGATGATATACCAAGGTAAATTGTGGCTTACCTCTCCTGCGGCAGTCTTGCCGCGTTTGCTCAGGAGTCGTGCCGCTATCAGGATGACCGCCATGTATGCAATAACAGCCACGACAGAGATGATTTGAACGCTACTCATTACTTTTCCCCTTTCAATTAATTGTGTATTTATTTGCAATGTACAAGCGTACATCAACAAATCACCTTTTAAACGCAAAACAAAATAAAAATACAAAAAAGCCAAACCGAAACTCGCATGCTCGCACATGCGGCTTTCAGCTTAGCTCTATTGCTCTCCCATACCCCATTGTATGGGTCACATTATTCTATTTTAACCAAAGACCGTCACATAGACTGACAAAATCTTATCTTTTAAGCATTGAAATCATAATAACTTATTTTTGTGCAATTGTCAAGCTTATTATAGCGAAACAGGCAAGCAGCTTGGTAATTGTGACTAATTGGCAATTTCGTCCGCTAACGCCATTCAATGGTAGCTAAAGTTCCTATCGGCGCATCCTGCGTTCCGGCGGAACCGATGAAAACACGACCGGAGAGCTTCTCTTTGACCACACTTTCCACCAAACGCAGCCCCATACCGGGCTGAATATTTTTGTGAAAGCCTTCGCCGTCATCGGCGACCGATATTGTTTTATAACTGGAGGTATTTTCTATATGAATTGTGATCATTCCCTGCTGCCGTCCGGTAAAAGCATATTTCAGCGCATTGCTGACAAGCTCGTTGACTGCAAGCGTTATCGCGATGGCCTTCTCATATTCCATCACGCATTCGTCACCATCCACCGTTGCCGATATCTGACAGTCCGTGGCAGCATAACTGCATACAGAATCCAGAAGCTTGATCAAAACTTCACGAATGTCCAACACGGAAATGCCGTTGGAGCCGGAAAGCATGTCATGGATGGTAGCCACCGTAAGAATGCGGGAGGAGTTTTCCAGCATTTTCTGCCTCAATTCCTTATCTTGAGATCGCCTTGCCTCCATACGCATAATACTTGCAATCATTTGCAGACTGTTTTTAATTCGGTGGTTAGATTCCTTAAGCTTCAACTGCAGATAATTTACATCAAGAGATACCGCGCCGCTTTCATCATTGTTCTGCAGCGATATAGCTTCTCTGAGAATTACATTTGAGCGCAGCACCGACTCATACTTCTTATTTTGCAGGACGCTCTCGGAGCAGTCCTCTTCCTTGATTAATACGGCGATCACGCGATCTTTGTTTTTGATGGGAACAATATCCTGCTTGATCGGAATTCCGTTAGGCGCATGTCCCAATTGGTTAACATATCGCTGTCCGGTACGCAGCACCGCAAATACGCCGGGTTCATCCTCAGGGGATATGCATATCCCCTCCGCATCGATCTCACCGTAATAATCGATGCGGCTGTTCTCCGGATGCTCCGCAGCAACGCAAATCACGGTCCCGTCGGTACAAGGGCAGTCCAAAAACACATCGCTTGCCGTCAGCTCTGCTATCTGCGGCAATGCTTTTGCAAAATTGGAAATGATCTCAATATCTTCTTCTGAGCAAGAGGCCTTCTCCTTATAAATCTCAATAATATTGCCCATAGTACCCCTTTTTTCTCACTGATTTTCCTGAATCTCGCGTCTTGCAGCCTCTGCCAGCGGAATATCCTCACGCTGACTTCTGCTGCGTATGCGATGAAATGCCGCGTTTTCCGACAAGCGGTGCTTTTCCATCAACAGGCTTTTTGCCCGCTGTATCATGGCATCGCCCGCATTGGCGTCCAAGATCATTTTGGCATAAACGATCAGGCGGCAGCCTTTTTTCATGCAGTCCTGCTGCATGCGTCTGAGGGCTTCCCCCTCCGAGCATTGGAGCTGACGGGCTAAAATGCCCTTGGCGCGGTCAATAATGCGCCTTTCATCCGTTTGCTGCTTTGCCTGAATTGCCGTATCGTTGGCACGCTGCAGGTGATGGCTCTGCGCCAATGCAATACGGATAGTCGGAATTACAGAGTTTTCTTTGATGGGCTTTACGATATAGCCGCCCACGCCGATTGAGCCTGCCTCCTCCAAATATTTTTCATCGTTGTAGGCTGTGATCATCACCACTGCCTTGACCAATTTTTCGGAAAGGATGGTGCGCGCTACATTCATGCCGTCAATAACAGGCATATTGATGTCTATCAAAGCCACATCGGGGTGCATTTTTCGGCAGCATTCAATGGCGTCAAACCCATCGGAAACTTCTCCGATCACATCAAAGCCTGCTTCGCTCAGTTCTTCTGCAATATCCATACGAATGATGGACTCATCATCTGCCACAACTACTGTAATAGCCATACAATAACCTCTTATAAAAAGCTGTTAAAATACATGCTCATGATACCGTATATAAGCCGGATTTGTCAACCTCAAAAACCTCTGTCTGCCCCTGCCCTTGGGAATTGCGCCGGACGGCAGACAGCAGCTTGCTCGCCTCAAGCGGCTCCCGTCTGCCGCTCAAGAGGCTCGGATAAGAAATAAGAAAAACGCCGCGGCGCGGCGTTTCAGGCTGTAGACAAATAAATATCAGCATGCAAAATAGGGCATACAAAAACTTAACCAATCATTTTTCCGGGAGCATGTATCACGGAAAAAACTTTCTTTTTACGACTGCCGCCAACCCCTCGTCAAAGGAGTTGGCGTAGTCGTATTCGAGTGGGACAACTATATTGCCTTTTTTATCGACAAAGCCGTATTTATCGTGGTTTTTAAGGCAAAGCAAGCCTTCGCTAAAAGGTTCTTCAATGGACAGATCATACTCATACTCCATGGATAGTATGATATTCCCATCGCCGCCGCCCGCGCAGCCGCACAGCAGCCCCGCCGTCATAACTGCGAGTAAAAACAGACTGATTATCTTCTTCAAATGCTTGTCCTCCTAATGTGTTCATGCTCGTTCCCCGCGCTCAGC